>NZ_CP014844.1:4079641-4379641 GCF_001598055.1 Cupriavidus nantongensis | reverse complement strand
GCCGACCTGCGCGCCGGCTATGCGCGGCTGCGCGCGGAGTGGGGCGGCTACAGCGGCTATGACCGCTGGTTCGACCAGCCGCTGACCAACGCCCACCTGGCCGCGGTGGCGACCTACCAGCAATGGGTGCCGGCGTTTACCGCGCTGCTGGCGCGCTGCGACGGCGACTGGCAGCGCTTCTACGACGAGGCGCGCCGCATCGGCGCGCTGCCCGCGCGCGAGCGCGAGGCGGCATTGCGCCGGCTGGCGCCGCCGGCGACCCGCACCGACACGCTTACCGCGGGCGCCAAGGCCGCCGCCAACTAGGCTGCAGGCAGTCCCTGGGCGGGTAACCACGGTGCTGCGCCGCCCGCGCCGCATGCGAGAATGCCGTCATGTCGATTGCTCCCAGATCCGAACCGCTGGCGCCGCCGTCGGGCGCGCCGACGGAGCCCCAGCCGGCCCGCCCGCATATCGCCGAGCGCCAGGAGGCGCGCCGCCGGCAGATCCTCGATACCGCCGCGCAGCTGTTCTACAGCAAGGGCTACCCCGGCATGACCATGAACGACCTGTGCCGCGCGCTGGGCGTGACCAAGCCGGCGGTCTACTACTACTTCACCGACAAGTACGAGATCTTCGACATCCTGTGCCGCGAGTCGGCCCAGACCTGCCTGCCGGTGATCCGCGAGACCGCCGACCCGGCGCAACCCGTCACGGAGCGCCTGCACGCCTGCCTGCTCGAGATGGCGCGGCGCTGCATTGCCTGCCACGTGCCGGCCACGCTGAGCTTCCGCGACCGGCAGTACCTGCGCCCGGACACCGTGGCCTGGCTCGACAGCATGGCGCGGGACTTTTATCGCGACCTCTATGCGCTGCTGGACGAAGGCCAGCGCGAGGGCGTGTTCGCCTTTGGCGACGCGCGCGTGACCGCGCATGCGATCGGCAGCGTGGTCGGCTTCCTCTACACCTGGCACGAGCCCGGGCGCACCGACCCCGAAACCCTGGCGCAGGAACTCGCGGCCAGCATGATGAAGCTGGTGCTGCCGAGCGGCCGGTGAGTATGGGCTGCGCGCGTTAGGGGTTATCCCGCTGCTTATGTCCGGTCGGTGGCGCATAATGCTCGCCAGGGGCCGCCACGATTGGCGAATGACCCTGAGGACTTCGTCTAAGTTGTTGTTTTAACCGGGACGCACGTTTAGCATCTCGGAAAAATCGAACGACCATTCAGAAATTCAGGAGACGGTGCTATGGAAAGAATTTGGCTGAAACACTACCCGGCCGGTGTCCCTGCCGAGATCGATGCCAGCCAGTTCCGCTCGCTCGCTGCGCTGCTCGAGGCGTCTTTCCACAGCTATGCCGACCGCAAGGCCTTTATCTGCATGGACAAGGCCATCACCTACGGTGAACTGGACCGGCTCTCGACCCACTTTGCCGCATGGCTGCAGTCGCGCGGGCTGCGTCCCGGCGCGCGCGTGGCGATCATGATGCCCAACGTGCTGCAATACCCGGTGGTGCTGGCCGCGGTGCTGCGCGCGGGTTTCGTGGTGGTCAACGTCAATCCGCTCTACACCCCGCGCGAGCTCGAGCACCAGTTGAAGGACAGCGGCGCCGAGGCCATCGTGATCCTGGAGAACTTTGCCGCGACGCTGCAGCAGGTGCTGCCGCGGACGCCGGTCAAGCACGTGGTGGTGGCCAGCATGGGCGACATGCTGGGCGGGCTGAAGGGCGCGATCGTCAATTTCGTCGTGCGCAACGTCAAGAAGATGGTGCCGGCGTGGGAGCTGCCCAACTGCGTGCGCTTCAACAGCGTGCTGGCCGAAGGCCGCAAGCTGACGCTGCAGCCGGCCACCACCGGCCCCGACGACATCGCCTTCCTGCAGTACACCGGCGGCACCACGGGGGTGTCCAAGGGCGCGGTGCTGCTGCACCGGAACGTGGTCGCCAACGTGCTGCAGTCCGAGGCATGGATGCAGCCGGCGCTGAACAAGGGCGCGCATATCGACCAGCCCATTACCATCACGGCGCTGCCGCTGTACCACATCTTCGCGCTGACGGTCTGCTGCCTGCTGGGCATGCGCAGCGGCGGCACCAGCGTGCTGATCCCGAATCCGCGCGACATCCCGGGCTTTATCAAGGAACTGCAGAAGTACAAGTTCAACATGTTCCCGGCCGTCAACACGCTGTACAACGCGCTGCTCAACCACCCGGACATCGGCAAGGTCGACTTCTCCGGCCTGCGCGTGGCCAACGGCGGCGGCATGGCGGTGCAGGAGGCGGTGGCCAAGCAATGGCTGGCCAAGACCGGCTGCCCCATCATCGAAGGCTACGGCCTGTCCGAGACCTCGCCTTCGGCCACCTGCAACCCGACCGACACCGATGCGTTCTCGGGCACCATCGGCATGCCGCTGCCGTCGACCGAAGTCGTGATCCGCGACGACGACGGCAACGACGTGCCGCTGGGCCAGCCCGGCGAGATCTGCATCCGCGGCCCGCAGGTGATGGCCGGCTACTGGAACCGCCCGGACGAGACCGCCAAGGTCATGACCCCCGACGGCTTCTTCAAGACCGGCGACATCGGCACGATGGACGAGCGCGGCTACACCAAGATCGTCGACCGCAAGAAGGACATGATCCTGGTGTCGGGCTTCAACGTCTATCCGAACGAAGTCGAAGGCGTGGTGGCGGAGTGCCCGGGCGTGCTGGAAGTGGCGGCGGTCGGCGTGCCGGACACGCACTCGGGCGAGGTGGTCAAGCTGTTCGTGGTGAAGAAGGACCCGGGGCTGACCGAGGCCGACGTGATCGAATTCTGCAAGGAGCGCCTGACCGGCTACAAGCGGCCCAAGTACGTCGAGTTCCGCACCGAGCTGCCTAAGACCAACGTCGGCAAGATCCTGCGCCGCGAACTGCGCGACAGCCGCGCGGCAGCCTGATCGCGGTCCTGCTGCCACGGCAAACGACAACGGCCTCCTCGGAGGCCGTTGTGCTTTCAGGCGGGGCCGCTCAGGCTCAGCACTCGTTCGACGGCGCCAGCCGCGCCTCCTGGCCGCCGTCGGGGTAGATCACGCGCACGCAGGCGCCGGGCTCCAGCCCCGGCGCCGCCGGTGCGTTGGCCGACACCATCGCGCCGTCCAGCGTGCGCACCTTGTACTGGAACAGGTCCACCTGCTGCACCGGCGCCGGCTTGTTGAACAGCCGGCTCAGGTCGAAGGCGAAGCCCACGCCGACGCCGCCACCGTGGCCGCCACTGGCCACACCCACGCCGACACTGGTGCCGCCGCCGTAGTAGGAAGGCACCTGGGCCACGTCCAGGCGGGTCAGGAACACCTTTTCGGTGACGCGCCCCAGCTTGATGGTGGCGTTCACCGGGGTGACCTGCGGTGGCTGCGGCGTGCTGCTGCAGGCGGCCAGCAGCAGCACACCGCACAGCGTAACGAAGGCAAGCGGTTTCATGGCGAGATCAGGCCGGATTTGAGCCGGCCCAGCAGTCGGAACAAGGCGCGCCGGTCGGTCTCGGCCAGGCCCGAGAACAGTTGCCCGATCCAGTCCTCGTGCGCGCGCGCCATGCGCGAGAACGCGGCGCGCCCGGCCGGCGTCAGGCGGATCAGGTAGGCGCGCCGATCGGTGGGCAGGGCCTCGCGCGAGACCAGCCCTTCCTGCTGCAGCTGGTCGGTGATGCCCGTGACATTGCCGCCGGTCACCATCATGCGGCGCGACAGCTCGCCCATCTTGAGCCCTTCGGGATGGCGGTCGAGCTGCGCCATCAGGTCGAAGCGGGGCAGGGTGCAGGCGAAGTCCTGGCGCAGCCGCGAGCGGATATCGGCTTCGATCAGGTTGGTGCAGGTCAGCAGCCGCAGCCACAGCCGCAGGGCCTCGTGCTCGGTGTGGTCGGCGCGGGTTTCGAGGTCGACCGGCGCGCTCTCGGCGCCGGCCGCGGGAGACAGGTTGGGCATCTTCGGTGCAGCCTGGGGTGGCAGGTGTGCGGCAAGCGCCGCCAGGGGCCGCCCACGCTGCGGGCGGCCGACATTTGATGCCTCAAGTATATGCGCGATATCTACACGACAAGCGCCGCGCCCCTGCAGGTGATCAATTCAGGTTGAGCCGGCGCAAGCCGGCATCAATCCACCTTGGCGCCCGAATCCTTGACCACCTTGGCCCATTTCGCGGTTTCGGCGCGGATGAAGGCGGCGAACTGCTCGGGCGTGTTGCCGATGGGCTCGGCGCCCTGCGCCTGCAGCCGCTCGCGCACCGCCGGGGCGCCCAGCGCCTTGGCCACTTCCTGCTGGACGCGCTGGATCACCTCCGGCGGCGTGCCGGCCGGCGCCAGCATGCCGAACCAGGAGCTGGCCTCGTACTGCGGCAGGCCGGCGGCCTGGGCGATGGTCGGCACGCCCGGCAGCGCCGGCGACGGCTTGGCGCTGGTCACCGCCAGCGCCTTGAGCTTGCCGCTCTTGATCAGCGCCATCGACGACGGCAGGTTGTCGAACATCACCTGCATGGTGCCGCCCGCCAGGTCGGTCAGCGCGGGCCCGCTGCCCTTGTACGGGAAGTGCACCATGAAGGTCCGGGTTTGCGTCTTGAACAGCTCGCCGGCCAGGTGGATCGAGGTGCCGTTGCCGCTCGAGGCCATGTTGATCTTGCCGGGGTTGGCGCGCGCATAGGCGATCAGGTCCTTGACGCTGTCGATCTTGTTCTGCTGCGCAAACGCCGGATTGAGCACCAGCACGTTGGGCACCGCCGCCACCTCGGTGATCGGCGCGAAGTCCTTGATCGGGTCGAACGGCAGCTTGCCGTACAGCGACTGGTTGATGCCGTGGGTGCCGACCGTGCCCATCAGCAGCGTGTAGCCGTCGGGCGCGGCCTTGGCGACGATGTCGGCGCCGATATTGCCACCGGCGCCGGGCTTGTTGTCGACCACCACGTTCCAGCCGGGCAGCTTGCCCAGCTCGGCCGCGACCGCGCGCGCCAGGATGTCGGTGGTGCCGCCGGCGGCGAAGGGCACCACCAGCCGGATCGGCTTGGCCGGATACGGGTCGGCGGCCAGCGCCGGCTGGCCGGCAAGCGCGCCGAGGCTGACGGACAGCAGCAGCGCAACGACGCGCCGGCGATTGGGTTGCATGCTTGGTCTCCTGTGGTAGCCCGCTGGATAGCCCACGGTGCGTATGGTCAGTGCATTCTAGTCGGCACCCGCGGCGGCGCCGATGAGGTGATGCCCTATGGCGTGCGCGCGCCGTGCGGGCATGAAAAAAGGCACCCGAAGGTGCCTTGCAGGATCTGCCCGGAAAGGCGGATCAGGCGGATCAGAACTTGTGGCGGATGCCCAGCGCGACGCCAACCATGTTGTCCTTGCCGGTGCCCAGGAAGTAGCCGTTGGCGAAGCTGATGGCCGAGGTGTCGAAGTTGACGCCGGCGTTCTTCGCGTAGGCGGTGGTCAGGTACACGTCGGTGCGCTTGGACAGGTTGTAGTCGGCGACGAACGAGATCTGCCAGGGGTTCTTGATGTTGTTGGTGGTGCCGGTGGCAGCCAGGTTCAGGTTCTTGACGTCGTCGTAGAAGTAGGCGAGCGTCAGGCCCAGCGCCGGGGTGACCTGGTAGTTGGCACCGACCCAGTAGTAGTTGTCCTTCAGGATGGTGTTGTTGTTGGGGGCCTTGTTCATGCCCCAGCGGTAGCCGGCCATCAGCTTGGCCGGGCCGAAGGCGTAGCTCGCCGCAACCGCCGCCTTCTTGAACTCGCCAGTGCCGCCGGCGGCGTTCAGGGTCGGGTTGTACTGGTCGTAGGCCGCCGAAACGCCGAACGGACCTGCCGCCCATGCCAGGCCGGCACCGTAGCCGGTGTCGCGGCGGAACTGGCCCGGGACCTCGCCGCCGCCGGCCACGCCGTTGCCGAACGACCAGTGGGCGATCGCCGTGACCGGACCGAACTTGCCGGTGTACTTGGCGGTATTGTCCGAGCGGAAGTTCAGGCCCAGCTGCGCCACCACCGGCTCATACTGGGTGGCATAGCCGGTCGGCGAGAAGTTGGCCATCAGGTCGAACAGCGTGGTGTACTGGCGACCGAAGGTGAAGCGGCCGGCCTGGGCGCTTTCCAGGCCGACATAAGCCTGACGACCGAACAGGCGGCCGCCTTGCTGCAGCCTGCCGTCATCGATACCGAAACCGCTTTCGAGCACGAACAGCGCCTTCAGGCCGCTGCCCAGGTCTTCCACGCCGCGCAGACCCCAACGCGAAACGGACAGGCCGCCCGAGGTCAGGCGGAAGGCGTTTTCAGCCGGGCCGACCGCCAGGCCGTTGGCGGCCGACGGCGTGACGCTGGACATGTTGCTCACGTATTCGATGTTGGCATCGACCACACCGTACAGGGTCACGCTCGATTGGGCCTGCGCCGCCCCAGCAAATGCGCCAAGCGCTGCCAGCGCCAGAAGCGATTTCTTCATGCTCGTTGATCTCCACTGTAAGAATTATTGGTGACGGCGCGGGAGAACCTCCTGATGGTCTCCATCTCCCGTGCGTCAAACTTCCTTGGAAGTTGCGAAGTATTGTAACAAACAACTTTTCGTTCACCATTGGGGCCCAACCCCTTGTCTTGTTTTAACAACTCAGGGTTTCTGAGTAGCCGGGCGTATCAATGCAAGGCGGGATGCGGGCTGGCGGCGATTAGAGGCAAGCTACAATACGGGTAATCCCGATGGCGCCCTGCCGTGCCCCGCCATGCCGCGCCGCGGCCGCGCACCCCACCATGGCAGGGGCTTGCTCCGGGCCCGATTCCAACCGCCTCTGCGACATGGACACCCTGATCAAAGAATTCGACGTGGCCCTGCGTGCCATTGCCGGCGCCACGCGCTCGGCGCGCACCAATCCGGCTGACCGGCTGGCGCCCGACACCGAACAGATGAGCGCCGGCGAGCGCCGCCATGTGGCCGGCCTGATGCGCATCAACCATGTCGGCGAGGTCTGCGCCCAGGCCCTGTACCAGGCGCAGAAGCTGACCGCGCGCAACGGCGCGGTGCGTGCGCAGATGGATGCCGCCGCGCGCGAAGAGGAAGACCACCTGGCCTGGTGCGCCGAGCGCCTGCGCGAACTGGGCTCGCGTCCCAGCCTGCTCAATCCGCTCTGGTACGCCGGCGCCTTCGCCATCGGCTGGGTCGCCGGCCGCGCCGGCGACCGCGTCAGCCTGGGCTTCGTGGCCGAGACCGAGCGCCAGGTCGAGCACCATCTCGGCGGACACCTGGACCGCCTGCCCGAGTCCGACGGCCGCTCGCGCGCCATCCTCGAACAGATGCGCGACGACGAGATCCGCCATGGCGACGCCGCGCGCGAGGCCGGCGGCATGCCCCTGCCCGCGCCGGTGCGGGCGCTGATGCGCGGCGCGTCGCGCGTGATGACCACCGCCGCCTACCGCATCTGAGGTCGGTTGCCCGGGATCGGGCGTCTCCTGCCCAGCCCTGAATTCAACAGGGCTGGCGGGCAATTGTTGTATCCTCGGAGCGCGCGCCGGGACAGGTCTTTCCTGCGCGGTCGGCAGTTCCTCCGCAAGTGGTTCTCAGGTGGTTTCTCTGCTTTCCTCCCTAAGATCTTCATTTCATTAAGGATTCACTTTTCCGGTGCGTGAGGTGTGCGCGCTAAGTCATTGTTCTGATTAAAAAAATCTCGTTTGCTGCCCCGCCTGCAGCCTTGACCGCCCATATCGCTTCCTCTAAAGTGGGAAATAGTGTGAGGAAGTGTATTTTTGTGTGAAAAAGGGCCCCGGCCATGGGATGATTCTCACCATAGTCGGAACGGAAGGATTCAAGCGCAGGCCGGCCGGCGAACCGTTCGCAGGGCCGGCGTGGACCGGGAGCAAGCTTGTTTCAGGGAGCATCGGCGCTGTCGCTGGATGCCAAGGGGCGGATGTCGATTCCGTCGCGGCATCGCGAAGCGCTGCAACAGCAGGCCGAGGGCCGGGTGACGCTGACCAAGCACCCGGATGGCTGCCTGCTGCTGTTTCCCCGGCCGGAGTGGGAAACCTTCCGCACGCGCATTGCAGCGCTGCCGATGGATGCGCACTGGTGGAAGCGCATCTTCCTGGGCAACGCCGCCGACGTGGAAATGGATGGCGCAGGCCGGGTGCTGATCGCACCGGAGCTGCGCAGTGCCGCCATGCTCGACAAGGAAGTCATGCTGCTCGGCATGGGCAGCCATTTCGAAGTGTGGGATGCCGCGACCTACGCCGCCAAGGAACAGCAGGCGATGGCGCAGGGCATGCCCGAGGCATTGAAGAATTTCTCTTTCTGAAGAGGTCATGAGTCCTACCGGAACCCCGGCAACCCCCGCCCTGCAGCATCGCACCGTGCTGCTGGACGAGGCCGTCGACGCGCTGGTCTGGCGGCCCGACGGGGTTTATGTCGACGGCACCTTCGGCAGGGGAGGGCACAGCCGGGCGGTACTGGCCCGGCTGGGGCCAGACGGGGCCCTGGTTGCGTTCGACAAGGACCCAGCAGCAATCGCAGAAGCGGGCACCATCAAGGATGCCCGCTTCTCCATTGAGCACGCGAGCTTTGCGGCCATGGCCGAACGCCTGGCAGGGCGCGGCCATGTCGCCGGCGTGCTGCTCGACCTGGGGATCAGCTCGCCCCAGATCGATGAGGCGGCGAGGGGGTTTTCCTTTCGTTTCGAGGGCCCGCTGGACATGCGCATGGACACCACGCGCGGCATCACTGCCGCCCAGTGGCTGGCGCAAGCGGATGAGCAGGACATTGCCAGGGTGATACGAGACTATGGGGAAGAACGGTTTGCTGTACAGATTGCAAAGGCGATTGTTGCTCGCCGGAGCGAATCCGGCGATGGCGGACCCGTCGCCACTACTGCCGACCTTGCCGCGCTCGTGGCGAAAGCCGTCAAAACACGCGAGAAGGGTCAGGACCCTGCGACCCGCACCTTTCAGGCTCTACGGATTCACGTCAATCAAGAGCTTGAGGACCTCGAAAGAGGGCTGAAGGCGGCTTATGACCTGCTGCAGGTAGGGGGACGCCTGGTGGTGATCAGCTTCCATTCGCTGGAGGACCGCATCGTCAAGCGGTTCATGGCGGCGCACGCCCGTCCCCAGCAGGATGCCGACCCGGCGCTGCGCCGCGCGCCGCTGCGCGCGGCCGACCTGCCGCAACCGACGCTGCGCCTGCTCGGCCGCTACAAGCCGGGCGCCGAAGAGGTGGCGGCCAACCCGCGCGCGCGCTCGGCGGTGATGCGCGTGGCCGAGAAGCTGGCGCCTGCTGCGCCAACCGCAGGCGGAGGTGCGCGCGCATGAACCGCCTGACCTTCTTCCTGCTGGCCGCGCTGATCCTGTGCGCGCTGTCGCTGGTGAGCGCGCAGCACCAGGCGCGCACGCTGTTCGTCGCGCTCGAGCGGGCCCAGGCGGAAGAGCGGCAGCTCGATGTCGACTGGTCGCGCCTGCAATACCAGCAGAGCGCGCTGGGCAAGAGCGCGCGCATTGCCGAGGCGGCGCGCGCGCAGCTGAAGATGGCGCCGGTCAACCCCGGCAAGACCCAGTACCTGTCCGGCATCGTGCTGCCGCCGGCACCGTCAGCGCCGGCCAGCGCAGCGGAGGCGCGCTGATGAGCATGGCCCGCCCCAACCCGCCCCGCCGTGACCGCAACGGCACCGCCTCGCGCCCGCGCAGCGGCCAGTTCGCCGCCAGCCCGGTGCTGGGCCTGCGCCTGCCGATGTGGCGCTCCAAGCTGGTGGTGTTCCTGATGTTCGCCGCATTCGCCGCGCTGGCCGTGCGCGCGGCGTGGATCCAGGGCCCCGGCAACCAGTTTTATGAGGCCGAGGGCAAGAAGCGCTTCCAGCGCACGCTCGAACTGCCGGCCACGCGCGGCAAGATCCTCGACCGCAACGGCCTGGTGCTGGCCACCAGCCTGCCGGTCAAGGCGATCTGGGCGGTGCCCGAGGACGTGCCCAACCAGGTCGAGGCCGGCAAGATCCGCCAGCTGGCCCGGCTGCTCGGCATGTCCGAGAAGGACCTGGGCAAGAAGCTGTCCGAGGACAAGGGCTTCGTCTACCTGAAGCGCCAGGTGCTGCCCGACGTCGCCGACAAGATCGCCGCGCTGAAGATCGACGGCATCCACCAGACCCGCGAATACAAGCGCTTCTACCCGGAAGGGGAGGCGATGGCGCATATCGTCGGCTTCACCAATGTCGAGGATCGCGGCCAGGAAGGCGTCGAGCTGGCGCGCGAGAGCGGCCTGGCCGGCCGCGCCGGCGCGCGCCAGGTGATCAAGGACCGGCTCGGCCGCGTGGTCGAGGACATCGGCGTGCTCAAGACCCCGCGCGACGGCGAGGACATCCAGCTGTCGATCGACGCCAAGATCCAGTACCTGGCCTACAACGAGCTCAAGGCCGTGGTCGACAAGCACAAGGCCAAGGCCGCCAGCGCGGTGGTGCTCGACGCCCAGACCGGCGAGGTGCTGGCGCTGGCCAACTGGCCCACCTACAACCCCAACGACCGCACCCGGCTGTCGGGCGAGCAGCTGCGCAACCGCGTGCTGACCGACACCTTCGAGCCCGGCTCGATGATGAAGCCGATCACGGTGGGGCTGGCGCTGCAGCTCAAGCGCGTGTCGCCGTCGACGGTGATCGCCACCACCGGCAAGTACCAGTTCGAAGGCGCCACCATCACCGACACCCACAACTACGGCGCGCTCACCGTCACCGGCGTGATCCAGAAGTCGTCCAACATCGGCACGACCAAGATCGCGATGATGATGAAGCCGCAGGAGATGTGGGACATGTACACCAGCATCGGCCTGGGCCAGGCGCCCAAGCTCGGCTTCCCCGGCGCGGTCGCCGGGCGCGTGCGCCCGTACAAGAGCTGGCGCCCGATCGAGCAGGCCACCATGTCGTATGGCTACGGCCTGTCGGTGTCGCTGTTCCAGATGGCGCACGCCTACACCATCTTCGCGCATGACGGCGAGCTGATCCCGGTGACGATGTTCCGCACCAGCGGCCCCGCCACCGGCGAGCGCATCCTGTCGCCGCAGGTGGCGCGCGACGTGCGCGCGATGATGGAAACCGTGACCGCCCCCGGCGGCACCGCGCCCGAGGCGCAGGTGATGGGCTACCGCGTCGGCGGCAAGACCGGCACCGCCTACAAGCATGAAGGGCGCGGCTACAACCGCAGCAAGTACCGCGCCTCGTTCATCGGCCTGGCGCCGATGTCGAACCCGCGCATCATCGTCGCCGTCAGCGTGGACGAGCCCACCGCCGGCAGCCACTACGGCGGCACGGTGGCGGGCCCGGTGTTCGCGGCCATCACCGGCGGCACGCTGCGCGCACTGAACGTCCAGCCCGATTCGCCGATCCGCCAGCTGGTGGTCAGCGACAAGGTGCAGGAAAGCGAACCGTGGAGTTCGACCCAATGAGATCGACCCGATGACGGCCAAGCCCCTGCTCCCCCTCGAGGTCACCGCCCAGGCCAGCAACGCGCTGGCCTGGCTGCGTACCAACGTGGCCGCCGCGGCGCAGCTGAGCGGCGATACCCGGCGCCTGGCGCGCGGCGATGTGTTCTTCGCCTACGTGCTGGGCAACGACCGCCTCGCCACCGACGGCCGGCCCTATATCGCGCAGGCGATCGCCGCCGGCGCCGGCGCCGTGGTCTATGAGGCCGACGGCTTCGACTGGCCCTTTGGCGACGCGGTGCCGCACCTGGCCGTGAGCCGCCTGCACCAGCTGGCCGGCCCGATCGCCGCCGGCTGGCACGGCAACCCGGCGCGCGGCCTGGCCGTGACCGGCATCACCGGCACCAACGGCAAGACCTCGTGCAGCCAGTGGCTGGCGCGCGTGCTGCAGGCCGCCGGCACGCCGTGCGCGGCGATCGGCACGCTCGGCACCGGCTTCCCGGACGCGCTGCAGGCCACCGGCTTCACCACCCCCGACGCGGTGCAGCTGCAGGCCAGCCTGGCCGCGCTGCACGATGCCGGCGCGCGCGCCGTGGCGATGGAAGTGTCGTCGCACGGCCTCGAGCAGGAGCGCGTGGCCGGCACGCATTTCTCGGTGGCGGTGCTGACCAACCTGACCCAGGACCATCTCGACTACCACGGCTCGATGGCCGAGTACGAGGCCGCCAAGGCGCGCCTGTTCCGCTGGGACGGCCTGCGCACCGCGGTGGTCAATCGCGACGACGCCATGGGCCAGCGCCTGCTGGCGGCCGACGCCGCCGCCGTGGCCGCGCCGCACGTGATCGAATACGGCATCGACGGCCCCGCCGCCGCCACGGTGCGCGGCCCGCGCGGCGCCTGGCTGCGCGCCACCAACGTGCGCGCCACCGCCACCGGCACCGCCTTCCATATCGACGGCAGCTTCGGCCACGCCGAGATGGCAACGCCGATGATCGGCGCCTTCAACGTCAGCAACCTGCTCGCGGTGCTGGGCGCGGCACTGGCCAACGGCGTGGCGTGGGACGCGGCGCTTGCCGCGCTGCGCGCGCTGGCGCCGGTGGAAGGACGCATGGAGCTGTTCGGCGCCGGCGCCGGCCACGACGCCGCGCAGGCGCCGCTGGCGGTGGTCGACTATGCCCACACCCCCGACGCGCTCGCGCAGACGCTGGCCGCGCTGCGCCCGGTGGCGCAGGCGCGCAACGGCCGCCTGTGGTGCGTGTTCGGCTGCGGCGGCGACCGCGACCCGACCAAGCGCCCGCTGATGGGCGCCGTGGCCGAGCGCCTGGCCGACGAAGTCGTGCTGACCAGCGACAACCCGCGCAGCGAAGACCCGCAGGAGATCCTCGACGCGATTGCCGACGGCATGGCCGAGCGCGCGCGCGGGCGCCAGATCGAAGACCGCGCCGCCGCCATCCTCTACGCCGTGCGCCACGCCGCGCCGGCCGACGTGGTGCTGGTGGCTGGCAAGGGCCACGAGGCTACCCAGGAGATCCAGGGCCGCAAGCGCCCGTTCTCGGATCGCGAACACGTACGGCTGGCACTGGCCACGCGCGGAGTATCGGCATGAGCCAGACCACCATGACCACCTTGCAACAGGCCGCCGGCTGGATCGCCGGCGCGCGCATTAGCGGCGACGGCGCCGTGCCGTTCGCGCGCGTGCATACCGACAGCCGCAGCGTCGAGCCCGGCGACCTGTTCGTGGCGCTGCAGGGCGAGCGCTTCGACGCGCACGACTTCATTGCCGACGTGGTCGCGCGCGGCGCCGCCGCGGTGCTGGTGAGCCGCGAGGTCGATGCCGGGGTGCCGGCCATCGTCGCGCCGGACACGCGCATTGCGCTGGGCCAGCTCGGTGCCGGCTGGCGCCGCCAGTTCACGCTGCCGGCGGTGGCGGTGACCGGCAGCAATGGCAAGACCACGGTCAAGGAAATGATCGCGGCGATCTTCGCCGCGGCCGTCGGCGAGGACCAGCGCCTGGCCACCGGCGGCAACCTGAACAACGATATCGGCCTGCCGCTGACGGTGCTGCGCCTGCGCGCCACCCACAAGCTGGCGGTGCTGGAACTGGGCATGAACCATCCGGGCGAGACCGTCTACCTGGCCGGCATCGCCCAGCCCACCGTGGCGGTGATCACCAACGCCCAGCGCGAGCACCAGGAATTCATGGTCAGCGTGGAAGCCGTGGCGCACGAGCACGCCGCCGCGATCGCGGCGCTGCCGGCCGACGGCGTGGCGGTGTTCCCGCTCGACGCGGAAAGCGGCGGCGCCTACGCGCCGGTGTGGCGCGCGGCTGCGGGTGCGCGCCGCGCGCTGTCGTTCGGCACCTCGCAGCAGGCCGACGTGCATGCCACCGTCGAACTGGTCGACGGCGTGCAGGTGATGCAGGTGCGCGCGCCGGGCCATGCCTTCGAGGTGCGGCTGGCGCTGCTGGGCGAGCACAACGTGCGCAACGCGCTGGCGGCGATCGGGTGCGCGCTCGCCGCGGGCGTGCATGTGCCGGCGATCCAGGCGGGCCTGGCGGAGTTCAAGCCCGTCAAGGGACGGCTGCAGGTCAAGTACACGCCGGCCGGCACGGTGGTGATCGACGACACCTACAACGCCAACCCCGACTCGATGCGCGCCGCCATCGACGTGCTGGCCGGCTTTGCCGCGCCGCGCGTGCTGGTGCTGGGCGACATGGGCGAGGTGGGCGACCAGGGGCCGGCGTTCCACGAAGAGATCGGGGCCTACGCCCAGGCGCGCGGCATCGATGCGCTGTGGGCCACCGGCGCGCTGGCGGTGCATGCGGTGCAGGCATTCGGCGCCAACGGCCGCCATTTCGGCAGCGCGGAAGACCTGGCCAGGGCCTTGGAGGAAGACAGCGGGGGCATGGTGGCGCAAGCGGGCGCCGTGCTGGTGAAGGGATCGCGCTTCATGCGCATGGAACGGATGGTCGCGGCGCTGGTCGCAGACACTTCCGCACACTAAATAAGACAACACGATGTTATTGGCTCTGGCCCAGTGGCTGCAAAACGACTACAGCTTCCTCCGGGTCGTCAACTACCTGACTTTCCGCGCGGTGATGGCCAACGTCACCGCGCTGGTGATCGGCCTGGCGTTCGGGCCGTGGGTGATCCGCAAGCTGACCGAGCTGAAGGTCGGCCAGGCGGTGCGCACCATCGGCCCGCAGACGCACCTGGTCAAGTCCGGCACGCCCACCATGGGCGGCGTGCTGGTGCTGGTGTCGATCGCGGTATCGACGCTGCTGTGGTGCGACTGGGGCAACCGCTTTATCTGGGTGGTGATGCTGGTCACCTTCGGCTATGGCGCGATCGGCTGGGTCGACGACTACCGCAAGGTGGTGTATCGCGACCCGCGCGGCATGTCGAGCCGCGAGAAGTTCTTCTGGCAGACGCTGATCGGCCTGGTGGCGGCGGTCTACCTGGCGTTCTCGGTGTCCGAGAGCAGCAACGTGCGGGTGTGGGAGCTGTTCCTGAACTGGGTCGAGGGCGGGCTGTCGCTGGACATGCCGTACAAGTCCAACCTGATCGTGCCCTTCTTCAAGGAGATCAGCTACCCGCTGGGCGTGGCCGGCTTCATCGTGCTGACCTACCTGGTGATCGTGGGCTCGAGCAACGCCGTCAACCTGACCGATGGCCTGGACGGCCTGGTGATCATGCCGGTGGTGCTGGTCGGCGGCGGCCTGGGCGTGTTCGCCTACGTGATGGGCAACGCGGTCTACAGCAAGTACCTGCTGTTCCCGCATATCCCGGGCGCGGGCGAGCTGCTGATCTTCTGCTCGGCGCTGGGCGGGGCGGGGCTGGCCTTCCTCTGGTTCAACGCACATCCGGCGCAGGTGTTCATGGGCGACGTGGGCGCGCTGGCGCTGGGCGGCGCGCTGGGCACGGTGGCGGTGATCGTGCGCCAGGAGATCGTGCTGTTCGTGATGGGCGGCATCTTCGTGGTGGAAACGCTGTCGGTGATGGCGCAGGTCACGTGGTTCAAGATCACCAAGCGCCGCTATGGCGAGGGCCGGCGGCTGTTCCGGATGGCGCCGCTGCATCACCATTTCGAGCTGGGCGGCTGGAAGGAAACCCAGGTCACGGTGCGCTTCTGGATCATCACCATGCTGCTGGTGCTGATCGGGTTGTCGACGCTGAAGCTGCGTTAACTGCGTTAAGAAAGACGCCGCGCTGAAGAGGCGCGGCTTGATCGATACAGGAAACCAAGGGCAGGAAATCGAAGTGTTTGGCGAGCTGCAAAAACCTCATGTGCTGGTACTGGGCCTCGGCGAGTCGGGGCTGGCCATGGCGCGCTGGTGTGGCCTGAACGGCTGCGCGGTGCGCGTGGCCGACACGCGCGAGGCGCCCGCCAACCTTGTGTTCCTGCAGGCCGAACTGACTTCGGCCGAATTTGTCGGCGGCCCCTTTGCCGAAAGCCTGCTCGACGGCATCGGCCTGGTCGCGATCAGCCCCGGCCTGTCGCCGCTCGAAGCCGCCACCGGCGCGCTGCTGGCCGCGGCGCAGGCGCGCGGCATCCCGGTGTGGGGCGAGATCGAGCTGTTCGCGCGCGCGCTGCGCCATCTCGAAGCCGAGTCCGGCTATGCGCCGAAGCTGCTGGCGATCACCGGCACCAACGGCAAGACCACCACCACCGCGCTGACCGGCCGCCTGGTCGAGCGCGCCGGCAAGAGCGTGGCGGTGGCGGGCAATATCAGCCCGTCGGCGCTGGACAAGCTGTCGGCCTGCATCGCCTCGGCGTCGCTGCCGGAGGTCTGGGTGCTGGAGCTGTCGAGCTTCCAGCTGGAAACCGCCCATACGCTGGCGCCGCATGCCGCCACGGTACTGAACGTGACGCAGGACCACCTCGACTGGCACGGCTCGATGGAAGCCTATGCCGCGTCCAAGGCGCGCATTTTCGGCCCGGCCGGCCACGCCTGCGTGCAGGTGCTGAACCGCAACGACCGCCTGACGCTGGACATGGCACGCCCGGGCTCGACCCCGGTGACCTTCGGCATCGACCTGCCCGAAGTGCCGGGCAGCTTCGGCATCCTGCGCGAGGGCGGCATGCCCTGGCTGGTGCTGGCCGAGCCCGATCCCGACGCGGAAGGGGAGGGCAAGCCCCGTCGCCGCAAGGCCGCGGCCGAGGCCGCGCCGGAAGCGGTGCCGGTGCGCCACAAGCGCCTGATGCCGGCCGATGCGCTCCATATCCGCGGCATGCACAACGCCACCAACGCGATGGCCGCGCTGGCGCTGTGCCGTGCCATCGACCTGCCGCTGAACGCGCTGCTGCACGGCCTGCGCGAATACCGCGGCGAGCCGCACCGCGTCGAGTGGGTCGCCACCATCGACGACGTCGAATATTTCGACGACAGCAAGGGCACCAACGTGGGCGCCACCGTGGCCGCGCTGTCGGGCCTGGACAAGCGCGTGGTGCTGATCGCCGGGGGCGAGGGCAAGGGGCAGGATTTCTCGCCGCTGGCCGCGCCGGTGGCGCAGTATGCGCGCGCGGTGGTGCTGATCGGCCGCGCCGCGGCCGAGCTGCGCGATGCGCTGCAGGGCAGCGGCGCCAGCCTGGTCGACGCCGCCACGCTGGAAGAGGCCGTGACGCAGGCGGCCGCGCTGGCCCAGGCCGGCGACGCCGTGCTGCTGTCGCCGGCGTGCGCCAGCCTCGACATGTTCCGTAACTACGTGCATCGCGCCGAGGTGTTCCGCGGCGCGGTGGAAGAACTGGCCCTGTCCCGGGGGATCCTGCCATGAGCCAGCTTGAGACCAACCCACAGGTCAAGCGCAGCGGTTTTATCGGCGCCACCATCGGCAATGCCTGGGGCGGCCTGCGCGACGCGGTGTCGGGCGTCAAGCCGACCCGCTCGCGCATGATGGAGTACGACCAGCCCATGCTGTGGGTTTCGATCGTGCTGCTCGCGCTCGGCCTGGTGATGGTCTACTCGGCCTCGATCGCGCTGCCGGACTCGCCGCGCTACGCCAACTACCGCGAAAGCCACTTCCTGCTGCGCCATGCGTTCGCGCTGGGGATCGGACTGTCGGTCGGGCTGGCCGCGTTCCAGGTGCCGGTCAAGGTGTGGGACCGCTACGCGCCCAAGCTCTTCATCTTTGCCCTGATCCTGCTGGTGATCGTGCTGGTGCCGTTCGTCGGCAAGGGCGTGAACGGCGCGCGGCGCTGGATTCCGCTGGGCGTGATGAACTTCCAGCCGTCCGAGCTGATGAAGCTGGCGGTGGTGCTGTATGCGGCCAACTACACCGTGCGCAAGCAGGAGTGGATGCAGACCGTGTCCAAGGGTTTCCTGCCGATGGGCGTGGCGGTGGTGGTGGTGGGCCTGCTGCTACTGCTCGAGCCCGACATGGGTGCGTTCCTGGTGATCGCCGCGGTAGCGATGGGCATCCTGTTCCTGGGCGGCATCAACGGCAAGCTCTTCGCCGGGCTGGTCGGGGTGGCGGTGGGCGCGTTCGCGCTGCTGATCACTGCGTCGCCGTGGCGGCGCGAACGGATCTTTGCCTACCTGAATCCGTGGGAAGAGAGCAACGCATTGGGCAAGGCCTACCAGCTGACGCACTCGCTGATCGCGTTCGGGCGCGGCGAGTGGACCGGCGTGGGGCTGGGCGGCAGCATCGAAAAGCTGCACTACCTGCCCGAGGCGCATACCGACTTCATCCTCGCCGTGATCGGCGAGGAATTCGGCTTTATCGGCGTGCTGGTGGTAATCGTGCTGTTCTACTGGCTGGTGCGGCGCGCCTTCAATATCGGCCGCACCGCGCTGCAGCTGGACCGCACCTTTGCCGGCCTGGTGGCCAAGGGCATCGGCGTCTGGATCGGCTGGCAGACCTTTATCAACATGGGCGTGAACCTGGGCCTGCTGCCGACCAAGGGGCTGACGCTGCCGCTGGTCAGCTATGGTGGCTCGGGCATCCTGATGAATTGCGTGGCGCTGGCGATCTTGCTGCGGATCGATTACGAGAATCGGGTGTTGATGCGTGGGGGCAAGGTATGACCCAGCCGCGCACCCTGCTCGTGATGGCCGGCGGCACCGGGGGACATGTGTTCCCCGGGCTGGCGGTTGCGCAGGCGCTGCGCGCGCAGGGCTGGAACGTGGTCTGGCTGGGCAACCGCACCGGCATGGAAGCCACGCTGGTGCCGAAGCACGACATCCCGATGGAATTCATCCAGTTCGGCGGGCTGCGCGGCAAGGGGCTGGTGACCAAGTTCCTGCTGCCGCTGAACCTGCTGCGTGCGTTCTGGCAGAGCATCGCCGCGCTGCGCCGGGTGCGTCCGAGCGTAGTGCTGGGCATGGGCGGCTATATCACCTTCCCGGCCGGCATGATGGCGTCGCTGCTGGGACGGCCGCTGGTGCTGCACGAGCAGAACTCGATCGCCGGGCTGGCCAACAAGGTGCTGGCCCGGGTGGCAGACCGCGTGCTGTGCGCGTTCCCGGACACGCTGCCCGGCGGCGAATGGACCGGCAACCCGGTGCGCGAGGAGCTGGCGCAACTGGACGCCCCCGAGGCGCGCTACGACCGGCGCGAGGGCCCGCTACGGATCCTGGTGGTGGGCGGCAGCCTGGGCGCGGCCGCGCTCAACGAGGTGGTGCCCAAGGCCGTTGCACTGTTGCCGCAGGACCAGCGCCCGGTGGTGACGCACCAGGCGGGCGCCAAGCAGATCGACACGCTGCGCGCCAACTACGCCGCGGCGCAGGTGCCGGCGCAGACGCTGCCGTTCATCGACGACATGGCGCGCGCCTATGCCGATGCCGACCTGGTGATCTGCCGCGCCGGCGCGATGACGGTGTCGGAAGTGGCCGCGGCGGGCGTGGCGGCGCTGTTCGTGCCGTTCCCGCATGCGGTGGACGACCACCAGACCACCAACGCACAGTTTTTATCGAGCCAGGGCGCGGCCCTGCTCGTGCAGCAGAAAGACCTGACGGCCGAGGGCCTGGCGCAGACCATCGCCAGCCTGACCCGGCCGCAGCTGAAAGACATGGCGCGCCTGGCGCGCGGACTGGCCCGGCCCGAGGCAACCCGGCGCGTCGCCGAGGTATGCAGCGAGCTGGCCAGGGACTGAAGTGAGCGAAGCAGCAATCCAATGAAGCATATCGTCAAGAACATCCACTTCGTGGGCATCGGCGGCGCCGGCATGAGCGGCATCGCCGAGGTCCTGCTGAACCTGGGATACAAGGTCTCGGGCTCGGACGTGGGCAACAATGCCGCCACGCGGCGCCTGGCGTCGCTGGGCGCCACCGTCATGCACGGCCACGACGCCGCCAATGTGAGCGGCGCCAACGCGGTGGTGGTGTCGACCGCGGTCAGCGGCGACAACCCCGAAGTGCTGGCCGCGCGCAGCCAGCGCATCCCGGTGGTGCCGCGCGCGGTGATGCTGGCCGAGTTGATGCGGCTCAAGCAGGGCGTGGCCATCGCCGGCACGCACGGCAAGACCACCACCACCAGCCTGGTGGCATCGGTGCTGGCAGAAGGCGGCCTCGATCCGACCTTCGTCATCGGCGGCCGGCTGAACTCGGCCGGCGCCAACGCGCGCCTGGGCACCGGCGATTTCATCGTGGCCGAGGCCGACGAATCGGATGCCTCGTTCCTGAACCTGTTCCCGGTGATCGAGGTCATCACCAATATCGATGCCGATCACATGGACACCTACGGGCACGACTTTGCCCGGCTCAAGCAGGCGTTCATTGAATTCACCCAGCGGCTGCCGTTCTACGGCATCGCGGTGCTGTGCGTGGATGATCCCAACGTGCGCGAGATCCTGCCGTTCGTGTCCAAGCCGGTGGTGCGCTACGGCTTTGCCGAAGACGCGCAGATCCGCGCCGTCGATGCGCGCGCGGTCGACGGCCAGATGCACTTCACCGTGCTGCGCCAGCTGAACCACCACGCCGAGCCGCCGCTGGAGATCGTGCTGAACCTGCCCGGCATGCACAACGTGCAGAACGCGCTGGCGGCGATCGCCATCGCGACCGAGCTGGAAGTGCCCGATGCCGCCATCGTCAAGGCGCTGCGTGAGTTCCACGGCGTCGGCCGCCGCTTCCAGCGCTACGGCGAAGTCGCCACGCCCGATGGCGCCGGCACCTTCACGCTGGTCGACGACTACGGCCACCACCCGGTGGAAATGGCCGCCACGCTGGCCGCGGCGCGCGGTGCCTTCCCCGGGCGCCGCCTGGTGCTGGCGTTCCAGCCGCACCGCTTTACCCGCACGCGCGATTGCTTTGAAGACTTCGTCAAGGTGCTGGGCACGGTCGATGCCCTGCTGCTGTCCGAGGTCTACGCCGCCGGCGAGACTCCGATCGTCGCCGCCGACGGCCGTGCGCTGACCCGCGCGCTGCGCGTGGCGGGCAAGGTCGAACCTGTTTTCGTGGAGCAGATGGAAGAGATGCCGCAGGCCATCCTGAATGCCGTACGGCCCGGCGATGTGGTCGTGACCATGGGCGCGGGCTCCATCGGCGGCGTGCCCGGCCAGCTGGTGTCGCACCAGCAACCGCTGCAGCAAGGGAGCCAGGCATGAGCTTCGTCGCCCATCCCAATATCGATCCGAAGTCGCTGGGCAAGGTCGGCGTGCTGCTGGGCGGCCGCTCGGCCGAACGCGAGATCTCGCTGATGTCCGGCAACGGCGTGCTGGCCGCGCTGCAGTCGCGCGGCGTCGACGCGCACGGCTTCGACCCCGGCCTGCAGGGCGTGGCCGAGCTGGCGGCGGCCGGTTTCGACCGGGTCTTTATCGCGCTGCACGGCCGCTACGGCGAGGACGGCACCATCCAGGGCCTGCTCGAGCAGCTGGGCGTGCCGTACACCGGCAGCGGCGTGCTGGCGTCGGCGCTGGCGATGGACAAGCAGGCCACCAAGCGCCTGTGGATGACGCACGGCCTGGCCACGCCGCGCTTTGCCATGCTGCATGCCGATACCGATTTTGACGCGGTGGCGGCCGACCTGGGCCTGCCGCTGATCGTCAAGCCGGCGCGCGAGGGCTCGTCGATCGGCCTGACCAAGGTCACCGCCGCCGACCAGATGCGCGCCGCCTTCGACAAGGCCGCGGCGCTGGACAACGACGTCATCGCCGAGACCTTTATCGACGGCGCCGAGCTGACCTGCCCGGTGGTGGGCGAGGGCGAGACCGCCGAAGCGCTGCCGGTGATCCGCATCGTCGCGCCCGAGGCCAACTACGACTATCAAAACAAGTACTTTACTGACGATACCCAGTACTTATGTCCGTCGGGCCTGGATGCCGAAGTCGAACGGCAGGTGCAGGCGCTGGCGGTGCAGGCCTACCGCGTGCTGGGCTGCCGCGGCTGGGCGCGCGCCGACGTGATGCTGCGCGCCGACGGCACGCCCTTCCTGCTCGAGATGAATACCTCGCCCGGCATGACCGGCCATTCGCTGGTGCCGATGGCGGCGCGCGCGGTCGGCATCAGCTATGAGGACTTCGTGCTGCAGGTGGTGGCCGCCGCCACGCTGGACCTGCATCCCAACGAGCATTGGAAACCCGAATAACTTCACCCGACAGGACCGCACCGGACCATGTGGCATAACGCACGCCTGCTCAACCTGATCGCCTCCACGCTGTATGCGGTGGTGGCGCTGATGGCGCTCGCGGCGGGCCTGCTGTGGCTGGCGCAGCGGCCGGTGTTTGCCATCACGCATGTGGAGATCGGCCCGATGGACGGCGGCGCGCTACGCCACGTGAACGCCCCCAGCGTGCGCGCCAGCGCACTGGGCAAGCTGACCGGCAATTTCTTCACGCTCGACCTGAACGCGGCGCGCCAGGCGTTCGAGTCGGTGCCGTGGGTGCGGCGTGCCAGCGTGCGGCGCGAATGGCCCAACGGCCTGGCGGTCGAGGTCGAGGAGCACGAGGCGCTGGGCACCTGGGGCGCGCCCGACAGCGGCCGGCTGATCAACACCTATGGCGAGATCTTTGTCGCCAACACCGCCGAGGCGGAAGAAGACGCGCAGCTGCTGGCGCTGGACGGGCCGCCGGACAGCGAAGCCGACGTGATCGAGAAGCTCGAGGTGATGCGCCAGTGGTTCAAGCCGCTCAAGGCCGAGCCGCTGGCGGTGGCGCTGTCCGGCCGCTACGCCTGGCGCGCGCGCCTGTCCAACGGCATGGAGGTCGAGCTGGGCCGCGAGCAGAACGACGAGGACCGCACCGCGATGGACCAGCGCGTGCGCCGCTTCGTCGCGGCCTGGCCGCAGGTCACGCAGCAATGGGGCAGCCAGATCGAATACGCCGACCTGCGCTATCCCAACGGCTTCGCCATCCGCGCCGCCAACGCGCGCTTCCTGACCGAGGCGCAGATCGCGGCGGCGGTGCGGGCGGAAAAGGCAGAACGAGCGGCCAAGGCGAAGGCGGCGAGCGCGGCGACGAGTGCTGCCAGGCCGGGGGCGGCCGCAACGGTTTCAGGTACATCCAACAACAATCCGACGCGACTGAAGAGCAAGAACGCGGAGAAAACCCGATGAGCAAGGAATACAAGGACCTGTTGGTCGGTCTCGATATCGGCACCTCGAAGGTGGCGGCCGTGGTGGCGGAACTGCGCCCCGACGGCAGCTACGAGGTGATCGGGATGGGCCAGTCTGAGTCCAAGGGTCTGAAGAAAGGGGTCGTGGTCAACATCGAGGCCACCGTGCAGTCGATCCAGAAGGCGCTGGAAGAGGCCGAGCTGATGGCCGACTGCAAGATTTCGGAGGTCTTCACCGGCATTGCCGGCAGCCATATCCGCAGCTTCAACTCCAGCGGCATGGTGGCGATCAAGGACAAGGAGGTCACGCAGACCGACGTCGCGCGCGTGATCGAGACCGCCAAGGCGGTCAATATCCCGACCGACCAGCAGATCCTGCACATCCTGACGCAGGAATTCATCATCGACGGCCAGGAAGACGTGCGCGAGCCCATCGGCATGAGCGGCATCCGCCTGGAAGTGAAGGTGCATATCGTCACCGGCGCGGTCAGCGCCGCGCAGAACATCGTCAAGTGCGTGCGCCGCTGCGGGCTCGAGGTGCACGACCTGATCCTGCAGCCGCTGGCGTCGAGCCTGGCGGTGCTGACCGAGGACGAGAAGGAACTGGGCGTGGTGCTGGTCGACATCGGCGGCGGCACCACCGACATCGCCATCTTCAGCGAAGGCGCGATCCGCCATACGGCCGTGATCCCCATCGCCGGCGACCAGATCACCAACGATATCGCGATGGCGCTGCGCACGCCGACGCCGGACGCCGAGGACATCAAGATCCAGTACGGCATCGCCAAGCAGGCGATCGCCGACCCGGACGACATGATCGAGGTGCCGGGCGTGGGCGACCGCGGCACGCGCACGCTCAGCCGCCAGGCGCTGGCCGCGGTGATCGAGCCGCGCATCGAAGAGCTGTACTCGCTGGTGCACCAGGTGGTGCGCGAGTCGGGCTATGAAGAACTGTTGTCGTCGGGCGTGGTCATCACCGGTGGCACCGCAATGATGCCGGGCATGGTCGAGCTGGGCGAGGACATCTTCCTCAAGCCCGTGCGCGTCGGCGTGCCCGAGTATCGCGGCAACCTGCACGAGGTGGTGAAGAGCCCGCGCTACGCGACGGTGATGGGCCTGCTGCTGGAAGGCCGCGTGCAACGCATGCGCGGGCGCAAGGTGGCGGTGCAGAGCGGGTCGGTCAAGCAGGTGTGGACCCGCATGAAGGAATGGTTCGTTGGCAATTTCTGATTCACGCAGAGATTGACGCGACAGGGATGCAACGGTGCGCGGGCAGGACGGTCTACCGGTCAGGCTTGCGTGCCAGGTAGCGGTTTTCAGGTTTTCTTTTTTTGGTTTCTTGTTCAGAAACCAGGGGTTGCGGCGGGGAGGCCGCATCGTCTGGGGACTGATTTTTCTCGGAGGCAGTGATGGACTTTGACATGATCGAAACGGAAGTGCAGGACGGCACCATCATCAAGGTGGTCGGCGTGGGCGGCGCGGGCGGCAACGCCGTGCAGCACATGATCAGCCGCGGCGTGCAAGGCGTCGAATTCATCTGCATGAACACCGACGCCCAGGCGCTCAAGCGTTCGACCGCTTCGCGCGTGCTGCAGCTCGGCAATACGGGCCTGGGCGCCGGCGCCAAGCCGGAAGTGGGCCGCAACTGCGCCGAATCGGCGCGCGATCAGATCGCCGACGCGCTGCGCGGCGCGCACATGGTCTTCATCACTGCCGGCATGGGCGGCGGCACCGGCACGGGCGCCGCGCCGATCGTCGCACAGGTGGCCAAGGAGATGGGCATCCTGACCGTGGGCGTGGTCAGCAAGCCGTTCGACTTCGAAGGCGCGCGCCGCGCCAAGGTGGCCGAGCACGGTTCCAGCGAGCTGGAATCGAGCGTCGACTCGCTGATCGTGGTGCTCAACGAGAAGCTGTTCGAAGTGATGGGCGACGACGCCGAGATGGACAAGTGCTTCCAGTGCGCCGACGACGTGCTGCACAACGCGGTGGCCGGCATTGCCGAGATCATCAACGTTGACGGCCTGGTCAACGTCGACTTCGAAGACGTCAAGACGGTGATGGGCGAGCAGGGCAAGGCCATGATGGGGACGGCCACTGTGTCGGGCGTCGACCGCGCCCGCCTGGCGGCCGAGCAGGCCGTGGCCAGCCCGCTGCTGGAAGGCGTGGACCTGTCCGGTGCGCGCGGCGTGCTGGTCAACATCACCGCCAGCCGTTCGCTGAAGCTGTCGGAAACCAAGGAGGTCATGAACACCATCCGCAGCTACGCCGCGGAAGATGCGACCGTGATCTTCGGTACGGTGTACGACGATTCGATGAGCGATGCGCTGCGCGTGACCGTGGTCGCGACCGGCCTGGGCCGCTCGGCCAAGAAGCAACAGCCGATGACGCTGCTGAAGACCGGCACCGACAACATGCCGGTGCAGATGATGGCCAACATGGCCGCCACCGCCGCGCAGCACAGCTCGCCGGACTACAGCAACCTGGATACGCCGGCAGTGTGGCGCAGCTCGCGTGAGTCGGCCTCGGCCCACGTGGCGGCGCTGCAGGAAAAGGGTGTGGATACGTACGATATCCCGGCCTTCCTGCGCAAGCAGGCAGACTGAAGCCTGCCTGGCGCGGCATCGGTGCCTCCACCGGCCGCCTGACGGAACGCGTCGCCTGGTCGCGATGCACGTGCGCTCCCCATCCGCGCGTGCCTTGCATGGCTGACGTGAACCGCCGGGCTGCCGGCGGCGCCGCGCCTGCGCCGGACTGGCTTCACCCGCATCCCGTTGCCGGGTTCGGGCGTGCCGCTGGCCGCCTCCCCGGACTGGTTTCCCGCCTTCCCGGTCGGGATGTATCGCCGTCCGCGCGGCGCACCCAAAAGGTGCGCCGCGCGGACGTCTTTGTAGCGTCTGCAGCGGTATCGGCGTTCGTCCCGATACTGGTCCGAATATTGGGCCGCGTATCCCCGCATCCGTCCTATCCTTCATAGACCCGTTCAGACATCCAAGGAAAACCACAAGGCCATGATCACAGTCGGTTCCCGCGTCCCCGACGCCACGCTGCAGGAATTCTTCGAGACCGAAAGCAACGGCTGCGCGCTCGGCCCCAATGCGTTCAAGGTGGCGGACCTGGTCCGCGGCCGCAAGATCGTGGTGTTCGGCCTGCCCGGCGCGTTCACCCCAACGTGTTCGGCCAAGCATGTGCCGGGCTTCGTGCAGCATGCCGAGGCTCTGCGCGACGCCGGCGTGGACGAGGTCTGGTGCGTCTCGGTCAACGATGCCTTCGTGATGGGCGCGTGGGGCCGCGAGCAGCAGGTGGCCGGCAAGGTCCGGATGATGGCCGACGGCAGCGCCGAGTGGATCCGCGCGCTGGGCCTGGACCAGGACCTGAGCGCGCGCGGCATGGGCGTGCGCGCCAAGCGCTTCGCCATGGTGATCGACGATGGCGTGGTGACCCGGCTCGAGGTCGAAGCCCCGGGTGAGTTCCGTGTCAGCAGCGCCGAGGCGGTGCTGGCGGCGTTGCGTGGCTGACACAGTCATCCGGCTAAACGTGGATAATACGTAACTTGTGACGGGCGTTGACGGACTTGTTAACAGCCGGAAACAAAAGCCGGCTGCAGCGCCCCGGATGTGGTGGTAAAATCCCTTAATCAAAAAGATAACACGATAGATTTTAATAATTGTTGAGGCTGTCATGCTCAAACAGCGCACGATCAAATCCCTGGTGAAGACCGTCGGCATCGGCCTGCACTCCGGCCGCAAGGTCACGCTGACGCTGCGTCCCGCGCCGGCCGGTACCGGCATCGTCTTCACCCGCGTCGACCTGCCCGAGGCCGTCGAGATTCCGGTGGCCGCGTCGGCCATCGGCGACACGCGCCTGGCGTCGGTGCTGCAGAAGGATGGCGCGCGCGTCTCCACCGTCGAGCACCTGATGTCCGCCTGCGCCGGCCTGGGCATCGACAACCTCTATGTCGACGTCGACGCCGAGGAAATCCCGATCATGGACGGCAGCGCGGCGTCCTTCGTGTTCCTGCTGCAGTCGGCCGGCATCGAAGAACAGAACGCGGCCAAGACCTTCATCCGCGTGAAGAAGCCGGTGGAAGTGCGCGAAGGCGACAAGCTGGCGCGGCTGGAGCCGTTCTTCGGCTTCAAGCTGTCGTTCACCATCGACTTCCGCCATCCGGCGGTCGACAAGACCGGCCAGACCTTCTCGATCGATTTCGCCGACACCAGCTATGTGCGCGAGATCGCCCGCGCCCGCACCTTCGGTTTTGCGCACGAGGTCGAGGCCCTGCGCGAAATGGGCCTGGCGCGCGGCGGCAGCCTGGACAACGCGATCGTGCTGGACGAACATCGCATGCTCAACAACGAGGAACTGCGCTACGGCGACGAGTTCGTGCGCCACAAGATCCTGGATGCGATCGGCGACCTGTACGTGGTCGGCCATCCGCTGATCGGCGCCTATGTGGCGAACAAGTCCGGCCACGGCCTGAACAACCAGCTGCTGCGCGCGCTGCTGGCGGACCAGGAAGCCTATGAACTGGTCACCTTCGACCGCGTCGAGGAAGCCCCGGCGGCGTTCCTGCCGCAGGCCCAGCCGGCCTTCGCCTGAGCGGCCTCGCATAAAAAAAGAGCCGACCTGCACAGGTCGGCTCTTTTGCTTTGGACGCGGCGCGGCCGCTCAGCGGTGGTGGGACAGCAGCGTATTGAGCGCGTCGCGCAGCGGCGAATCGGGCAGGCTGCGCGCGAGCTGGTCGAGATTGGCCAGCCCGGCCGGCGTCATGCGTCCGCTGGTGCGCGGGCGTGCTACCGGCTCCACCTCCCAGTCGGAATGGCGCTGCACCTCGGGCTGCACCCGCACGCGGATCGAGGTGACCGGCGAGCCGCGCTGCTGCAGCCGTCCGAGCAGCGTCGGCACGACCTGGCGCACCCGCGCCGCGGCCGCGCCGTGAGCCGCCAGCAACAGCAGCACCTGGCCATTTGGGTCGGACGGGTCGCGTTTGATGCCTGCTACGGCCAGGCCCGCGCGCATGCCGGCCGGCAGCAGCGCCAGCACCTCGGCCTCCAGCACCGACAGCTGCCGCGCGGTCTGCAGCAGCGTCGACACCGGGCCGGCCTTGTCCAGCCAGTCGTTGAGCGGCCTGGCGGCGGGGGTCTGCAGGGCGGGATGGGTGAAGCGGCGCATGGGTCCATTCTAGCAAGGGGCGGCGCGTGCACGCAGGCAGCGCGGGCCGTAAGCGAGAGCGGCCGGATTGAAGCCGGCGCGACCATCCCAAACTGCTTGCGGCAGGGCCCGCGCCAGCGGCCGGCAGCGCCGGGCGTGACCCCGGCACATGATAAACTCGGCGTTTTGCGCCAATCTATCCATTACCGCGCCCGGCCGCCGGGGCAGTCCGCCTTCCCTGGGGATGCCACCCGGTTCCGCGCAGGTGAAAGCAATCGATGATCACGGGCCTTCTCAAGAAAGTCTTCGGCAGCCGCAACGAGCGGCTGATCAAGCAATACCGCCGCACGGTGGCGCAGATCAATGCGCTGGAGCCGAAGTTCGAGCAGCTCTCCGACGACGAGCTGCGCGGCATGACCGAGGCCTTCCGGCAGCGCCACGCCGGTGGCGAATCGCTCGAGGCGCTGCTGCCCGAAGCCTTCGCCGTGTGCCGCGAGGCCAGCAAGCGCGTCATGAAGATGCGCCACTTCGACGTGCAGCTGATCGGCGGCATGGTGCTGAACGACAACAAGATCGCCGAAATGCGCACCGGCGAAGGCAAGACCCTGACCGCGACGCTGGCCGTGTACCTGAATGCCATCACCGGCAAGGGCGTGCACGTGGTCACCGTCAACGACTACCTGGCGCAGCGCGATGCCGAGTGGATGGGCCGGCTGTACAACTTCCTGGGCCTGTCGGTGGGCGTGAACCTGTCGCAGATGGCGCACGACCAGAAGCAGGCGGCGTACAACGCCGACATCACCTACGGCACCAACAACGAGTTCGGCTTCGACTACCTGCGCGACAACATGGTCTACGACCCGTCGCAACGCGTGCAGCGGCCGTTGCACTACGCCATCGTCGACGAGGTGGACTCGATCCTGATCGACGAGGCCCGCACCCCGCTGATCATCTCCGGCCAGGCCGAGAACCAGACCGACCTGTACCAGCGCATGAACGGCATCCCCAAGCTGCTCGAGCGCCAGATCGGCGAAGAAAAGGCCGACGGCACCGGGGTCGAGAAGCCGGGCGACTACTACGTCGACGAGAAGGGCCACCAGGTCTACCTGACCGAGTCCGGCCATGAAAAGGCCGAAGAGATCCTGTCGCAGCTGGGCCTGATCGGCGAAGGCGAATCCCTCTACGCGCCGCAGAACATCACGCTGATGCACCACCTGTACGCGGCCCTGCGCGCGCACAGCCTGTTCCACCGCGACCAGCACTACGTGGTGCAGAACGACGAAGTCGTGATCGTCGATGAGTTCACCGGCCGCCTGATGACCGGCCGCCGCTGGTCCGACGGCCTCCACCAGGCCGTCGAAGCCAAGGAAGGCGTTACGGTCCAGCAGGAAAACCAGACGCTGGCGACCGTCACGTTCCAGAACTACTTCCGCATGTACGAGAAGCTGGCCGGCATGACCGGCACGGCCGACACCGAAGCGTACGAGTTCCAGGAGATCTACGGCCTGGAAGTGGTGGTGATCCCGACCAACCGCCCGACCCAGCGCAAGGACCTGCAGGACCAGATCTACAAGACCGGCAAGGAGCGCTACGACGCCGTGGTGCGCGATATCCGCGACTGCTACGAGCGCGGCCAGCCGGTGCTGGTGGGCACCACCTCGATCGAGACCTCGGAATACCTGTCGGGCCTGCTCGACCGCGAAAAGCTGCCGCACCAGGTGCTCAACGCCAAGCAGCATGCGCGCGAAGCCGAGATCGTGGCGCAGGCCGGCCGCCCCAAGATGATCACCATCGCCACCAACATGGCGGGCCGCGGCACCGACATCGTGCTGGGCGGCAACGTCGAGAAGCAGGCCGGCTTCATCGAGGCCGACGCCAGCCTGGCCGATGCCGACAAGGCCGCGCGCATCCAGCAGCTCAAGGATGAATGGCAGTCGCTGCACGAGCAGGTCAAGGCCGCCGGCGGCCTGCATATCGTCGGCACCGAGCGCCACGAGTCGCGCCGCATCGACAACCAGCTGCGCGGCCGCGCCGGCCGCCAGGGCGACCCGGGTTCGTCGCGCTTCTACCTGTCGCTGGACGACCAGCTGCTGCGCATCTTCGCCGGCGACCGCGTGCGCGCCATCATGGAGCGCCTGAAGATGCCGGAGGGCGAGCCGATCGAGGCCGGCATCGTCACGCGCTCGATCGAATCGGCGCAGCGCAAGGTGGAAGGCCGCAACTTCGACATCCGCAAGCAGCTGCTGCAGTACGACGACGTCGCCAACGACCAGCGCAAGGAAATCTACAAGCTGCGCAATGACGTGCTCGAGGCCAATGATGTCGGCGAGATGGTCACCAACCTGCGCGAGAGCGTGCTGATCGAGCTGTTCCGCGACCATGTGCCGGCCGACACCATGGAGGAGCAGTGGAACATCGCCGGCCTGGAAACGCGCCTGCGCGAGGACTGGGGCCTGGAAGTGCCGCTGGCGCAGACCATCGAGGGCGCGCAGAGCATCGAGGACGAAGAGCTGCTCAACCTGATCCTGAAGGCGGCGACGGAGCGCTACGACAGCAAGGTGGCGATGGTTGGCCGCGAGTCGTTCGCCGGCTTCGAGCGCTCGGTCATGCTGCAGAGCATCGACACGCACTGGCGCGAGCACCTGGCCGCGCTGGACCACCTGCGCCAGGGCATCCACCTGCGCGGCTATGCGCAGAAGGACCCCAAGCAGGAGTACAAGCGCGAGTCGTTCGAGCTGTTTGCGCGCCTGCTCGACGTGATCAAGAACGAAGTCACGCGCGTGACCTTCAACGTGCAGATCCAGTCGCCGGAAGAACTGGAACAGGCGTCCGAGCAGATCGAGGAAGGCCTGTCGCACCTGGAGAACGTGCAGTACAAGCACGACGAGTTCGCCGAAGGCCGCGAGCCGGTCGAGGAAGCACCGTCGCCGCGCACCGGCACGGCCATGGCCGCCGCCGAGCTGGCGCTGGCGGGCATGCCCAAGGTTGGCCGCAACGATCCGTGCCCGTGCGGCTCGGGCAAGAAGTTCAAGCAGTGCCACGGCAAGCTCAGCTGAACTGAGCCAGGCCGGGCATCCGGTATGACGCCGCTCCCCGCAGCACGGGAGTGGCGCAAGAGGAATCGAACATGCCCGCCCTTCGCGGGCATGTTCGTCTGAGACAGCAAGTCGCAAGCAGCAACATCGAGGAGTCCTGCATGCCCGTCAATCTTCCGCTGCCCCAGGCAGAGAACCTGAAATCCGTCGCCGGCGTCGAGCTCGGCTGGGCCGAGGCGGGCATCCGCAAGGCCAACCGCAAGGACGTGCTGGTGGTGCGCGTGGCCGAAGGCAGCACCGTCGCCGGCGTCTTCACCAGCAACCGCTTCTGCGCCGCGCCGGTGCAGGTCTGCCGCGAGCATCTGGCGGCTGCGGGCAAGTCGGGCAAGGGCATCCGCGCGCTGGTGGTCAACACCGGCAATGCCAACGCCGGCACCGGCGAGCAGGGCCTGGCCAACGCCCGTGCCACCTGCGACGCACTGGCCGCGCAACTGGGCATCGATGCCGCGCAGGTGCTGCCGTTCTCGACCGGCGTGATCCTCGAGCAGCTGCCGATGGACCGCCTGCTGGCCGGCCTGCCCGCCGCCATCGCCAACGCCAGCGCCGACAACTGGCTGGCCGCGGCGGAAGCGATTATGACCACCGACACCCAGCCCAAGGTCGCGTCGCGCACGGTGCAGCTCGATGGCAAGACCGTGACGCTGTCGGGCATCAGCAAGGGCGCCGGCATGATCCGCCCCAACATGGCGACCATGCTCGGCTTCATCGCCATGGACGCCGCCGTGGCGCAGCCGGTGCTGCAGGGTCTGGTGACGCACGCCGCCGACCACTCGTTCAACAGCATCACCATCGACGGCGACACCTCGACCAACGACTCCTTCGTGCTGATCGCCTCGGGCAAGTCCGGTGCCGTGGTCGACCGCGCCGAAGGCCCGGCCTTCGAAGCGCTGCGCGAGGCGGTGACGAGCCTGGCGCAGGAACTGGCGCAGATGATCGTGCGCGACGGCGAAGGCGCGACCAAGCTGATCACCATCCGCGTCGAAGCCGGCAAGGACGTGGCGGAATGCCGCCAGATCGCCTACGCGGTCGCGCATTCGCCGCTGGTCAAGACCGCGTTCTACGCCTCCGACCCCAACCTGGGCCGCATCCTGGCCGCGGTGGGCTACGCCGGCGTCAATGATCTCGACGTCGGCCGCGTCAACCTGTGGCTGGACGATGTCTGGGTCGCCCGCGACGGCGGCCGCAATCCCGACTACCGCGAGGAAGACGGCCAGCGCGTGATGAAGCAGGCCGAGATCACCGTGCGCATCGCGCTCGGCCGCGGCAATGCCGAGGCGACCGTGTGGACCTGCGACCTGTCGCACGACTACGTGTCGATCAACGCCGACTACCGTTCCTGAGCCTGTCCGTCCTTCCCGCGCGCGCGGGAAGGACATCGATCCTCCCTGCCTGTCACCGCCCCGCCGCCATGTCTGACCTCGCCGCCCGCCTCGACAACTTCCTCGCCCGACTCGAACAATGGCTGCCGCCGCAACTGAGCGATGCCGACTGGCAGGAGGCGGTCGCGTTCCGCTGGCGCAAGCGCCAGAGCCTGTTCGGCAATATCGGCTACCTGCAGCCGGTGCGCCAGCTGCCGCCGATCCACCTGGACGACCTGAAGAACATCGAGCGCCAGAAGGACGCCATCGTCGGCAATACGCGCCAGTTCGTGAACCGCCTGCCGGCCAACAACGTGCTGCTGACCGGCGCGCGCGGCACCGGCAAGTCGTCGCTGATCAAGGCCTGCCTCAATGCCTTCGTCAAGGACGGGCTGCGGCTGGTCGAGGTCGACAAGGACGACCTGGGGGACCTCGGCGATATCGTCGAGCTGGTCTCGCAGCGGCCCGAGCGCTTCGTGATCTTCTGCGACGACCTGTCGTTCGAGGAGGGCGAGTCGGGCTACAAGTCGCTCAAGTCGGCGCTGGATGGCTCGGTCGCGGCGCAGTCGGACAACGTGTTGATCTACGCCACCTCCAACCGCCGGCACCTGCTGCCGGAGTACATGAAGGACAACGAAAGCTACCGCCACACCGACGACGGCGAGATCCACCCCGGCGAAGTGGTGGAAGAGAAGATCTCGCTGTCCGAGCGCTTCGGGCTGTGGCTGTCGTTCTACCCGCCCAAGCAGGACGAGTACCTGGCCATCGTCGGCCACTGGCTGCGGCACTTCGGCTGCACCGACGAGGACATCGCCGCCGCGCGCGGCGACGCGCTGGTGTGGGCGCTGGAGCGCGGCTCGCGTTCGGGCCGCGTGGCCTGGCAGTTCGCGCGCGACTGGGGCGGCAAGCACGGCAAGCCGTACATCGCCGATGTTGCCGGGGACGCCAAGGCATGAGCGCGGCGACGCAGAACCCCGCAGCCACCGGCGGCAACCCGCCGCGCAAGGTGACCGAGGTCGCGGTCGGCGTGCTGGTGCAGCCCGACGGCCGCTTCCTGCTGGCGCAGCGCCCGGCCGGCAAGCCCTACGAGGGCTACTGGGAATTCCCAGGCGGCAAGCTGGAGCCAGGCGAGTCGGTCGAGGCAGCGCTGGCGCGCGAGCTGCACGAAGAGCTGGGACTTGATGTCACGCAATGCGAGCGCTGGCACATCCTGGAACATGACTATCCGCACGCCTATGTGCGGCTGCATTTCTGCAAGGTCACGGCCTGGCAGGGCGAACCCGTCGGCCGCGAGGGCCAGGCGTTCTCGTGGCAGGGCACGCCGGTGTCGGTGGGGCCGCTGCTGCCGGCCACCATTCCCGTGGTGGCGTGGCTGGACGAGGAAGCGCGCAACGGCTGACCCTGCCGTCGGCATCGCTGACAAGCGGCCGCGGCGCCCGCTTGTGCGCCGCCCGGGCCAGCGGCCCGGATCCACAGGAAAGGAACCTGCATGCTACGTGTCGATCGTATTGCCGACGACGTTTCCCTGCCTGAACTGACCCTGCGCGGCATCATCCTCGGTGCGCTGATCACGGTCGTGTTCACCGCCTCCAATATCTACCTGGGACTGAAGGTCGGCCTGACCTTCTCGTCGGCGATCCCCGCGGCAGTGATCTCGATGGCCGTGCTGCGGCTTTTCCCCGGCGCCAACGTCCTCGAAAACAACATGGTGCAGACGCAGGCCTCGGCCGCGGGCACGCTGTCGTCGATCATCTTTATCCTGCCCGGGCTGGTGATGCTGGGCCACTGGCAGGGCTTCCCGTTCTGGCAGACGCTGGCGATCTGCGCGGCCGGCGGCATGCTGGGCGTGGTGTTCAGCATCCCGCTGCGCCATGCCATGGTGGTGCAGAGCGACCTGCCTTATCCCGAGGGCGTGGCGGCGGCGGAAATCCTGCGCGTGGGCAGCGCCGCGCCCGCCGAAGCCGCGCCGGGCCAGAAGCCGCAGGCAACCGGCCTGGCCGACCTGATGGCCGGGGGCCTGGTGGCGGGGCTGTTCAGCTTCGGCGCCGGCGGGCTGCGTGTGCTGGCCGAGGGCGCCAATTTCTGGCTGTCGGCGGGCGCCTCGGTGGTGCGGCTGTCGATGGGTTTCTCGCTGGCGCTGGTGGGCGCGGGCTACCTGGTCGGCATCGTTGGCGGGCTGGCCATGCTGCTCGGGCTGGTGCTGACCTGGGGCGTCGCGGTGCCGTGGCTGACCGCCGTTACGCCGCGCCCGGACGGCGCCACGCTGTCGGCCTTCGGCACCATGGTGTGGAGCCAGCAGGCACGCTTTATCGGCGCCGGCACCATCGGCATCGCCGCGATCTGGACGCTGCTGTCATTGGCCAGGCCGATGCTGTATGGAATCCGCGCCTCGTTCGGCGCGCTGCAGGCCGGCCCGGCGGGGCAGGGCAGCGTGCCGCGCACGCAGCAGGACATGCCGGCGAAGTGGATCGGGCTGGTGATGCTGGCGCTGCTGGCGGTGCTGGTGACGGTGTTCGCGTGGTTCCTCGCCCCCGCGCCGCTGGATGGCGGGGCGCGCTGGCGCCTGGTGATCTACGCGGTGGTGTTCGCGTTTATCTTCGGCTTCCTGGTGGCGGCGGCGTGCGGCTACATGGCCGGGCTGGTGGGCTCGTCGGCCAGCCCGATCTCGGGCATCGGCATCATCGCGGTGATCCTGGTGTCGCTGCTGATCCTGCTGGCGGGCCAGGCCGACGGCCTGCTGGCCACGCCCGAGGGCGGCCAGTTCGCGATCGCGCTGGCGATCTTCACCACCTCCGCGGTGGTGGCGGTGGCGTCCATCGCCAACGACAACCTGCAGGACCTGAAGACCGGCTGGCTGGTCGGCGCGACGCCGTGGCGCCAGCAGGTGGCGCTGCTGATCGGCTGCGTGGTCGGCGCCGCGGTGATCCCGCCGGTGCTCGAGCTGCTCTACAGCGCCTATGGCTTTGCCGGCGCGCTGCCGCGTGCGGGCATGGACCCGAACCAGGCGCTGGCCGCGCCGCAGGCAACGCTGATGACCGCGATCGCCACCGGTATCTTCACCCACCAGCTCAACTGGAACATGATCCTGATCGGCATCGGGCTGGGCGTGGTGCTGATCGCCATCGACGACATCCTGCGCCGCCGTGGCGGCGCGGCGCGGCTGCCGGTGCTGGCGGTCGGCATCGGCATCTACCTGCCGCCGACGATCAGTTCGGCGCTGGTGGTGGGGGCGGTGCTGTCGTGGCTGCTGCTGCGCGCCGAGCGCCGCCGCGCCACCGCGCGCGGCGACGACGTGCAGCTGGCGCTGGAGCATGCCGAGCGCCGCGGCACGCTGCTGGCGTCCGGCCTGATCGTCGGCGAAAGCCTGGTCGGCGTGATGCTGGCCGCGGTGATCGGCCTGTCAGGCAGCGATGCGCCGCTGGCCGTGGTCGGGGGCGGGTTTGAAGCGACCGCGCAGTGGCTGGGCCTGGCGGTGTTCGTGCTGGTGTGCGTGGGCTTCTACCGCCGCGTGCTGGCGGCGGCGCACTGAGGAAGGGGGCGCCGGTTGTGCGCCCTCAGTCGTCCTCGTCTTCAGACCGGTCGGGGGAAGTCTCGCCCGGCTTGCCGCCGATCACGTACTTCTCCGACGCCCAGGCGCCGAGATCGATCTGCTTGCAGCGCTCGGAACAGAACGGGCGGAATTTGTTGTCGGGCACCCAGGCCACCTCGGTGCCGCAGGTGGGGCATTTGACGACAGCAGGCATGGCGTTCAGCGCAGGCTTCAGAAATTGCAGAGTTTCAGCAGGAACGGGATATCGGCATCGACCGAGCGCGGGCGCAGGTCGCCGTCCTGCTGCGTGAAGCGCACCCACAGCATGTACTTGTTGGCGCTCATCTCGGGGATGAAGGCCAGCAGCGAATCGTCCAGGTAGACCTGCATCAGCTGGTAGCTGCGGCCCGACAGCATCTGCTGGTAGCTGCCGCCGGTGGCGATCACCTTGCCGCTCTGGCCCGCTTCGCGCAGCAGCCGCAGCACGATGGTGGTGCCCATGCGCAGCGACACCAGCGGACGCGCCCATTTCAGGATGTCGGCGCGGCGGTCTTCGGCGGGGCGATGCTGCCATGCATAGTACGCAGGCAGGTCGAACTCGCAGGTGCCGCCGGGGATGATGGCGCGGCTGCGGATGCTGGTCAGCCACTCGTTGTCGGTCAGCAACTGCCCGGCCTTGCCCACGGTCTGGTTGAGCAGGCTGATGCCCTGCTCGATCTCGCCGATGACCGAGTCGAGCGCATCCTGGTCGATCTGCGGATTGGCGCGCAGCGGCGCCAGGGCCTGGCGCTGGCGCTCCAGTTCCTTGATCAGGTCGGTCTTGAGGTCGGCGCGGCCGGCAACGTCGATGATCTCGAACAGCGTGGTCAGCGCGACATGGTGCTGCTGGGCATGATCCTGGCCGAGGAAGTATTCCAGCCGATCGAACAGGTCCTCCAGTCGCAGGAGAGTCCTGATGCGTTCGTTGAAAGGATATTCGTACAGAATCAAGTGCTGTGTCCGTGCAGGGCGTCGGGCGCTTCAGGGGCGGCCCGGTGCAGAATGAGGCCCGGGAAATACCGGAAAGGGCGATCCATGCGGGTGGGGATATCGGCACTATGCGACACTATGCGGCGATTTCCCGGCATGTTCCAGCGCATTCTATGCGAGACCAGGTCCGACGACAATGTCGCGCGCATGATGCAATGCGCCACGGCGCCGGCCTGGTGCGTATCGATGCGTTATCGATGGACCATGCCCGCGGCCGACAGTTCACGGTAGTAGCGGTCGAGCCGGTCGACCTGCGCCACCAGCGCCTCCACCGGCCCGTCGTTGTCGATGACGTCGTCGGCACATGCCAGTCGCGCCGCGCGCGTGGCCTGCCTGGCCATGATCGCCAGCACCTGTTCGCGGCTGAAGCCGTTGCGCGACATCACGCGGGCCACCTGCGTGGCCTCGGTGCAGTCGACCACCAGCACGCGGCCAACGCGCTCGCGCCACGAGCCCGATTCCACCAGCAGCGGCACCACGTAGATCAGGTAGGGATGCGCGCCGGCAGCGCGGATCGACTGCGCGCGCTCGGTCGTCAGCGCGCGGATCAGCGGGTGCGTGATGGCTTCGAGCCGCGTCTTGGCGTCGGGGTCGGCAAACACCAGCGCGCGCATTGCGTCGCGGTCCATGGCACCGTCCGGGCGCAGGCAGGCGGGGCCGAAGGCTTCGACCAGCGCCGGGATCGCGCGCCCGCCCGGGGCCGTGATCTCATGCGCGAGCAGGTCGGTATCGATGATCGCGGCGCCGCGCGCGGCAAACATGTCGGCCACGCGGGTCTTGCCGCTGCCAATGCCGCCGGTCAGTCCGATTTCCAGCATGTGAGGTTTCTGTCAGACGTCGTTGCCGCAACGATACCAGCTTCGGCCGCTTCGCCTGTGTCCCGCTCACGGCCGCGCGGCCATCACCAGGCAAACAGCGGCAGCACCCCGGGGCCGAACAGCAGCACCACCACGCCGGCCAGCGCGATGAAGGGTCCGAACGGGAACGGCGTGTCGCGCTCCTGGCGGCGCAGCGCGATATTGGCCAGCCCGAACAGCACGCCGGCCACCGACGACAGCAGCACCAGCGCCGGCAGCGCCTGCCAGCCGAACCAGGCACCGAGCGCCGCCATCAGCTTGAAGTCGCCGAAGCCCATGCCCTCCTTGCCGCGCAGCAGCCGGAACAGCCAGTAGGCGATCCACAGCACCAGGTAGCCGGCGGCGGCGCCGATCACCGCGTCGGGCAGCGCCACGAACAGGCCGGCCAGATTCAGCAGCAGGCCGAGCCACAGCAGCGGCAGCGTGATCTGGTCCGGCAGCAATTGCGTATCGGCGTCGATCATGGTCAGCGCCAGCAGCCCCCACACCAGCACCAGCGCGGCCAGCGCCTGCGCGCTGGGGCCGAAGCGCCATGCCACCAGCGCGCTCAGCACGCCGCAGGCCAGTTCCACCAGCGGATAGCGCACGCTGATCGGCGCCTTGCACGCCGAGCAGCGGCCGCGCAGGAACAGGTAGCTCAGCACCGGCACGTTTTCCCACGGGGCGATGGCGTGGCCGCAATGCGGGCAGGCCGAGCGCGGCACCATCAGGTTGTAGCGGCCGGGGTAGGGCAGCGGGTCGCCGCGCAGCTCGGCAATGTAGTTGGCCTCTTCGCGCTCCATCATGCGTGGTACGCGGTGGATCACCACATTGAGGAAGCTGCCGACCACCAGCCCCAGCAGCGCCGCTGCCGCCACCAGGAAGACTGGCGGCAGCGCCGCCAGCGCGTGCAGCAGCGGGGCGGTGCCGGTCGCGGTTCCGGTCGCGGCTCCGATGGGATAAGGGGAAGCGGACCACACCGGCTGCATCGCTTACACCACCTGTCCCAGCTTGAAGATCGGCAGGTACATCGCCACCACCATGCCGCCGATCAGCACGCCCAGCACCACGATGATCAGCGGCTCGATCAGGCTGGAGATGGCGGCGACGGCATCGTCGACCTCGCGCTCGTAGAACTCCGCGACTTTCAGCAGCATGTTGTCCAGCGCGCCGGATTCCTCGCCGATCTGCGTCATCTGCAGCACCATGTTGTCGAACACATGGGTCGCCTGCATCGCGTTGGTCAGGCTGGTGCCGATGCGTACCGATTGCTCGATCTCGCGGGTGGCGTCGTAGTAGACCCAGTTGCCGGCGGCGCCGGCCACCGACTCCATCGACTCCACCAGCGGCGTGCCGGCAGCGAACATCGTCGCGAGGGTACGGGTCCAGCGCGCGATCACGGCCTTGCGGAACAGGCTGCCGAAGATCGGCAGCTTCAGCAGCGCGCGGTCGGTGGCGCGCTGCACCTTCTCGGACTTCTTCAGCGCGCGCAGGTAGAAGCTGATGCCGGCCACCGGCGCGCCGATCACCAGGTACCAGTACTGCACGAAGAAGTCCGAGATCGCGATCACCAGCAGCGTCGGCGCCGGCAGGTTGGCGCCGAAGCTGGAGAACACCCCCTTGAACGCCGGGATCACGAACAGCATCAGGATCACCGTGACGGCAAAGGCGACGGTCAGCACCGCGATCGGGTAGATCATCGCGGACTTGATCTGCCCCTTCAGCGCGATGGTCTTCTCCATGTAGAGCGACAGGCGCTCCAGCAGCGAGTCCAGGATGCCGCCCTGTTCGCCGGCATCGATCAGGTTGCAGTACAGCGTGTCGAAGTATCTGGGATGGCGGCGGAACGCCGCGGCCATGCTGCTGCCGGCCTCGATGTCGAAGCGGATGTCGGACAGCAGCTGGGTGAAGTTGGGATTCACGTGCCCGCGCGCGATGATGTCGATCGACTGCAGCAGCGGGATGCCGGCCTTGAGCATGGTCGACAGCTGCCGGGTGAAGTAGGCGATGTCCTTCTCGGTGATCTTGCGCCCGCGCGCGGCCTTGCGCTTCTTGAGCTTGACGATGGTCAGGCCCTGCTTGCGCAGCGTGGCGGTGACCTCGGCCTGGTTTTCGGCGCGCAGCTCGCCGGTGAAGGTCTTGCCCTTGCGGTCCTTGCCTTCCCACTCGAAGATGTACTGGGTGGGTGCCTTGCGTCCCTTCCCCGATTTGGCCCGTGACGGTGCCCCCGTCCGGGCGCCCGCTGCTGGTGCGCGCGTCGCCATGTGATTGACCCCCGATGACAATGACGCTTGTTCTGCGTCTTGTATTTACGTTATGTCTTGCTTGCCTACGTATTCGTGGTCGCCAGCACTTCTTCGAGTGACGTGACGCCCTGCCTGACCTTCAGCAGCCCCGCTTCGCGCAACGATAGCACGCCGTCCTTGCGCGCCTGCTCGGCAATCTGCAGCGCGGTGCCGTGCGCCAGGATGATCTCCTGCATGGCCTCGGTGATCGGCATCACCTGGTAGATGCCGCAGCGGCCCTTGTAGCCGCTGCCATTGCAGCGCTCGCAGCCGACCGGATGGTAGGGCTGCCAGCTGCCGTCCAGGTCCTGCTCGCGAAAGCCCGCTTCCAGCAAGGCCTCGCGCGGGATCTCGCCCTCGCGCTTGCAGGTGCACAGCCGCCGCGCCAGCCGCTGCGCGGTGATCATCAGCACGCTCGACGCAATGTTGAAAGGGGCCACGCCCATGTTCATCAGCCGTGTCAGCGTGGTCGGCGCGTCGTTGGTGTGCAGCGTCGACAACACCAGGTGGCCGGTCTGCGCGGCCTTGATGGAGATGTCGGCGGTTTCCAGGTCGCGGATTTCGCCGACCATGATGATGTCCGGATCCTGGCGCAGGAACGAGCGCAGCGCGGTGGCGAAGGTCAGCCCGGCCTTGTCGTTGACGTTGACCTGGTTGATGCCCGGCAGCTGGATTTCGGCCGGGTCCTCGGCCGTCGAGATATTGATGTCACCCTGGTTCAGCAGGTTCAGGAAGGTGTACAGCGATACCGTCTTGCCGCTGCCGGTGGGGCCGGTCACCAGCACCATGCCGTAGGGACGCTTGATCACGTCCAGCAGCAGCGCCTTCTGCTCGGGCTCATAGCCGAGCTGGTCGATGTCGAGCTTGTCGGACGACGATTCCAGGATCCGCATCACGATCTTCTCGCCGAACAGTGTCGGCAGCGTCGACACGCGGAAGTCCACCGCCTTCTCGACGGTTTCCTTGGCATCCTTGTCCTTGGGCAGCGCGATCAGCAGCTTCATGCGGCCGTCCTGCGGCACGCGCTTTTCAGAAATATCCAAGCGCGACAGCACCTTGATCCGGGTCGCGATCTTGTCGCGGATATCCAGCGGCGGGCGCGCGACCTCCTGCAGCACGCCATCGACACGGAAGCGGATCCGGTAGAAGGTTTCGAACGGTTCGAAGTGCAGGTCGGAGGCGCCGCGGTGGAAGGCCTCGGTCAGCAGCTTTTGCAGGAAGCGCACCACCGGGGCATCGTCGATATTGTCGGCCGTGGTGCGGTTGCGCGGGTTGGCGGCGGCGGCGACCGGATCGTATTCGATCATCTTGCGCTCGGCCTGCACCGGCGAGATGTTCTTGAGCGTGCCCAGCGCCTCGCCGGCGGCGCGCACATGCTTCATCAGCTTGTCGTGCTCGACCACCACCGCTTCGACCGGCAGCTTGTACTTGTCGCGGATCGCGTCCAGGCCGGCCTGGTTGGACGGATCGGACAGCGCCAGCACCAGGCGATTGTCGCGCCGGCCCAGCGGCAGCAGCCGGTGGGCATGGAATTCACGGTTGCCTGCCAGCGCCGGCGGCACCTTGGCGAGGTTGTACTGGGCCAGGTCCAGCAGCGGCAGCTGGTACTTGTCCGCGGCGAACAGCGCCAGGTCGTGCGCGCTCATGGTGCCGCTGCCGACGATCTCGTCGATCAGCTGCGATTGCTTTTCACGCGCGGCCTGCTCCAGCTGAGCAAGCAGGGCGGGCGCGATACGCCGGCTCTGGGCCAGGGCAAGTCCGAGTGTCATGGCAGGTGCGCAGTGATTGGAGCAGTGTCCGCGGACAGGGCAGGACGAGACGAGCCCGCTTCTAGGGATCGGGGCAGTTTGCCGATGGGGTCACTTTTTGTAAAGGCGACGGCGGGACGTATTGGCGTTTGTGCGACACCGGCGCAACCCTAATGCGCGGGGCCTAGTACGACGGGGCCGCGAACACCGCAGACGGCAATTTGAGAGTTGCCTCAATCCCGGTGGGGCGCTGGCCCGCCATGCTTCTCGGCACGGTGGCTCGCCGGCGTCCGGCATAGCCTGATCTGTTATAGAATCAAAAACGAGTGTATAACATCGCATGAGGCGAAACTACAAGAAGCCCTTCGCTCAGTTCGTCAAGAAGGCACACAAGCCGCTGCAACTGGCGATCGAAGACGAGGTTGAGGAGCTCTGTGCGGCGCCCCAGCTGGGGGAAGCGAAGATCGGGGACTTGGGTGGCATCCGGGTGCACAAATTCCGGTTCAACCGGCAGCAATACCTGATCGCCTACCGGGCACTGCCGCAGGAGTTCAACGCGAAAGGCGTGGCACTTGAAGTGCTATGGATCGATTTCTACAAGGTGGGCTCGCATGAGAACTTCTATGACGAACTCAAGAAATACCTGAAGGCAGAAAGGAATGGACACGATGACGGCTGAAGATCTGCTGCATGCCCTCGGCGAGTTGCCCCCGCGCGAGCGCGTCAGGTTCTTCACACTGATCGGGCAGCAGGCCTTTGGTGACGAGAATTTCTCGCACGAGGAAGTCTTTGGCCATCTGGCTGAGGACGATTTCACCGCGGCAGAGGCTGCCCAATACCTCGAAATCTCGATTGCCACCTTCCGCCGGCTGGTGCGCGATGGCAAGCTGGCTCCACGGGCGGAAGTCGGGCGCAGCCAGCTTTTCTCCGTGGCGGAGCTGAAAGCATTCAAGCGACGGCGAAAAGCCATCAAGGGCTGAGGAGGGGGGTAGAAAGACAAAAAGCCGAACCAACTTTCGTTGATTCGGCTTTCTAAATCTGGTCGGGGTGAGAGGATTCGAACCTCCGGCCTCTACGTCCCGAACGTAGCGCTCTACCAGGCTAAGCTACACCCCGATTTGGTTTTGCCGGCAGACGTTTTGGCGTCAGCAGCAAAGAACGTAAGTTTAGCAGCGTTTTTTTTGGAATGGAAGAGGGCGGAGGAAAACGCCGCTCGTCCCGCCTCAGGACTGCCGCTGCAGCGAGAACGCGCAGAGCTGGATCAGCGTTTCCTTCAGCGCGGACGGCGGGAACTGCCGCGCCGCCTGCTCGGCGGCTTCGGCTTCGCGCCGTGCCGCTTCGAAGGTGACCTCGAGCGCGCCGCTGGCGTGGATCGCGGCGAAGACCGCGTCGAAATGCTCGGTGCCGCCCTGCACGATCGCGTCGCGGGCCAGCTGGCGCTGCTCGGCGGTGCCGTGTTCCAGCAGGTGCAGCAGCGGCAGGGTGGGCTTGCCTTCGCGCAGGTCGTCGCCGGCGTTCTTGCCCATCTGCTCGGCGCTGGCGGTGTAGTCCAGCATGTCGTCGATCAGCTGGAACGCGGTGCCGATGCGGCGGCCGTATTCGGCGGCGGCTTCTTCCATCTGTGCGTCGGCGCCGGACAGCACCGCGCCCAGTTGCGCGGCGGCCTCGAACAGCTTGGCGGTCTTGTAGCGGATCACCTGCAGGTAGCGCTCGACGGTGACGTCGGGGTCGTGCATGTTCAGCAACTGCAGCACTTCGCCCTCGGCGATCACGTTGGTCGCGTTCGACAGGATTTCCATGATGCGCATGCTGCCGGCATCGACCATCATCTGGAACGCGCGCGAATAGAGGAAGTCGCCCACCAGCACGCTGGCCGCATTGCCGAACACGGCGTTGGCGGTGTCGCGCCCGCGCCGCAGCTCGGACTCGTCGACGACATCGTCGTGCAGCAGGGTGGCGGTGTGGATGAACTCGACGACGGCGGCCAGCTCATGGTGGCGGTTGCCGTCGTAGCCCAGCGCGCGCGCCGTCAGCAGCAGGATCACCGGGCGCAGGCGCTTGCCGCCGGCACCGATGATGTATTCGCCGATCTGTTCGATCAGCGGGACTTCGGAGGACAGCCGCTGGCGGATAACAGCATCGACCGCGCGCATGTCTGCAGCGACCGGGGCAAGCAAGGCAGTGGCGGAAGGCTGGGACAAGATGATCACCGTTACGCAAAACCGGACGATTATATGCGATGCGGGCGGCGTTCTACGCATGCCCCGCATAGTTTGCCGGCGCTGGGCTCAGGGTATGCGCGCAGCGGCGCCGATCATCGGCGCCACTATAATTGCAGCCATGGACAAGCCCTTACCTCGCCGCCAACTACGCCGCACTGCCTGGTGGGTGGCGTTTGCCGCACTGGCGGGCTTCCTGCTCGCCGACCTGACCTGATCCAAAGCGGCCGCCGATTGTGCCGGCCGCGCCGCTCACAGGCTATGTGCCTGTTTTCTTTGCAGTTTTACCCGATCTCGTTTACAATTCCCGGTTTCCTCCGGTAGTCGCTCGCCTTGCGGGTCCTTGCCGGTGGGAGATAACCGGGCCGCATCGCGCGGCTTCGGCGTTTTATTCACATCCGAGAGGTTCGACAATGTACGCGGTCGTAAAAACCGGCGGCAAGCAATACAAGGTTGCTGCTGGCGAAAAACTGAAAGTAGAACAGATACCGGCAGACATTGGCGCAGAAATCACGCTCGACCAGGTGCTCGCAGTGGGCGCCGGCGACCAAATCAAGTTTGGTACGCCGCTGGTGAGCGGGGCTTCCGTCAAGGCTACCGTTATCTCCCAGGGTCGTCACGACAAGGTGAAGATCTTCAAGATGCGCCGTCGCAAGCACTACCAGAAGCGTCAGGGCCATCGTCAGAATTACACCGAACTGCGCATCGAAGCGATCGTTGCCTGATCGATCGAGCGTAATCCGGTAAAGCGACAGGAGTAAGACATGGCACAGAAAAAAGGCGGCGGTTCCACGCGGAACGGCCGTGATTCCGAATCGAAGCGTCTGGGCGTGAAGGTGTTTGGTGGCCAGGCCATCAACGCCGGCGGCATCATCGTGCGCCAGCGCGGTACCCGCGTGCATGCCGGCGACAACGTCGGCGTGGGCAAGGACCACACGCTGTTCGCCCTGATCGACGGCCACGTGCAGTTCGCCGTCAAGGGTCCTGCCAAGAAGCAGCAAGTCAGCGTCGTTCCGGCGGCCTGATAACAGCCTTTGCAGGACGAAAGGCCCCGCAACGCTTGCGGGGCTTTTTCTTTTCTGGCGAAGTAAACTACGCCGGCACCCGCTCTGCCGAGCCCTGCCGATCCATCACGGAAAACCCATCATGAAGTTCATCGACGAAGCCCGAATCGAAGCCATCGCCGGCAACGGCGGCAATGGCAGCGCCTCGTTCCGGCGCGAGAAGTTTGTGCCCTTCGGCGGCCCGGATGGTGGCGACGGCGGCCGGGGCGGCAGCGTGTTCGCCGTGGCGGACCGCAATATCAATACGCTGATCGACTTCCGCTACGCCAAGAAGCATGTGGCCAAGAACGGCGAGAACGGCCGCGGCTCCGATTGCTACGGCGCGGCCGGCGAAGACATCACGCTGCGCATGCCGGTGGGCACGCTGATCACCGACATGGACACCGGCGAGGTCATCGCCGACCTGACCGAGCACGGCCAGCGCGTGTGCCTGGCCGAAGGCGGCATGGGCGGCTGGGGCAACCTGCATTTCAAGTCCAGTACCAACCGCGCGCCGCGCCAGCAGGTCGACGGCAAGCCGGGCGAGCGCCGCATGCTCAAGCTCGAGCTGAAGGTGCTGGCCGACGTCGGCCTGCTGGGCATGCCCAATGCCGGCAAGTCGACCTTTATCTCGCATATCTCCAACGCGCGCCCCAAGGTGGCGGACTATCCGTTCACCACGCTGCATCCCAACCTGGGCGTGGTGCGCGTGGACCACGAGCAATCGTTCGTGGTCGCCGACATTCCCGGCCTGATCGAGGGCGCGGCCGAAGGCGCGGGCCTGGGCCACCAGTTCCTGCGCCACCTGCAGCGCACCGGCCTGCTGCTGCATATCGTCGACCTGGCGCCGTTCGACGAGGCGGTCGACCCGGTCGCCGAGGCCAAGGCCATCGTCAACGAGCTGAAGAAGTACGACGAGACCCTGTACGAAAAGCCGCGCTGGCTGGTGCTGAACAAGCTCGACATGGTGCCCGAGGACGAGCGCGCGGCGAAGGTGAAGGACTTCCTCAAGCGCTACAAGTGGAAGGGCCCGGTGTTCCAGATCTCGGCGCTCACCGGCGAAGGCTGCCGCGAGCTGATCTACGCGATCAAGGACCACCTGCAGGCGATCAAGGCCGAAGAGGCCGCGGCGCTGGCAGAGCCGGACATCCGCCTGGACGACCGCCTGCATAACGTCGACCAGGACCAGCGCGAGGCATAAACAAGAATCAGCGGTTCCGAACGAACTCCGGAGACAGGATTTCCACCATGCAATCGGTCATCGCGCAGGCAAAGCGCATCGTCGTCAAAGTCGGCTCCAGCCTGGTCACCAACGACGGCAAGGGGCTGGACCACGACGCCATCGCCCGCTGGGCGGCCCAGATCGCCAAGCTGCGCGTGGCCGGCAAGGAAGTGGTGCTGGTCAGTTCCGGCGCCATTGCCGAAGGCATGCAGCGCCTCGGCTGGGCGCGCCGCCCGAAGGAAATCCATGAGCTGCAGGCCGCCGCCGCGGTCGGCCAGATGGGGCTGGCGCAGGTCTACGAGAGCCAGTTCGGCCGCTATGGCATCCGCACCGCGCAGGTGCTGCTCACCCACGCCGACCTGGCCGACCGCGAGCGCTACCTGAACGCCCGCTCGACGCTGCTGACGCTGCTGTCGCTGGGCGTGGTGCCGATCATCAACGAGAACGACACCGTGGTCACCGACGAAATCAAGTTCGGCGACAACGACACGCTGGGCGCGCTGGTCACCAACCTGATCGAAGGCGACGCGCTGGTGATCCTGACCGACCAGCGCGGCCTGTACACGGCCGATCCGCGCAAGGACCCGGCCGCGCAGTTCGTCGACGAGGCCCTGGCCGGCACGCCCGAGCTGGAGGCGATGGCCGGCGGCGCCGGCACCTCGATCGGGCGCGGCGGCATGCTGACCAAGATCCTGGCGGCCAAGCGCGCAGCCAAGTCTGGTGCGCATACCACCATCGCCTCGGGCCGCGAGGCCAATGTGCTGGAACGCCTGGCCGCCGGCGAGGCCATTGGCACCCAGCTGCTGGCGCCGACCGGCCGGCTGACGGCACGCAAGCAATGGATGGCCGACCACCTGCAGCTGCGCGGCCGCGTGGTGATCGACAACGGCGCGGTCGAGAAGCTGACCGGCGGCGGCAAGTCGCTGCTGCCGATCGGCGTGGTCGAGGTGCAGGGCGAATTCGCCCGCGGCGAGGTGATCGCCTGCGTCGATGCGCAGGGCAAGGAGGTGGCGCGCGGCATCACCAACTATTCCAGCGCCGAGTCGCGGCTGATCGCGCGCAAGCCGTCGTCCGAGATCGAATCCGTGCTCGGCCACCTGAACGAGCCCGAGCTGATCCATCGCGACAACCTGGTGCTGGTCTGAGCGATGCAAGCAAAAACGGCGGGACTGCCTGGCAGTCCCGCCGTTTTTTTTATGCCTGCACCGGTTGCCTCAGCGTTTGCTCGGCGCGCGCGATTGCAGCTCGCGCACCATGTCCGCGGGCTTGCCGGCGACGGTGCGGCCCTCGCAGAAGAAATCGATCGCGAGCGTGGCAGCATAGGCGTTGCGGACACCGGTCTGCATGCGGTGCCAGGTCTCGCCGTAGTCGCTGCTGTTGGGCACCCATTCGGCGGCGCCGGGGGGCAGGGTGGCGTACAGCTTGCGCTCGAATGCGTCGCAGCGCATGCCTTCGAAAGTCACGTTGCGGGCGCCGCTCTGGCTGGTGGTGACCACGGTATAGCGCACCACATTGTCCTTGCCCACCGAAATGGACTTGCTGTCCACCGCGAACGACAGCGTGCCGGTGCCCGACACCGAGAACGGAATCAGGTTGGCCTCTTGCGGCAAGGGCGGCAGCATGGCCTTGGCTTCCTCGAAGGTCTTGGGCGCGAACGGGTTGTTCCAGGTGCTTTCTTCCTCGGCCATCTCCTTGCCGGTGGTCTTGCAGCCGGCCAGCGCCAGGCTGGCCGCGGCAAGCAGCAATGCGGCAGCGCCCAGGCCGCCGCGGCGGCCCACGCCGGTCAAACTAGTCATCAGTGCTCCGTGAAGTGGATACCGGCGTCGCCGGCGAAACGTAGTCGGCCGCGGCCGGGGCTTCGGCATTGCCGTCGGCGTCGGCCTGCTGCGCGGCCTGGGCGCGGCTCAGCGCCTGGCCGCGCGGACCGCCGTGGCGACCGTGCACGCCGTGGGCGCCATGGTTGCCGTGCGTGCCATACGGGCTCAGCGGCACGCGCGGGTGCCGGTTCAGGAAGCGCGACAATTCCGTCAGCGCCATCTGGTAGACATCGCGCTTGAACTCGATCACGGCCTCGAGCGGCACCCAGTAATGGCTCCAGCGCCAGGCGTCGAACTCCGGGTGCTCGGTGGCGCGCAGGTGGATGTCGCAGTCCCTGCCGGCCATGCGCAGCAGGAACCAGATTTGCTTCTGGCCCTTGTAGTGGCCGCGGATCTCGCGGCGGATGAACTTGTCCGGCACCTCGTAACGCAGCCAGTCGCGCGTGCGACCGACGATCCTGACGTGCTCCGGAAGCAGGCCGATTTCCTCATGCAGTTCGCGGTACATGGCCTGTTCCGGCGTTTCGCCGTACTTGATGCCGCCCTGCGGAAACTGCCAGGAGTGTTCGCCGATTCGCTTGCCCCAGAAAACCTCGTTTCTTGCGTTGAGGAGGATGATGCCGACGTTCGGGCGAAAGCCTTCACGATCGAGCATGACTGCACCTCGAATCCTTTAGAATTACGCTGATTATAAAGGAAGCGCGCAGCCGGGCCCGGACCCGGGGATGGTGGTTTTCCCCGAGCGGAAGGGCAGTTTCAGGCGCGTGCGCATAATTCAGCGCCGCCGGCCCGCCGGATTGTGCCGGGACGGATTTTTCCGACCGCGGCGGCCCAGAGAGAAATTACGGATGAAAGCCTCGCAATTCTTCATTTCCACCCTCAAGGAAGCGCCCGCCGACGCGGAAATCGTTTCGCACAAGCTGATGATGCGCGCCGGCATGATCAAGAAGCTGGGCGCCGGCATCTACACCTACATGCCGGTCGGCCTGCGCGTGATCCGCAAGGTGGAGAACATCGTGCGCGAGGAAATGAACCGCGCCGGCGCGGTGGAGCTGTCGATGCCGGTGATCCAGCCGGCCGAACTGTGGCAGGAGACCGGCCGCTGGGACAAGATGGGCCCCGAGCTGCTGCGCCTGAAGGACCGCCATGAGCGCGACTTCGCGGTGCAGCCCACCTCCGAAGAGGTCGTGACCGATATCGCCCGCTCGGAAATCCGCAGCTACAAGCAGCTGCCGCTCAATTTCTACCAGATCCAGACCAAGTTCCGCGACGAGCGCCGGCCGCGCTTCGGCATCATGCGCGGGCGCGAGTTCACCATGAAGGACGCCTATTCCTTCGACCGCGACACCGACGGCCTGCGCAAGTCGTACGAGAACATGTACGAGGCCTACGTGCGCATCTTCCGCCGCTTCGGGCTGGAATTCCGCGCCGTGGCGGCCGACAACGGCGCCATCGGTGGCTCGGGCTCGCATGAGTTCCACGTGATCGCCGACACCGGCGAAGACGCCATCGTCTATTGCCCGACCTCGGCCTACGCCGCCAACATGGAGGCCGCCGAGGCGCTGCCGCTGCTGGCCGAGCGCGCCGCGCCCAAGCAGGACCTGGTCAAGACCTTCACCCCGGAGAAGGTCAAGTGCGAGCAGGTGGCGGAATTCCTGAACCTGCCGCTCGAGACCAACGTCAAGTCGATCGTGCTGGCCACCGACGGCGACGCCGGCACCCAGATCTGGCTGCTGCTGATCCGCGCCGACCACGAGCTGAACGAGGTCAAGGCCTCCAAGGTGCCGGGGCTGGCCGATTTCCGCTTCGCCACCGAGAACGAGATCGTCGAGGCGTTCGGCTCGCCGCCGGGCTACCTTGGCCCGATCGACATGAAGAAGCCGGTCAAGGTGGTGGCCGACCGCACCGTCGCCAACATGAGCGACTTCGTCTGCGGCGCCAACTACCGCGACTACCACTACACCGGCGTCAACTGGGGCCGCGACCTGCCCGAGCCGATCGTGGCCGACCTGCGTAACGTGGTGGCGGGCGACGCCTCGCCGGACGGCCAGGGCACGCTGGAAATCTGCCGCGGCATCGAGGTGGGCCACGTGTTCATGCTGGGCACGCGCTACTCGGAATCGATGAACGCGACCTTCCTCGACGAGAACGGCAAGACCCAGCCGATGCAGATGGGCTGCTACGGCATCGGCATCACCCGCATCCTGGGCGCGGCGATCGAGCAGAACTTCGACGAGCGCGGCATCATCTGGCCGGCCGCGATCGCCCCGTTCGCGGTGGTGATCTGCCCGGTGGGCTACGACCGCTCCGAGGCCGTCAAGGCCGAGGCCGACCGCATCCATGCCGAGCTGCTGGCGGCCGGCGTCGACGTGATCCTCGACGATCGCGGCGAGCGCCCGGGCGTGATGTTTGCCGACTGGGAGCTGATCGGCGTGCCGCACCGCGTGGTGGTGGGCGACCGCGGCCTGAAGGAAGGCAAGGTCGAGTACCAGGGCCGGCGCGACGCGCAGGCCACCGCCGTCGGCGTGGCCGAGGTGGTCGCCCACGTGCGCAACCTGCTGGCGAACTGAGCCCCATGCGCGCCGTCCGCGGCCTGACCGCCGCAACTGCCGCCGCCCGCCGCCTGGCGGGCGCGCTGCTGGTGGCGCTGCTGGCCGTGGCGGCCACGGCGGCGCACGCCGGCGCGCAGAAGGAAGAAGACCTGGCCGATTCCGTTCGCGGCGCGCTGGCCGCGGCCATTGCCGATGACCGGCCGCTGCGGCCGGTGTTCGCGTCCGGCGGCGAGCGCCTGGCCTACCTGAAGTGGCTGGGCGAGATGTCGGCGCGGCTGGCCTCGCGCATCCCCGAGCCGCAGGTGCGGGTCGAGCTGATCGAGGTGGCCTACTACGAAGCCAAGCGCGCCGGCCTGGAGCCGGCGCTGGTGCTGGGCCTGATCCAGGTCGAAAGCAACTTCCGCAAGTACGCGATCAGCTCGGCCGGCGCGCGCGGGCTGATGCAGGTGATGCCGTTCTGGGTGCGCACCATCGGCGACAGCGACGCGCGCAAGCTGTTCCACCTGCAGAGCAACCTGCGCTACGGCTGCACCATCCTGCGCTATTACCTGGACCGCGAGCAGGGCGACCTGTACCTGGCGCTCGGCCGCTACAACGGCAGCCGCGGCCGCCCGGAATATCCCAACGCGGTGCTGGCGGCGTGGAAGCGCTGGCAGTATTCCGAAGCCACCGTCACGGTGGCCGGCGATCCTGAGATCGCGCCGTCGCGCCCGCGCGCGCCGGTGGCCGAGCCGCCTGCCCGCAACCCGTTCTCGTCGCAGCGCGTCGCAGCCAATCCGTCATGATCCGCGAAGCATCCGTTGCCGGCGGCAAGGCCGGCTACACCGAATCCTCGCCCGAACTCGAACAATGGCTGGCCCGGCATATCGCCCAGGGGTTTGCAGCCGATGCGCTGGTGCTGTCGATGCTGCGCTCGGGCTACGACGACGCCTTCGCGCGCCGGTCGGTGGCCGCGGCGTTTGCCCGGGACACCGGCGGCGCGGCGCCGGCACGGCCCGCGCCAGCTGAACCCGCGGCGGCCGGCACGCCCGCGGTCTACGCCGCCGACGGCGGCGACCGCCGCGTGCCGGTGCTGTTCCGGCTGGCGTCGCCCCAGGTGCAGCTGTTCCAGCAGCTGCTGAGCGACGACGAATGCGATGCGCTGGTGGCGCTGTCGCGCGGCCGGCTGGCGCGCTCGCCGGTGGTCAATCCCGACACCGGCGACGAGAACCTGATCGACGCCCGCACCAGCATGGGCGCGATGTTCCAGGTGGCCGAGCACGCCCTGATCGCGCGCATCGAGGCCCGCATCGCCGCGGTCACCGGGGTGCCGGCCGAGCACGGCGAAGGGCTGCAGATCCTCAACTACAAGCCGGGCGGCGAATACCAGCCGCACTTCGACTACTTCAACCCGCAGCGCCCCGGCGAAGCGCGCCAGCTGTCCGTCGGCGGCCAGCGCATCGCCACCCTGGTGATCTACCTGAACACGCCCGAGGCGGGCGGCGCCACCGCGTTCCCGCGCGTAGGCCTGGAGGTGGCGCCGGTCAAGGGCAACGCGGTCTACTTCAGCTACCTGCTGCCCGACGGCACGCTCGATGACCGCACCCTGCACGCGGGCCTGCCGGTGGCCGCCGGCGAAAAGTGGATCGCCACCAAATGGCTGCGCGAACGGCCGTACCGCAGCGCGGCGTGAGCCTGCCCGCGGATGCACCGGCGGCCCCGGCCGCCAGCCGCTGGTGGGCCGATCCCGCGCTGCCGTTTGCCGAAAGCCGGCGCGCCAGCCACAGCAGCGCCAGCTACCTGCCGCATAGCCATCCCACCCTGTCGGTCGGCGCCGTCGACGGCGGCGCCAGCCGCTTTGCCTGCGGCGATGAAAACGCGGTGCTCGGGCCGGGCGCGGTGGTGGTGATCCCGGCGCAGCAGGTCCATGCCTGCAATCCGGAGCCGGACGGGCGCTGGAGCTACCAGATGCTGCATTTCGACCCGGCGTGGGCCGCGGCCGTGCTGGACGAGGACAGCGCGGCGCGGGCCTGGCTGCCGGCCCGCGTGATGACCTCGCCGTCGGTCTACGGGCTGGTCTGCGGGTTGAACCGCATGCTGTTCTCGCCTGCCGACAGCGTCGAGAAAGAGGCCGCGCTGGTGGCCTTCATCGGCGATCTGCATGCCGCCATCGACACCGGCGCAAGCGCCCGGACGCTGCCGGTACCGGCCGCCGTCTCCGCCCGCGTGGCGCAGTTGTGCGAGCTGCTGCGCGAACGCCATGCCGAGCGGCTGCCGCTGGCCGAACTGGCGCGCGCCTGCGGCCTGAGCCGCTACCACCTGGTGCGGGCCTTCCGCGCCGAAACCGGCATGACGCCGCACGCCTACCAGCTCGACCTGCGCATCCAGCACGGGCGCCGCCTGCTGCGGCAGGGCGCGGCGCTGGCCGACGTCGCGCTGGCGCTGGGGTTTGCCGACCAGAGCCACTTCCAGCGCGCCTTCAAGCAGCGCGTGGCCATGACGCCGCGCGGGTACCAGCGCGCCGCCTGAGGCGCCGGCCTGGCGCCACACCGCAACTTTCTTCAAGACCGGCCACCGCGGTGCGCACCACACTGCGGACTCTTTACGGAGGGTCGGCATGGACATGGTCTTCGATCTCGCCCCGGGGGCATTGCCGTGGCAGCAATTCGCCATGGTGGCCGGCGCGCATGCGCTGGCGCTGCTCAGTCCGGGGCCGGACTTCTTCCTGGTGGTGCGCAGCGCGCTGCTGCACGGGCCGCGGCGCGCCGGCGCCGTATGCCTGGGAATTGCGCTGGGCAACGGCGTCTTTATCGGCCTGGCGCTGGCCGGCGTGGCCGCGATGCGGGATTCGCCGCTACTGTTCGCGGCGTTGCAGTGGGCCGGCTGTGCCTACCTGGCGTGGCTGGGCTGGCGCCTGCTGAACGCCTCCGGCGAACTGTCGATTCCGGCGGCCAATGCTGCCGATGCTGCCGCGAGGCCCGCGCCCGCAGCCCGGCTGGCCCAGCTTGCCAGCGGCTTCCTGTCCGCCGTGCTGAACCCGAAGAACGGCCTGTTCTACGCCAGCCTGTTCTCGGTGCTGGCCGCCAGCCGCACGCCGCCGGGCGTACAACTGGCCTATGGGATCTGGATGTTCGCGGTCGTGCTCGGCTGGGACCTGCTGGTGGCCTACGGCATCGGGCATCCGGCGATTGCCGCGCGCTTCGGGCGTTCGGTACGGTGGGTCGAGCGCCTGACCGGGGCCGTGCTGTGGCTGCTGGCGCTGGGCGTCGCGTGGCACGCGCTGGGTTGAGCCGATTGCCTCCGGAGTGGGCGATCCTGTATCGGCGTATTTCCCTCAAAGTGTACCGGTACTGTACCGTTAAGTGACCGTAGACTGATTTCCCGAAAACAGATGAGTCCCCCTTGGAGTCAGTCATGGAAGTGTCCCAACTCGCCGCCGGCACCGGTGTCTTCGCCGCCTTTGCCGGCTTTGCCCTGGTGTCGTCGATCACCCCCGGTCCGAACAACACGATGCTGCTCGCCTCCGGCGTGAACTTCGGCTTCGTGCGTACGGTGCCGCACCTGCTCGGTGTCAGCATCGGCTTCGCGCTGATGGTGGGGCTGGTCGGGCTGGGTCTGGGGTCGCTGTTCCATGCCTTCCCGTGGACCTGGCAAGTGCTGCGCGTGGTGGCGACGGTCTACCTGGTCTGGCTGGCGTGGAAGCTGGCCACCGCCGGCGGCGTGCAGGACCAGCAGGTGGCGCGGCCGATGGGCTTCTGGGCCGCCGCGGCGTTCCAGTGGGTCAATCCCAAGGCCTGGGTGATGGCGGTGGGTGCGTGCAGCACCTATGTGCTGCACGGCAACTTGTGGCTCAACGTGCTGCTGCTGTCCGGGATCTTCGGGGTGGTGAACCTGCCCAGCGTGGCGATGTGGGCCTTGTGCGGCTCGGCGCTGCGGCGCTGGCTGGCGCGGCCGAAGGTGCTGCGGGCGTTCAATATCGGGATGGCGGTGTTGCTGCTGGCGTCGCTGTGGCCAATTTTGGGGACACACCAGGCGTAACGCTTTTTCTCCCCTCTCCGCTTGCGGAAGAGGGGAGCAAACCATCAGTCCAGCTAGATCAAACCAGCGCCCGGATCGAATCCAGGTTCCGCCAATAGCCCTTCGCATCCATGCCGCAGCCGAACACATAGCGGTCCGGCACCGCAAAGCCGCAGAAATCCGGATGCATGGGCTTGGCCTTGCTCAGCGTCTTCTCGCACAGCACCGCGGCGTGGAATTCCTTGGCGCCCATGTCCATGATGCGCTGGCGGATCGCGGCCATGGTCTCGCCTTCATCCAGGATGTCGTCCAGCACCAGCACCACGCGGTCCTTGACCGATTCGCGCGGGGCCACGCGCCACTGCATCTCGCCGCCGACGGTCTTGTTGTTGTAGCGCGAGAGGTGGATGTAGTCGAACTCCAGCGGGAACGCCAGCTTGGGCAGCAGCATGCCGGTGAAGACCACCGCGCCGCCCATCACCGACAGCACCAGCGGGAAGTCATTGCCCATCCTGGCGGTGATGTCGGCGGCCATGCGGTCCAGCGACGCCTGGACTTCCGCGGCGGAGACGATTTCTTCGGAATTGGCCCACAGCTCGCGGGCCTGTTCGGCACTCATCATGATGTCTTTCCTGTTCTTTTGCGGGGGAGGCAGTTCGGCTTGCGGCGGCCGGCTTCAGCGATTGAAGAGGCCCTTCATGCCGCCCTTCATCGCGCCCATCTGGCGCATCATCTTCATCATGCCGCCGCCCTTGAGCTTCTTCATCATGGACTGCATCTGGTCGAACTGGTTGAGCAGGCGGTTGACCTCCTGCACCGGCACGCCGGCGCCCGCGGCGATGCGGCGCTTGCGGCTGGCCTTGATCAGGTCCGGCTTGGCGCGCTCGGCCGGGGTCATGCTGTTGATGATGCCTTCCATGCGCGCCACCTGCTTCTCGGCCTGGTCCATGTTGGCGCCCTGCGCCTGCTGGGCGAACTGCGCCGGCAGCTTGTCGACCAGGCTGCCCAGCCCGCCCATCTTCTTCATCTGGCCGATCTGGGCCTTGAAGTCTTCGAGGTCGAAGTCGCCGGTCTTCTTGATCTTCTTGGCCAGCTTCTCGGCCGCTTCCATGTCGACGCCGCGCTGGGCTTCCTCGACCAGCGCCAGGATGTCGCCCATGCCCAGGATGCGCTGGGCCATGCGGTCGGGGTAGAACGGCTCCAGGCCATCGAGCTTTTCGCCGACGCCGACGAACTTGATCGGGCGGCCGGTGATATGGCGCACCGACAGCGCCGCGCCGCCGCGCGCATCGCCGTCGAGCTTGGTCAGCACCACGCCGGTCAGCGGCAGGGTGTCATTGAAGGCCTTGGCGGTGTTGACCGCGTCCTGGCCGAGCATGGCATCGACCACGAACAGGGTTTCGGCCGGCTTCAGTTCGGCGTGCAGCGCGGCGATTTCCTGCATCATGGCCTCGTCGATACCCAGCCGGCCGGCGGTGTCGACGATCAGCACGTCGTGGTAATGCTTGCGCGCCCAGTCCACCGCCGCGCGGGCGATGTCCACAGGCTTCTGGTCCGGCTGCGACGGGAAGAACTCGGCGCCGACCTGCTCGGACACGGTCTTGAGCTGGGCGATGGCGGCGGGGCGGTAGACGTCGCACGAGACCGTCAGCACCTTCTTCTTTTTGTTTTCCTTGAGCCACTTGGCCAGCTTGCCGGCGGTGGTGGTCTTGCCCGCGCCCTGCAGGCCGGCCATCAGGATGATGGCGGGCGGCTGCACCGCCAGGTTCAGCTCGGACTCCTTATTGTTGCCGGTCGCGGCGTCGGCGCCGCCGATCACCGCGGTCAGCTCGCGCTGGACCACGCCGACCAGGGCCTGGCCAGGGGTCAGGCTGCTGACCACCTCTTCGCCCATGGCCTTTTCCTTCACGCGGGCGACGAATTCGCGCACGACCGGCAGCGCCACGTCGGCTTCGAGCATGGCAAGGCGCACTTCGCGCAGCATCTCGGCGGTATTGGCCTCGGTCAGGCGCGCCTCGCCGCGCATGGTCTTGACCACACGCGCCAGGCGTTGAGTGAGATTGTCCAGCATGGCAGGAATCGGGGGAAAAGTCGGAGCAGGGCTCGGGGCTGAAATCGGGAGGCAGTCCGGCACACGGGGCAGGCTGGGAACACCGGCTACACCGGTTCAAGCGGGCCGCCACCGGCCGTGGGCACTAAGGTAAACTGCGTAAATGGTCATTGTACTGTATGCCCTGACGGCACTTCTCTATTGCGGCCTGGCCTGGCACGGCTGGGCCACGCGCCATCCGCGCGTGGCGGCTACTGCCGGCCAGGCTGGCGGTTCCGCGGCCGCCGTGCTGGTGGCGGGCGGCGGCATCCCCCCGGCAGGCGGCGCGCACGGCGAGGGCCGCCCGGCCTGGTGGCACGTGCTGATGCTGGCAGCGCTGGCCAGCCACGGCATGCTGCTGCACGAAACCATCTTCCCGGCCGAGCGCATGATGTTCGGCTTTGCCTTTGCGCTGTCGGCCATGCTGTGGCTGGGCGTGGGCATCTACTGGATCGAGAGCTTCTTCTTCTCGCTGGCGGGGCTGGGGCTGATCGTGATCCCGGTGGCGCTGGTGGCCAGCCTGATGCCGCTGGCCTTTCCTGGCGCGCAGATCCTGGGCTACGCCGCGCGGCCACTGTTCAAGCTGCATTTCATCATCGCCAACGTGGCCTATGGGCTGTTCACGCTGGCCGCGTTCCACGCTTTCCTGATGCTGCTGGCGGAGCGGCGCCTGCATGGCTTCCGGCACGCGCCGGCGCGGCCGTCGGCACCGCAGCCGGGCCAGTGGCTGGGGCGCTGGCTGGACCTGCTGCCGCCGCTGCTGACACTGGAGAAGCTGCTGTTCCGGCTGATCGGCGCCGGCTTCGTGCTGCTGACGCTGACCATCGGCTCGGGCCTGCTGTTCTCCGAAGAGCTGTTCGGGCGCGCGTTCCGGCTAGACCACAAGACCGTGTTCGCGCTGATCTCGTGGGCCATGTTCGGCGGCATCCTGGCCGGGCGCATCTTCCGCGGCTGGCGCGGCAAGGTGGCGCTGCGCTGGGTCATCGCGTCGTTCGGCATCCTGCTGCTGGCCTATGTCGGCAGCCGTTTCGTGATTGAAGTCGTACTGCACCGGCTCTGATTTCCCATGGCACGTATCCTGATCCTGCTGGCCGTGGTGCTGGGCGTCTTCTGGTGGCTGCGCGCCCGCGCCGAGGCCCGGCTGGCCGAGCATCGCGCGCGCCAGGCGCGCGAGGCCAGCGACCACGCCGCGGCCGGCATGCCCGACGCCGCCGCCGAGCGCATGGTTCAGTGCGCCCAGTGCGGCGTGCACCTGCCGCAGGGCGACGCCATTGCCTGGCGCGGCCTGCACTACTGCCGGCGCAGCCACCTGCCCGATGAAAGCCGCACAGAAGGCCGCACTGAAGGCCGCACTGAAGGCGGCGACGGCGGCAACGGCCCGCGCCCATGATCCAGCCGGCGCCATCGGCCTGGCAGCGGCTGAACGCCTGGCGCGGCCTGGCGCAGCTGTGGCGCCAGCCCGAGCCGCCTGATTTCCACTGGCGCCTGCTGCGCTATTTCTGCTGGACCCGCGTCGCGGTGGGCCTGCTGCTGGTCGGCTTTGCGCTGATGCGGCGCGGCGAGCCGGCCACCGGCGCCGCCAGCGCCGCCGCTTCCACCATCACGGCCGCAATTCCCGCCTTGCCCTTCGGCCTGGAAGCCATGGGCGGCATCGAGCATGCGGCGGCCATGGCCGTCGCCGTCCCTTACCTTGGCATTGCGCTGGCGATGCTGGCCGGCACGCTGTGGCGCCGGCATTTCCATCTGCGCGTGCGGGTGCAGGTGCTGGCCGACCTGGCGCTGCTGGCGCTGGTCTTCAGCGTGCTGGGCCGCGGCGGGCATGCCGAGGGCCTGGCCATGATCTTCCTGCTGCCGGCGCTGGAAGCCGGCGCGCTGACCAGCCTGCTGTTTGCGCTGTTTGCGGCGGCGATCTCGGCGCTGGTGGTGATGAGCGGGCCGTTCATGCAGACCATCCTGCTGCGCCAGGCCGATGCCGGGCTGCTGGGCTCGGGCCTGTTCGGGCTGGTGTTCATGATCGCCGCGCTGCTGATGTATATGCTGGCCAACCGCCAGATTGCGCAGGAGCGTCTGGCGCTGGCGCGCGAGCAGGAGCTGCGGCTGCAGCAGCTGGTCAACCGGCTGATGGTCAACGACATGCAGGACGGCGTGATGCTGGTGCGCGCCAACGGCGCGGTGGTGGCCGCCAATCCCGCCGCGGTGGTGCTGCTGGGCGTGCAGCCGCACGAGCGCATCTACTCGCGCAAACTCGGCGGCGCGCCCGCAGGCGAAGCCGGGCTTGGCGGCGGCGATACCGTGCTGTTCGACCTGCGCCGCATCCCGCGCCTGCAGCCGCTGATGGAAATGCTGCGCGACTGGCTGCGCAGCAAGGACGACGTGCCGCGCATCCTGCAACTGCTGCCGATGGCCTCCGGCGCCGCGCTGGCCGACGGCACCATGCAGCATACCCGGCTGCGGCTGCGCTTCGTGCTGCCGGGCCTGGCCGGGCTGCGCTCGACCATGGCGCACGGCCGCACCGTGCCCGCCGCGCTCGACACCGCTGCATGGAACGAACTGTCGCCCGAAGCCGCCGCCCGCCTGCGCCTGGCCATCGCCCAGAACGAGGCCATGGCGTGGTCGCAGCAGGATGAGGCGCTGCTGCGCAGCGAGATGCGCGACACCGTGCTGGTCCATATCGAAAGCTGGGAGCGCATTGCCGAGCAGGTGCAGCAGGAGAAGCTGGCCGCGATGGGCCGGCTGGTGGCCAGCATCGCGCACCAGATCCGCAATCCGCTGGCGGCGATCAGCCAGGCCAGCGAGCTGCTGGGCGATTCCGGCCGGCACGGCCCTGAAGCGCAGGACCCGGGCAGTGCCGATGTCGATATCGACGCCCGCCTGCTGCGCATCATCCACGACAACGTGCGCCGGCTCGACCAGGTGGTGTCGGACGTGCTGCAGATGTCGCGCCGCCCGCGCACCGGCCGTAGCACCGTGCACCTGGCGCAGGCGCTGCCCGAGATCGTCGAGCGCTGGCGCGCCGAAATGCGCCAGCGCCGCCCGCGCGCCGGCGAGACCCGCCCGGCCGGCCGCGCCGACATCAACGCCAATGCCATCCGCCTGACCGTCGACGTGGCCCAGCCGGTGGTGTTCGACGCCTCGCAGCTGCAGCAGGTGCTGGGCAACCTGCTCGATAACGCGTGGCGCTACTGCAGCCGGCTGCCCGGCTCGATCCGGCTGCTGGCGCACGCGCTGGACCAGCACCATGCCGAGCTGATCGTCTGGAACGACGGCGCCGAGGTGGCGCGCGAACACCAGCGCAGCCTGTTCGAGCCGTTCTTCACCAGCAACGCCCAGGGCACCGGGCTGGGCCTGTTCATGGCGCGCGAGCTGTGCGGGGCCAATGACGCGCAGGTGCGCTACGGCGCCATCTCGCTGCCGGCGCTGATCGAGCGCACCGGCATGCTGGCCTCCAGTGCGCGCGATACACTGCCGGGCAAGGCCTTCGTGCTGACCCTGCGCATCGAGAGCGCAGAGGCTGCCGCGGCGGCCGCCGTCTGACCTGTCTTCCATCCAGCCACCATTCCATGCCACCCCGAATGTCCCGCGCGCCCGATCCCATCCTGGTCATCGACGACGAGGCCGACCTGCGCGAGCTGCTGGACATCTCGATCCGCCGCATGGGCCATGACGTGGTGCTGGCCGGCTCGCTGGCCGAGGCGCGCGACAAGCTGGCGCAGGGCCGCTACAGCCTGGTGCTGACCGACATGCGCCTGGGCGACGGGCTTGGCATCGAGATCGTGCGCCAGCTGTCGGCCGCGCCGGAACGCATCCCGGTGGCCGTGATCACCGCCTACGGCAGCGCCGACAACGCCGTCGAAGCGCTCAAGGCCGGCGCCTTCGACTACATCGCCAAGCCGGTGTCGCTGGAGCAGCTGCGCAGCCTGGTGCTGAACGCGCTCGGCCGGCAGCCGCGCAATAGCGCCGACGTCGACGCCGATGCCGACGCCGCCACGGCCGCGGAGCAGGCCGCCGGCCGCGCCGCGGCGCTGCTGCCCGGCCATTCCGCGGCGATGCAGGAGGTGCGGCGCTCGCTGTCGCGGCTGGCGCGCAGCATGGCGCCGGTGGTGATCAGCGGCGAATCCGGCAGCGGCAAGGAGCGCGCCGCGCGCGCCATCCACGCCACCAGCGCGCGCGCCGCGCATCCGTTCGTCGCGGTCAACTGCGGCGCCATTCCCGAGAACTTGATGGAGTCGGAGTTCTTCGGCTACGTCAAAGGGGCGTTCACCGGCGCCGACGCCGAGCGCGGCGGCTTCTTCCAGGCCGCCAACGGCGGCACGCTGCTGCTTGACGAGGTGGCCGACCTGCCGCTGCCGATGCAGGTCAAGCTGCTGCGCGCGCTGCAGGAGCGCCGCGTGCGCAAGATCGGCGCCAGCCGCGAAGACGCCGTCGACGTGCGCGTGATGTGCGCCAGCCACAAGGACCTGGCCGCAATGGTGGCCGCGGGGCAGTTCCGGCAAGACCTGTATTACCGCCTGAACGTGCTGGCGCTTCGCATGCCCACGCTGCGCGAGCGCGGCGAAGACATCCCGGTGCTGGCGCGCGCCATCCTGGACCACCTGGCGGTGCGCTACGGCGATGCGCATCCCAAGCGGCTGTCGCCGGCGGCGCTGCAGCGGCTGGCGGCCTATCCGTTCCCGGGCAATGTGCGCGAGCTGGAAAACCTGCTCGAGCGCGCCTACGCCTTTGCCGAGAGCGAGGACATCGAGCTGGCCGACCTGGGCCCGCTGGACGCCGGCGCCGCGCGTGCCGGGCTGATGCCTGCCCCGGCGCCGGCGATGGCGATGGTGCCGCAGCCGATGGCGCCATACCCCTACGCGCCCTGGGGCACGGCCGGGGTTGCGGCGGAGCCGGCCGCGGCCACGCCTGCGCCGGTCCCGGCCGAGCCGCCAGCGGCGGCCGCTGCTGTCGTGCCCGAGCCCGCCGGCGACCCCGCCGAGCGCGCCTGCCGCGGCATCGTCTTCCCGATCGACCTGCCCGCCAGGCTGGAAGCGGTCGAGCGCGAACTGATCCTGCAGGCGCTGGCGCAGACCAACTTCAACCGCACCGCGGCCGCGCCGCTGCTGGGCCTGAACCTGCGCCAGCTGCGCTACCGCATCCAGCAACTGGGCATCCGCGAGGCCATGGACGCCGCCGACCGCGGCGCCGTGGAAAGCGAGGGCACGCCATGACCGCGCCCGCGTCCTCGCCGTCGTCCTCGTCGTCGCCCTCGTCCTATCTGCCCGGCGCCGACGGCTGGGTCCCGGCCGCGCGCCGCGTGCCGTCGCCCAATTTCGACGCGCGCCCGGACGGCATGCCGGTGGACCTGGTGGTGCTGCACAACATCAGCCTGCCGCCCGGCCAGTTCGGCAGCGGCGACATCGAGGCGTTCTTCCAAAACCGGCTCGATCCGGGCAAGCACCCGTTCTTTGCCACCATCCACCAGGTCCAGGTGTCGGCGCACTTCCTGGTGACGCGCACGGGCGAGCTGGTGCAGTTCGTGCCGTGCACGCAGCGCGCCTGGCATGCCGGGCAGTCAGACTTCTTCGGCCGCGCGCGCTGCAACGATTTTTCGATCGGTATCGAGATCGAAGGCAGCGACGACCTGCCGTTCACCAAAGCCCAGTACGACACCGTGGCCGCGCTGGTGCCCGCGCTGATGGCCGCCTATCCGGTGCGCGCGATTGCCGGCCACAGCGACATCGCGCCGGGCCGCAAGACCGATCCCGGCCCGCATTTCGACTGGGCGCGGTTTGCCAGCCAGGCGGGCATCGGCCCCCAAATGTTGCCCTACCAGTGTCCTGGCGCCGCGGGGCAGGTGACGGATTCCTAACGTCATTTGCTGCCCCGTGCTCGCTATCTGGGCACCGATGCCCCACGTCGGTGTGGGGCTATCGCAACCTCGCAACAATCAAAAAAATTTTTGTGAAATGTGCAGTTGCGAACGGTTTGGCCGAAACCCTTGCGAGTACTAGGCTTGCGGGCATGTGGCGCTGCCGCACACCCGCCCGCGTGCCCCAAATAGCGGTTGTCAAGACTGGTCATTCGGATTCGTTTCACTATACTTAGCCCAGTTTTCCGCGTCACACACTATATCTAGTAGTCAAACCGGGGAGCCGGCCCCAGGAGCGAGGCAGCAGCCGCGAAGTTCGCGCATCGACTGCAAACCTTCCCCGCAAGGCCGGCATCACAAGAGTCCTGGCGAAATGTTCACGTAAAGGCAGTCAGTCGCACCCGCTATGCAGCCGGGAGGGACGTTCTTTTTCGCCGCATTTCGCCAGGGACTCTTTGTCTCTTATTGCCAGGGTAAAAACAGGAGTTCTCATGCAAACGGCCCAGAACGAAATCACCACGGGTGGCGCCGCCGCCGGCGTTGCCAGCCAGGCTTCGACCACGCAGCAGACCCCCAGCGCCGCGACCACGAACTACCCAGATCACAAGATCATTCGTCGCAACGGTGCCGTGGTGGCGTTCGAGCCGTCCAAGATTGCCGTTGCCATGACCAAGGCCTTCCTCGCCGTCAACGGCGGGCAGGGCGCCGCCAGCGCGCGCGTGCGCGAGATCGTCGAGCAGCTGACCGACAACGTGGTGCGCGCGCTGGTGCGCAGCCGCCCGAGCGGTGGCGCCATCCATATCGAAGACGTGCAGGACCAGGTCGAGCTGTCGCTGATGCGCTCGGGCGAGCATGAAGTCGCGCGCGCCTACGTGCTGTACCGCGAGAAGCGCAAGGCCGAGCGCGCCAGCGCCAGCGCGCAGGCCGTGGCCCGCGTGCAGGAAGCCGGCATCAGCATCAACGTGACCGACGCCGGCGTGAGCAAGCCGCTCGACATCGTCGCGCTGCACGCGCTGATCGACAACGCCTGCTCCGGCCTGGGCGATGCCGTCAGCGCCGAGCCGATCCTGAAGGAAACTCTGAAGAACCTGTACGAAGGCGTGCCGATGACGCAGGTGTACGACTCCGCCATCCTGGCCGCGCGTACCCTGATCGAAAAGGACCCGGACTACAGCCAGGTCACCGCCCGCATCCTGCTGCACACCATCCGCAAGGAAATCCTGGGCACCGAAGTGACCCAGGCCGAGATGGCCACGCGCTACGCCGAGTACTTCCCCAAGTTCATCGCCCGCGGCATCGCCGCCGAGCTGCTCGACGAGAAGCTGGCCACTTTCGACCTGGCCCGCCTGGGCGCCGCGCTCGACGCCGGCCGCGACTTCCAGTTCAACTACCTGGGCCTGCAGACCCTGTACGACCGCTACTTCCTGCATATCGATGAAACCCGCATCGAAATGCCGCAGGCCTTCTTCATGCGCGTGGCCATGGGCCTGGCGCTGAACGAGAAGGACCGCGAAGCGCGCGCCATCGAGTTCTACCAGCTGCTGTCGTCGTTCGACTTCATGTCGTCCACGCCGACGCTGTTCAACTCGGGCACGCAGCGCTCGCAGCTGTCGTCGTGCTACCTGACCACGGTCTCGGACGACCTGGAAGGCATCTACGAAGCGCTGAAGGAAAACGCGCTGCTGTCCAAGTTTGCCGGCGGCCTGGGCAACGACTGGACCAACGTGCGCGCGCTCGGCTCGCACATCAAGGGCACCAACGGCAAGTCGCAAGGCGTGGTGCCGTTCCTGAAGGTGGTGAACGACACCGCCGTCGCCGTGAACCAGGGCGGCAAGCGCAAGGGCGCGGTCTGCGCCTACCTGGAAACGTGGCACCTGGACATCGAAGAATTCCTCGAGCTGCGCAAGAACACCGGCGACGACCGCCGCCGCACCCACGACATGAACACGGCCAACTGGATTCCGGACCTGTTCATGAAGCGCGTGATGGAAAACGCCGAATGGACGCTGTTCTCACCGTCCACCTGCCCGGACCTGCACGACAAGGTTGGCAAGGAGTTCGAGAAGGCCTACCTGGGCTACGAAGCCAAGGCCGCCAGCGGCGAGCTGAAGCTGTTCAAGAAGATCCCTGCGATCCAGCTGTGGCGCAAGATGCTGGGCATGCTGTTCGAAACCGGCCACCCGTGGATCACCTTCAAGGATCCGTGCAACATCCGCAGCCCGCAGCAGCACGTCGGCGTCGTGCACAGCTCCAACCTGTGCACGGAAATCACGCTGAACACCAACGACAGCGAAATCGCCGTGTGCAACCTGGGCTCGGTCAACCTGGTGGCACATCTGGCCAAGCAGGCCGACGGTTCGTACGCGCTCGACCACGCCAAGCTGCAGAAGACCATCCGCACCGCCATGCGGATGCTGGATAACGTCATCGACATCAACTACTACGCCGTCGACAAGGCCCGCAATTCCAACCTGCGCCACCGTCCGGTCGGCATGGGCATCATGGGCTTCCAGGACTGCCTGCACGTGCTGCGCACCCCGTACGCCAGCGACGCCGCGGTCAAGTTCGCCGACACCTCGATGGAAGCCGTGTGCTACTACGCCTACCAGGCGTCGACCGAGCTGGCCGAAGAGCGCGGCCGCTACAGCACCTACGAAGGCTCGCTGTGGGACCGCGGCATCCTGCCGCAGGACTCGCTCAAGCTGCTGGCCGAAGAGCGCGGTGGTTACCTGGACGTGGACCTGTCCAGCACCATGGACTGGGACAGCCTGCGCGCCCGCATCAAGCAGCACGGCATGCGCAACTCGAACTGCATCGCGATCGCCCCGACCGCGACCATTTCGAACATCATCGGCGTGTCCGCGTGCATCGAGCCGACCTTCCAGAACCTGTACGTCAAGTCCAACCTGTCGGGCGAGTTCACCGTGGTCAACGACTACCTGGTGCGCGACCTGAAGGAACGCGGCCTGTGGGACGAGGTGATGGTTGCCGACCTGAAGTACTTCGACGGCTCGCTGGCCCGCATCGACCGCATCCCGCAAGACCTGCGCGACATCTACGCCACCGCGTTCGAAGTCGAGCCGACCTGGCTGGTCGAAGCCGCCAGCCGCCGCCAGAAGTGGATCGACCAGGCCCAGTCCCTGAACATCTACATGGCCGGCGCCTCGGGCAAGAAGCTGGACGACACCTACAAGCTGGCCTGGCTGCGCGGCCTGAAGACGACGTACTACCTGCGCACCATGGCAGCCACCCACGTGGAGAAGTCCACCGTGTCGCGCGGCTCGCTGAACGCGGTGTCGTCGGGCAGCGACAGCGGCTCGGCCCTGGACGCAGCGGCTGCATCGGCTCCGGCCATGCCGGAAGCTGAAGGCGCGGTGTGCACGATGCGCCCGGGTGATCCTGGCTTTGAAGAGTGCGAAGCCTGCCAATAAGTCTCACCTAACCCCTCGGTTTGCTCCCCTTGTATGTTCTCGGAACGTTGTTCTGAAGGCATTCAAGAAGAGTAGCGACCGGCAGAGTCGTCAATGTAGGATTGCTTGTTTTTCGTGGTTGGTGCGCCAAACCTGAAACCCCTCAGAGTTCGCAGCTCGTGGGAGAGCACTTGGTCAACGCACCGGCCCGTTCTATCCAATTCGTGTAACCCGAACAGTTGCCAATACCGAGTATGCATCCGCAAGGCAGGGAATCGAACCAAGGACCACGGCCCAACGCTGGAATTGACGTATCCAAAGAGCATCTCGATGCTTCCTGGAACGATCAGTGTCTGCGCTTGAGCAATGACGCCTCGGGATGGAACGAGCTGGCCGGGAAATTCAAAGCGTCCGAAGTTGATCTGGTGGTGATTGAGGCCACCGGTGGTTATGAGCGTGGGCTGGTTTGTACGCTCCAGCAGGCCGGTCTTGAAGTTGCGCGCGTGAATCCGCGCCAGGCCCGCGACTTTGCCAAGTCGATGGGCATGTTGGCCAAGACCGACCAGGTGGACGCCCGGTGTTTGCGAGACTTCGCCAACGTGCTGGCGCGCCATCAGGACCGCCAAAAGTACGTCACAGCCCGGTTGGAAGCGCATCGCGAGCAACTGACATCGCTGATGACGCGCCGCAGGCAGTTGCTGGAGATGCGTGTGGCCGAAGGCAATCGCTTGGAAAAGGCGTCGCCAGAGGCAGCACGCAGCATCCGGGCGGTGATTCGCACGCTGGACAAACAGATAGGCCAAATCGACAAGGATGTGGACTGGCACATCGAAAAGCACTTCAAAGACCAGCGTGCGCTGCTTGAAGCGGTCAAAGGTGTCGGCGCGGTGACCACCATGACGTTGTTGGCGGCACTGCCGGAGTTGGGCAAGCTGGGGCGAAGGGCCATCGGCAAGCTCGTCGGTGTTGCTCCGCTGGCCAATGACTCTGGCAAACGGCAAGGTCCACGCCGCATCTGGGGCGGACGTGGCGAAGTGCGCGCGGTGCTGTACATGGCTACGCTGTCGGCCAAGCGCTATAACCCGGCTATTGCTTCGTTCTACCAGCGCCTGCTGGCGGCCGGCAAGGCCAAGAAAGTTGCCATCGTTGCCTGCATGCGCAAGCTCCTTACCATCCTGAATGCGATGGCCAGAGACGGCGCAGTGTGGGACCCGACTAAGCATGCTATGCCGTCCGTCAAACCTTGACTTTAAACACAGTTGCTCTCCCGCTTGCGGGAGAGGGGCCGGGGGAGAGGGCCGGCGCCACCACGAAGTGAAAAGTCAAAACACTGACCAACCGCCGCCCCCAAACACCGAATCACGGAGAACCACATCATGCTGAGCTGGGACGACGACGTTCAAGCCACCCCGCAGGCCGCACCGCAGCCTGCCCTGCAACCCGCTGCTGCCGCCGCCTCGGTCGACCAGCAAGGCATCCTGCCGCCGAGCGCCACGCAAGCCGGCATCCTGGGCAACAACCCCAACGCCGCCGCCGCGCAAAGCACCCGCCGCGTCAACGCCGCCGACAAGCGCGTCATCAACGGCGCCACCGACGTCAACCAGCTGGTCCCGTTCAAGTACAAGTGGGCGTGGGAAAAGTACCTGGCCGGCTGCGCCAACCACTGGATGCCGCAGGAAATCAACATGTCCCGCGACATCGCCCTGTGGAAAGACCCCAACGGCCTGACCGAGGACGAGCGCCGCATCATCAAGCGCAACCTGGGCTTCTTCGTCACCGCCGACTCGCTGGCCGCCAACAACATCGTGCTGGGCACCTACCGCCAGATCACCGCGCCGGAATGCCGCCAGTACCTGCTGCGCCAGGCCTTCGAAGAGGCCATCCACACGCACGCCTACCAGTACATCGTTGAATCGCTGGGCCTGAACGAAGCCGAGATCTTCAACGCGTACCACGAAGTGCAGTCGATCCGCGACAAGGACGAGTTCCTGATCCCGTTCATCGACACGCTGACCGACCCGTCGTTCAAGACCGGCACGCCGGAAAACGACCAGAAGCTGCTGAAGTCGCTGATCGTGTTTGCCTGCATCATGGAAGGGCTGTTCTTCTATGTGGGCTTCACGCAGATCCTGGCGATGGGGCGGCAGAACAAGATGACCGGGGCGGCGGAGCAGTATCAGTACATCCTGCGGGATGAGTCGCTGCATTGCAATTTTGGGATTGACCTGATTAATCAGATCAAGCTGGAGAATCCGCATCTGTGGACGGCGGAGTTCAAGGCTGAGATTACGGAGCTGTTCAAGAAGGCTGTTGACCTGGAGTATCGCTATGCAGAGGACACCATGCCGCGCGGCGTGCTGGGTCTGAATGCGCCGATGTTCAAGTCTTACCTGCGGTTCATCTGCAATCGTCGGTGCCAGCAGATTGGGTTGGATCAGCTGTTCCCGAATGAGGAGAATCCGTTCCCGTGGATGTCTGAGATGATCGATCTGAAGAAGGAGAGGAACTTCTTTGAGACGCGGGTTATTGAGTATCAGACGGGTGGGGCGTTGAGCTGGGATTGAACCACCTGCTGTTATCATGCAATGACAGAAATGGGAGCTGAGGCTCCCATTTCTTTTGGCTGCGAGTAAAAGAAGCGAGATGGCCGCTATCTGTTCCAGATTCAACCCCTCGATGCAGCACCAGATCAGAAAGCCAATGACCCAACTCGCGCCACTTCACTCGAATCTCACCACGATGGCGAGATTGGCTACCCGGCATTACAGCGGTCGTTCGCGTGCTCTTCCATAGAGTATGATCTCGCCTATTCAGCCCGGAGGTTGGCGAATCAATAAAGCGCATTCGCTGTTCAGAAAGCAGCCTCCGCTCGACAACGATTGAAGATACGGTAGATCAACAACCTTTTGCTGTGACGTAGCACTGACAATACTCCATGATTACCGCATATACCTTTATTGATTGGGATAGCGCTAGGCGAATAATCCGGCCAAAATGGAATCCGTCCGATGACCAGAAAGTAACGTTGAGGGACCGGGCATCAAACGTCGAAGAGTGTTTTACTGAACTCCAATCTCGGGTCGCAGCTAAGCTGGTTGACATTGAACCCGGACGGCAGATCCGAATTATTAGGAACCGTATTTATCACGGTTGGCATAGCGGGAAGACAGAGACATTGGATAGAAGGGCTTGGGAGGATGCTGTTCCCAGACTACGCCCAGTTGTAAGAAACAAAATTTCATTTCTTGCAGATGTGGAATATGGAAACGTTTTGAGTTGTGGTGGCCGACGTTTACCTCTGTTTGATACGCTTCGACACCGTGATGGGGGGCAGGATCAACAGAAGATGGTTGACACGGCCCTCGTTTCAGATCTTCTCAGTTACTGTCGTACCGAAAGCAGAAATTTTAAACGCGGTCAAAAACCCGACTCTATGGCAATTGTTATCGGAGATGATGATGATCTTTTGCCCGGAGTTATCGTTGCTGAGCAATGGGGATTGCCGACCTATGTGTTTAGGGTGACTCGCGAAGACGAAAGCAAGCATCTTAATATTGCAGGCCTCACCTACAGGCTATAGACATGAGCGAACAACATTCCTTTTGGCAGGACGTGATCGCCTTTGCCGACCCATTTACAGAACAAAAGATCAAGCGAGTTCAGGGTAAAAGCAGAATTAATTTGGTTCGCAACGGGCGTGACGTTGTCTACGAGCTGCATCCAGAAACAGGATCCGTAACGGCGAAGCATCGTGAAAGAACGTACCCAAATATGCGATCGTTGCTCGCGTCTGAGGAGTTTGCCAACATCGCGAAGTTTGCCGAAATACAGCGTCGCATTTTTGATAAGCAACCTAGCGGTCTGGCGATACCATCGACTATAAAGCTTGACGGCGCGGCAGTGACCTCTGCCGAACTCGCTGGTCGGCTCGGAGGAGCTTCAGAGAAGACAATCTTAATTCTATTGGATGGTCCCGCCGGAGTTGGCAAGACATTTCAAGTCGAGCAGCTCGCACGTGCTCAAGCGGCAAAGTGCGCACGCGGGGCAGTCGCTCCCCCTATACTCCATATATCGAGTCGGGGTCGACGCTTGTCAAATTTTCGAGATGTTCTCGCTGCAACGACCCAGGAGATGGGGACGGCGTTCGGAGCGCGACATGTACCCATCCTCGTTAGACATGGTCTATTGGTCGCAGCCATCGACGGGTTTGATGAACTTGTCGATGCAGATGGCTATGAGGACGCGTGGCTTGCGCTGAAGGAATTCATCGACGATGTAGGCGGTGGTGGCACAGTAATCCTTGCTGCGCGAGATACCTTTGTTGAGGAACAGGAACTACTGCGCCGAATTGAACGTGCAGATGGGAGCGTCTCTCTACAGATGGGTCATATTCAGGCCGTCAATCCTGAGGATGCAACTCAGTGGCTTATTAAAGCCTGCAACTGGAAATCCGCTGATATCGACGCAGACATCACTGCCGATATTCTGCGCGAAGGAAGCTATGCGTTGCGCCCTTTCTTTCTCAGATCATTAGGAGATGCTGGCGGCTGGGTTAATGTTGTGGATGCCGGGCCGCGAACGTTCCTTGCAGACAGTCTGGTATGGCGCGAGTCTAAGTTGGTTGCTCAACAGCTAGGTGGAATTACAGCCAACGAGATCGCACCGGCGCTCACCAATCTGTTCCACGAAATTGCTCTCGAAATGGCCGCGCGTGAGTGATTGTTTAGTTCGCCCCTGTTCGTAGGGCGGCCGGGTACTTGAACACCGCTGGCAAATCGGCCCGCATCCTTCCCCTCGCGGGTCTTGTATCGATGCGCGCTACCCGGCCTCTGCAAGGCTATGGATAGAAATACCGCAGGCTGACGGGCGCGGTGAGGCCGTTACCAGAGGTGTGTTCAGCACCATGGGCAAGCCTACGCGTCACGCGCACGTCGGAGAATGAGACGAGTCTAAGTTCACAGCACAGGATTGCCGACGCGGTCAGTCAGCCCTCACCCCGCTGCGAAAACCCCCGAAAAAACAACCGAACAGCACGCCGCACCTTCTCACGCCGCGGCGCATCCAACCCCGCCGCATCCAATCCCTGAACCGCCCGATGGCATGGCTCGGCCGCCACGCTCTGCAGGAACTGCGAGGCCACGAAGCCGATCTCGTCATCGCTCGGATTGCCCGCAGCCCAGGTGCGGAATACCGGCTCGAATGAGCGTGCCGCGCCGAGGATCGCGAAGTCGACCACGGTTCGGGCCAGTTGTGGAAACCGTGGTGCTTCGGCAATCGTCACGCGATACAGGCCCAGGACCTTGGGTCGCGGGATCCATTCGAGCAGTTCACAGGCCATGCGGACCAGGCGTTCCTCCAGCGGCTCGCTGTCGGCTTGCGCCGGCTGTCCGGTTCGCAGGTTCTGCGCCACGTAACGCAGCACGGCCGCCTCGAAGACTTCTGCCTTGCCGGCAAAGCGGGTGTAGTAGGTCTTCTGGGAAATGCCTGCGGCGGCGGCAATAGCCTCCACGCTGGTGGCGCCATAGCCATGCTCGATGAAGAGCCGGGTGGCGTGCTCCATGATGGTGTCGGCAAGCTGCCCGGCCCGTTCCAGCGAAGGACGTCCGGATGCCCGCACGGATGGTTGTCCGGATGGCGCCGCCGTCATTGCGGTTTCTCTGCCCTTGCGCATTGCATACTGTTCTCAGCTGTCGGCCCGATTGGGTGAGTGCCACGGCAGATGCGGGCCCGCATCTGCGCATAGGGAAAGCATGGACTTGCGCATCGGCATCGGGCGTCCGCGGCTCCAAGCCTGAACGCGCCGTATACTCCATCGGAATCAAGCATTCTTCGGCGGCCAGGAACGTCATCCAGACCGATCAGATAGCACTTTCCTCAGCGCCATCACCAGCGCTCTACAATCGCTTTCCGAACCGATCGTGATACGCAGGAAGTTCTCAGTTCGCGGGCTCACGAAATGCCTGACCAGCACACCGTTCTGGCGCAGACCGGCCAGCAGGCGTGATGCGGGGCAGGCTGGATGTGCTGCGAACAGAAAATTGGCCGATGACGGAAGAACCAGCATCCCCAAACGTCCGAGTTCCCCGGCCACGAGTTGGCGCAGCCGAATGATCTCGGCAACGGTACTGGCAAAATGGTCCGTGTCCCCTAGCGAAGCAATGGCTGCGGCGGCTGACAACGACGACACCGGGTACGAGTTGAAGCTGTTCTTGATCCTATTCAAGCCGCCAATCAATGCCGCGTGGCCCAGCGCGTAGCCAACTCGTATCCCCGCCAGGCCCCTCGACTTAGAGAAGGTACGGACGACCAACAGATTGGGGTAGCGCTCCGTCAATTCGATTGCGCTTTCACCGCCGAAATCCACGTAGGCTTCATCGACGACGACCACTTGGTCCGGATGCGATGCCAGCAAGCGTTCGATGTCGGCGCGCGCCAGCGCGATGCCGGTGGGTGCATTCGGATTGGCCAGCACCACGCCGCCGCAGGGCACCTCGTACGCGCTCACATTGATCCGATACTCCGAATCGAGTGGAATCGCCTTGTAGGTAATGCCATACAGCGCGCAGTAGGTCCGGTAGAAGGCGTAGGTCACGTCCGGAATTAGAATTGGCTGGTCATGCCTGAGCAGTGCGCAGAACGTATGTGCCAGCACTTCGTCGGAGCCATTTCCGACGAACACATTGTCGACGCGCACGCCGTGCTCGCGGGCCAGTGCGTTGCACAACGCGGTGGAATCTGGATCGGGATAGCGCCTCAGTTGCTCGGCGGGCCAAGTCCGAAGCACATCGGTGACCGCGGGAGAAGGTCCGAACGGACTCTCGTTAGTATTTAGCTTGATCAAGCCGCTCTGCCGGGGTTGCTCGCCCGGTGTGTACGGGGTCAATCCATCCAACCCCCGACTCCAGAATTTACTCATCCTAGCCCCTTGATTCGATAAGCTATCCGATCCGCCCTGCATCGGAGAATAGCGATGATCCCTGTCGCCTGGTCACCCCGCGGCGTTCGCAACCCTTGAAGAATCCTCTTGAACACTTCCGTTCGCAACGCGATATACGCGATCTGCCGCCTGGACAAGCGCATGGCGATGCGTAACCACGATAAGGGTTGGCACCCGCTGCCGAACACGTGCGAAGATTCGCGCCTCGCGCTCCGGATCGAGCGATGAGGTCGGCTCATCCAGAATGATGACCGCCGGGCGGCGCGCGAGAGCACGGCCCAGTGCGACACGCTGGCGTTCTCCGCCTGATAGGGCCCTGCCTTGAATGCCGAGCGGGCGCTCCAGAATATCGCCGTTCCCTTCTGCCGCGATATCCTGCAGTTCGAGCAAACTAACGAGTTCGTGCAGTGCCTGGTCTGACGGCAAGTTGTCGCAGCCGTAAATCAAATTTTCCCTGAGAGAGCCCGTCAGTATCATCGGCGCCTGCGGTGCGACAGCGACTTCCTGGGCGATATCGCTAACGGATAGCTTGCTGACGTCGGAGTCAAACAGATAGATGGCGCCAGCGGCGGGGCGGGCGAGACCGAGCAGCAAGTGGACCAGGCTCGATTTGCCCGCACCGGATGGTCCGGTGAGCGCGACAAGCTCGCCCTGCCTGACAGTGATGTTCACGTTCTGCAGAATCTGCTTGCCGCCTTGTATGACAGTTGCGCGCTCGATTCGGCAGACTTCGTTCGCGGCGCGATCGATGTGGGCTGCAGATTCACTGCGCTCGATTTGCAGCTCCAGTAGCCCGAAACTCTCGCGCAGCGCGAGATGGTTGCGGCGCAAATCGGACAGCGACCCAGCGAGGTTAGTGAAAGGTGTTGCCAGTGTCACGATGTAGCTGGCAATCATAACGAAATCGCCTGCGCGGAGACTTGCATGGATGACGCCGTAGGCGGTCGTCATCGTGAACAGCGTGAGCAAAAGGCCGGTGATGATGGCTTGTGCCGCGAGCAACAGCGCGAGCCGGGTGTTTCCGCGGGTCACTTTGCCGATATAGACGTCCAGTATGCGGTGCAACGCGGCATCCTCTCTGGCGTATGCGTTGTTGACTTTGATGTCGAGCGTGAATCCGAGCTTCTCAACAAGATGGCTCGACAGCATGTCGACACCGCAGAAAATTTCCTCGTGAGCGCCCTTGCTTTTGTCGGCGAGAAGCCATGTCGCCGCAAAGAGAAGCAGCATGGAGCTGGCAAATCCCAGCGCAAAAGCGCCACCAGTCAGTTGCCAAAGGACGACGCTGGACATAATCAACTGCATGACAGTCGGGCCGATCGCCCAGAACACCGCAAACGTGATCGCACTGAAAGCGGCGCGGCTTCGAGCGATGACTGAAACCAGCTTGCCTGGGTCTTCTTCAGCCAGGCGCGGGTAGTCAACCCTGATGAGTCGCGCAAAGATCGCGTGATGGAACGCGGCGTCGCATCTTGCGAGTACGGCCGCGGAAAGCATGGCTTTCAGCCAGTCGAATGCGCGGGCAGCAGTCCAGGCCAGTCCGTAAGCGGCTGCAAGTAGCAGCGGCAAGCTTGAAGGGTCCTGCCTGGCGTCTACAGACAGAGCATTGGTTGCCTCACGCAAGAGGTAGGGGACTAGCGTGGACAATGCTGCGCACAGGGCTACAAACAGGGTTGCTCCGCCGAAGTGGATTGGCAAGGCCGGGTACTTCTTGACTGTGATTCGGTAAGCGAAAAGCCAGTCCTTAGACAGATCCAAAAGAAACCTCATCGCCATCACCTTGGGTCATCAAAGTTGTGGGATTCAGGAACACGATTTGGCTTCGCCATGCTGCTCGAGACCATCTCCGCGCAGGTTAGGTGCGTTGTCGGACAAAGGTCGTCAGAGTATTCGGAAGATTGGCGAAGAAAGTTCTGGCAAGTTGCGAATCGCGGGCTGGGCACGCTGTGGCGCGCGGATGTTTCCTCGCTTTGCACGGAGGCTTCGCGAGCGCGTGGAGGTCCACAGCTGGCACCGCCTCTTCGATGGGCCGGTAACCATTTGACTCAAGGCTTCGTCTATCGCGCAGCCGGCCACCTTTGGTGACCGGGATGCAGCCCTTTCCATCACCCTTGCAGAAACGGACGCATATCTTTGCGGATTTGGTCTGTTGCCATGACCCCTTTGCGCCAACTACCTTGAGCAAGCATTCAACGGCATCAGGCGGCTCTTTCAGGCATAACGAAGGTGGAGGGGTTAGGGTGATCTCCGGACTCATTTGCGTTGGCGACCGGACAACGCACGGAGGGACAGTCATTACCGGCGATGGCACCAGCATCATCGGTAATCGCGCCATGGCACGTGCAGGGGACATGACCATCTGTCCCAAGTGCAAGGGCGCTTTTCCGATCCTGGCGGGCAACGGAATTATCACTGCGCCCAATGGCGTTCCCTACGCCAGGCATATGGACCGCACCGCCTGCGGTGCCAGGTTGCTAGCCAGCCAGGACAGCACGTTGGCAAGCGACATGGAGACACCATCGGTCACCGACTTCGAGCCGGCAGCGATCGCGGCTGTAACGGGTTCTGGCCTCTGCCTGGATTGCTTGATGAAGGCAGTTGCGACAGGATCGGCGACTGTCGTCCGAGGGTAGCCGGCTAATGGATGTCCTCGATCGATACAGCCAACTGCGTGCACGCTTGCAGACGCTCAACCTGTATGCGCTGGTGGATGGCGCGCTGTATCAGCAGCATCGGGAGCGACAGCTTGAACACGTGCCCGGCGTGGTGGTTGCTTTGTTTTCCGGTACAGCGGATGACGCGCTGGCACCCGCCGGCCCTTGGCTGGTTGATGCGACGCAGGTAACCGATGCAGTCCTGCGTGACTTGACCTCGCTGGAGACGACGGCACCGGCCGTCACCTGGCTCATTGCTGAAGCCGACCTGACGGGGCTTTCACAATTGCTGCAGCTGCGACTCGGCGTCAAGCTGCCAGACGGACGAACCGCACTCTTGCGGTTTTGGGATCCACGTGTGCTGGCAGCTCTCTTCCAGTTGATGGCAGGTGACCAACGAGCGGAATTCTTCGGTCATATCTACGAGTGGCATTTCTTCGACAAGGGCATGAGAGTCTGGATAGGGAGGCATCATGCTGACGCTCAGTGAAGCGCAGTGGCAAGCGCTGCGGAAGACAGAGGCTCGGAATTTTGTCAGGGCGGTCTGTGAGCAGTTCCTGGCTCGTCGGCCGGAGCTGTTGCTAGAACCAGGTAAAGACGAAGTCCTCGGCCGAATGCTGGCTGGGCATGACCTTGCCGCACGAATTGGGCTGCAATCAACGCCGCATATCGTGAAGCTTCTCTATCTTTGTGCCGATGCACCGCAATTGGCGGCGGACGAGCAAGTACAGATGTATCTCTTGAAGCCAGGAGCGTCGCCGGAACTGAGACTGGATGACTTGTCTGCAGTGATCGCGTACGTCCTAAATGAAATTGGGAAAGGCATACCGCCGGCGTAATGCGTGCAATTGCAGCTGCGGCGAACCAATAGCTGGTCGTGGCCGCGCGCAGACACGAGATCCGCGCTCGGCTAACCAAGGCCTGCAGTGAATGCGCAATGGATGATTCTGTCTCGGCAGAAACGTGGAAGATGGAGGGCTATCGCCAATGGCTACACTCGCAGTCCCGGTAATCGAGAGTATCGCTGTACGCGTCTTGACTGCACTCGGTCTCGGCCTCACTGCAGGTGCAGCAATTGAGGAGATGCGAAAGCGAAACGAGGAGGCAGAAAAGGCTAAGGATAGCCCACTGGCCCATACCGATGCTCAAACGAAAACAGAAAAGGAAAAATGCAAGGAGTGCCCGCCGGACCGCGGGAATCCGGTGGCGAGAAGCTGGCACATGTCGGAGTCCTCACAGGCGTATCAGGCGCGCATCACTGGATTTCCACCGGGTACAGAGTGGAATTTTGCTGGACTGGATTTCGATGGTTTCCGATCTTCGCAGTGCCTGCTGCAGGAAGCCAAGGGAAAGTACGATCAGTTCTTTGACGAGGACGGCATACCGAAGGAGTGGTGGGCAAGCAGTTCAGGCGGGGAGAACGGCTTGATCCGACAAGCGGGTATGCAGTACGCGGTTGCGCGTCCAAGACCACCGGTCCGGTTGAGCTGGTACTTCATGGAGCCGAAGAGTTACTCCCACTTTGCTTCGCTCTTCTCGGTCCAATATCCAGGTCTGGAATCGGTCTTTGAACCATGAAACGCACACTGCTGCCCGAAATTACAGCCCTCATCCGCCCACCGATCGACCCGTCGCTGCAGGATCAGTTGATCCAACTGCGCAGATTCATTCATGTGATTCAGGCCTGGGGCCCGTTGTTTAGCAAGTGGTACCTGGGCGGCGACAGCAAGGAAGAGGCACTGCGGTATGAGGCCTTTGGCGAAGGTGAATTCAAGGCAGCGGCGCTCGCGGTCCTCCGAGCGACGAATCGCGGTAAGGAGACGGCGTGCGACATCGGCCTTTGGAACGGGCAAGACGGCTCCCAGGCTGCAGGGTTGAAGTACTTGATGGGAGGACTTCGTCCGTGGACCGTCAATCTTAGGCCAAGAGTCGATCCGGCAATTACTACCTCGCAGGTCGTCTCCGTGGTGGAGCAAGCCGCTTCAATCTGGTCGCCCACGCTGATTACCGCGCATCCTCCGGCTTATATGGCGAAGAAGGTGTTTCGCGATCGACCCGGCGTCGGGAACATGCTCTATCTGCCGCGCGCAGTCACAGAACGCGAGGTACCGGAAGCAGGTGCTCTGGTCCCTGTCATAAGAGAGCGTTGTCATATCGGGACAATCATCATCAGTGTCGTCGATCAAATGTTCTCGGACTTGCTTCCTGAACACGTAAGGCTGGCGAACAGTATTGAGGTGCGGCTTGTCGACCAAGACCTGCTCCCCCGATACGCTGACCTCTAGTAATCGAAGCAAGCATGGCTGAGCGGCTCCGCGTATCGGGGCAGAAGTCAACCGAGTTATTGCTATGTCGCATGAGCTATACCTTCACTTCCGCACCTCCACAGATCGACGGCTAGATATCGCGGATCACCTTGCCATGGTTAGGCGCTTGATCCAAATACTAGGTGCGGAAGACGCGCTGCTCGGCGAATCCGCATGGTATCTAAGCGGGGATACGAAGGACGATTCCTATCGATATCAACTTTTTGGAGACGAGGGTCCGAATGCGGCAGCATTAGCCGTATTGAAGCGCGAACAGGAAAGCAAAGAAGTCGTAAAGTCATTTGTCATATGGAACGGGCAATTGGAGAACGAGAAGGGCGCCTCCATTTCCTACTATTTCGACCGTACGGACGGCTCCACGTCGGGGCTCCGGCTTACGTTGGGGGCAAAGCCATCGGCGAGCAGACTGGGCCATTGGACTACGGTTGCGCGAGTTTTCAGTGAGGCGGTAAAGATATGGCAGCCGGTGGTCGCCACTATCGACACAAGAAACTACGACGGTGTCTTCCCCGACCGTCCAAGAGCCGGCTGGATGCTCTATCTGCCAACGGTCCTCACGGATCGGCAAGTTCCGGAAGCTCGCGCGCTTGTCAGCGTCCTAGACGAGAACAACAAGCAATTGGGAACCATTGTTGTAAGCGTAGTTGACGGTCCATTCTCCGGAAGCGATCCGGATCATGTCAGCGTGGCCCATGCCATTGAGGTACGGCTCGTTGATCAGGACCTTCTGCCGCGGTACGCCGATCTGTAACTCTCGAAAGCAATCGACAGAAGAGGTTCCCTGCCATGTCGCACGAGCTACGCCTGCGGTTTCGGCCCGCAGCCGATTCACCTCTCACTTTGAAAGACCATCTGTCTCTCATCCAGAAGCTGACGCGATTTGTAGGAACACAAGATGCCCTGCTGGATGAGTCGGCGTGGCTGTTGGCGGGTGAAACGAAAGAAGACTCTTACCGATACTTGGTCTTCGACAGACAAGGCCCCACCACAACTGCATTGTCTGTCCTGAGCCAAGAATTGGAAGGAGAGAACACCATAAAGTCTTTCGTCATATGGAACGGGCAACTGGCGAAGTCGCAAGGCGCGTCCATTTCCTACTATTTCGATCGGGCTGACGGTGCAGCGTCAGCGCTGAGTCTTACTTTAGGGTCTAAGCCTCCAGCAAGTCGTTTGGGCCCTTGGTCCGCGGTCGCCAAGCTCTTGAGCGAGGCGGTAAAGATCTGGCGCCCGTTAGTCGCCACCGTCGATACACAGAAGTATGTCCGTGTCTTCCCGGATCGTCCCGCTGTAGGCTGGATGATCTATCTGCCGACCATCCTTACAGAGCACCACGTCCCGGAGGCGCACGCGCTCATCGGCGTAGCGGATGAAGGTAACCAACAGATGGGAACAATTGTCGTAAGCGTCACCGACGGGGCATTCTCAGGAACTGATCCAGAGCATGTGAGGTCGGCCAATGCCATCGAGGTCCGGCTTGTCGACCAGGATTTGCTACCGAGATACATCGATCTGTAGAGGACGGGCGTCGGCCTCTGCCTTCGAGCGCCTCCGAGTGTCAGCGGCGGAGCCAAACGAGATGTTGATATGTCGCCGGCCAGTCGGCTGGGTGCTTGGACTACGGTTGCGAAAGTTCTCAGTGAAGCGGTGAAGATTTGGCGCCCATTGTTGGCTACCGTCGACACGCGAACCTACGATGGTGTCTTTCCCGACCGGCCGGGGGTTGGCTGGATGATCTATCTGCCGACAATTCTGACGGAGCAGCACGTTCCCGAAGCTCGCGCGCTTGTCAGCGTGCTGGACGAGAACAACAAGCAAATCGGAACGATTGTCGTAAGCGTAACCGATGCCCCTTTTTCCGGAACTGATCCGGAACACGTCAGGTCGGCCAACGCCATTGAGGTTCGGCTTGTCGATCAAGACTTGCTACCGAGATACATTGATCTGTAGAAGGTATAGTCGGTTGCAGAATTCCATGAGCGAGCCGTCAACCTTTGGAGCAGCGAGGGCGGCGGGTGCTGTTGAACGATCTTGGCTTACTTGAATAGTGTCGCACGCAGTGGCCAGTTGCTAGACTTGTGTGGCGGCGAAGGTAAATCTCCCTCGCCGGCTATGCCAATTCGATATCCTTGCAAACCACAGATTTGTCGAGTCACGTGAGCGCAACTACCGGTCAGACGGTAAGGAACACGGGTTGACACGAAGCCAATCAAGTAGCGCCGCCATCCTAGTTTTCCTACAAGGTGCACTGTTCTGGACTGCATCAACGGCCGCTATCGGCTTCTTTCCACTTCTGGCTGAGAACCTGCGCCTGTCTGCCTTTGAGGCAGCGGTGTTCCTCGCCGGAGCCGCGCTAGGGCGAACGCTATTTCAGCCTTGCGCCGGCCTGATCATAAGGCCCGGCAATGCGGGCCGCTACTACCTGACCGGCTTGGCATGCTCTCTAATCAGTAGCATTGTGATGGCCTACTGTCACCATGTGGTTTTGGTGATATCGGCGCGCTTTGTGGAAGGCGTGGGCTTGTCGCTGTTCGTCGTTTCGTGGCGAACATTGCTGAACCGGATGGCGGGGCTTCCTTGTTTCGACGCTGTCAACGAAAGCTATGTGCTATCGCAGAACGTCGGCCGGTTGATTGGACCTGCCCTTGGTGGCGTGCTCGTTGCTCACTTCGGTATCCAGGCTGCATTTATCTTTCCGGCGCTACTTTATTCGTTATGCCTTCTGGTTTCGAGCGATCGGCGGGATTCCACCCGGGCGGAGTATGGCCTGAAGGAACGAATCTCAACGAAATTCTCGGATCAGATCCGCGCCCTTGGCCAGCAAAGAGGCATCCTGATCGTTCACCATGTCGAGTTTTTCTGCCTGGGATTGTGGCTGGCGGGCTGGCCAATGTATGCAGTTTCAGCGCATCGGCTATCGGCCGAGCAGCTAGGCTATTCGTTTACGATGGCCGCTGCTGGGGGATTAGCCCTATTCCTCGTCAGACCTTGGACGTCGAGGCTTTCTGTTCAAAACCGATTAATCGTCGCCGTGACCTTGCTGTGCGCGCAGCCCTTAGCAGCACTGCTCATACAGCATTGGTCCTGGTTGCTTGGTCTCGGCTTCGCCGTGGGCGGGCTTGGAGTCTCTATTTATTTCACGAGCTTTCATCGCTTGCTGACCGACACCTATTCACTGGAACAAATACCATTCGTCTATGGCATGCTGGGATCCAGCACTTTTCTATTCCAGGCCGCAGGGCAAGCGATCACTCCCTTCTTGTCGGAATATTTTTCGCTGGAAGCCCCGATCCTCCTTGATGCCATGATGTTGTTGGGGTGTTTGGCTTTTCTTGCCCTGGGCAGCGCAAGGCAAAGACTGCCTTGAGATGCGTTGCGCTTTGGAGATCCCTACATCCATCACCGCCCCGCCAAAAACCTCCTCCAAATCCCATGCCCAACTTCGTCATACCGTAACACCGCCCCCCCAAACGCCACCCGATCCGCCACGCTCACCAGCGGCTCCGGCAACATCGGATCGAACACCAGCTGCCGAATCGCTTGGTCTCCCAGCAGATACGCTTCCTTGGCCGCCACCTCTATCGGCAATGAATCGAGCTTGGAACTCGACTTCTCAAGCAGGCGCCTGCTGTCCCGATAGCCTTTCACCAGCTCCTTGCCGTTCCACAGGTCCCGGGCTTTCGATTCCAGCCCGGCATCGAGATCCCGCACCGTAAAGACCGGCGCACTGTCCTCGACGCCAAGTCCGTAGAGCCGCTCACGCGTCAGGGCGACGCCTCCGACCAGGTTATCCGGCCTGACATACAGCCCTTCCTCCAGTTGCCGCATGCCGGCCAGCGCCAGCGCACGCTCACGCACGCGCAGCGCCGAGCGGTCGCTGCGTCCCAGGCCGGCGATCAGCACGGCTACCCATGTGCCGTCCCAGGGGCGCACGCGCTGCTCTGCGATTCGCCATGCGGAGATGTCTTCGCCCAGCGCCCGGCCCGCGCGGCCGAGCCGGTAGGTGCCTCTTCCCGCGGTCTCGATCAGGTCGGCGCTGGCCAGGCGGGTGAGCGCGACGCGCGCGTTGTTGTCGGAGATGCCGAAGAGCGCGCAGGCACGGATCGCGTCAGAGGCGTCGAGGGTTTCCGTCTCAGAGGCCACCAGCAGCTTGAGAATCAGGTGGCGCGCTGCGGGGCCAGGGGCGCTTTCGTCCAATGCCGTCTTTGATGCCTCAACCATAGGGTAGGGTTCTTCCTGATATTACGTTCTTATGCAAATTATGCGATGCTGTGTAATATACATACCGCTTCCACGGATGAGAGTCTACCCATGTCAGCCAGCTCACAGTTCAGCACTCACGATGTCCAGAACCAGCCGTTGCCCCTGCCCGCGTATAACGCCTGGTCAACGGATCGCGCCTTGCAGGAGGCCGTGACGAGGCACGGCGGAGCATGGGCGAGCGAGCACCTTGCAGCCCATGGTGAAGTCACCGGCGGCAAGATGATGGAGTACGGCGAGCTGGCGAATCGTCATAAGCCGATCTTGCACAGCTTTGACAGGTATGGGCGGCGTATCGATACGGTGGAGTTTCACCCGGCCTACCACCAGCTGATGGCTCATGCGATGCAGGGACAGGTGCACAGTTTTTCCTGGCGGCATGAAGACAAGGTTGGCGCGCACGTTGCGCGTGCAGCTTTGGTGTATCTGAACACCCAGCCGGACGCCGGCACAGGCTGTCCGCTGACGATGACGCATGCCGCCATTCCGGCGTTGCGCAAGTCTCCGGCTGTTGCAGATGCATGGATTTCTCGTGTGACAGCGAGTGAATATGACCCGCGTGAATTGCCTGCCCACCAAAAGACCGCCAACACGATCGGCATGGGCATGACGGAAAAGCAGGGCGGCTCGGATGTTCGCAGCAACACCACGCGGGCGCACCGCCAAACGGACGGTACCTATGAAATCGTCGGCCACAAGTTCTTCTTCTCGGCGCCGATGTGCGATGCGCATCTGGTGCTGGCGCAGGCGGAAGGCGGGCTCAGTTGCTTCCTGATGCCGCGTGTGCTCCCTGACGGGTCGCTCAATGCGGTCCGGATCCAGCGCTTGAAAGACAAGCTGGGCGACTGGAGCAATGCCTCGTCCGAGGTTGAATTCCACGGCGCTACCGCCAGCCTGGTAGGCGAGGAGGGCCGTGGTGTCGCGACGATTATCGAGATGGTTGCGCTGACGCGGCTGGATTGCATCCTCGGCTCGGCCGGGCAGATGCGGCAGGCCGTTGTGCAGGCGCTTCACCACACGCGCCAGCGCAAGGCCTTCGGGCGGCTGCTGATTGACCAGCCGCTGATGCGCAATGTGCTGGCCGACCTGGCACTGGAGAGCGAGGCGGCCGTCGCGCTGGCGATGCGGATTGCTGCCGCCGTGGACGCCTCGCCGCGCGATCCGCATGAGGCCGCGCTGGCCCGCATCGGCACCGCCATTGGCAAGTACTGGGTCTGCAAGCGTACGCCGGCGCATATCAACGAAGCGCAGGAATGCCTGGGCGGGATTGGATATGTCGAGGAAAACATACTGCCGCGACTGTATCGGCAAGCGCCGCTGAATTCGATCTGGGAAGGCAGCGGCAACGTGCAGTGCCTGGATGTCTTGCGTGCCTTGCAGAAAGAGCCCGGCGTTCGCGATGCCTTGTTCAAGGAGCTGCAGGCGGCGCGTGGCTTGCATGCGGTCTACGACCAGCATCTGGCATGGCTGCACAAGGCGTTCGAAGATCAGAGTACGCTGGAAGCGCGCAGCCGGCTGGTGGTGGAGCGCACCGCATTGGCTCTTCAGGCGGCGCTGCTGCTGACCTCCGGCAATGACGAAATCGCCAATGCCTTCTGCCGCGCCCGCCTGGCGCGCGAGTGTGGCTTTACCTATGGCACGCTGGATCCGCAGGCGCCGATTGCGCAGCTGATCGACCGCGCCAGCCTGATGGCCTGACCTTTCCACCGCGAGCTGACGAACAACTGACATCATGCCCCTGCATCTCTCGCAACTGCTTGCGCAGCGCGCCGCGCTGTCGCCAACCCGCGAAGCCATCGTGTGCCCGCGTGGACGCTGGACCTATGCTCAGTTCAATGAGCGCTGTACACGGCTTGCCGATGCATTCGCGGCGCTGGGCGTTGCGGAAGGGGACCGGGTTGCGATCTACGCCAAAAATGGCGAGGCCCTGGCCAATGCGGTGTTCGCTGCCGCGCGTGCTGGCGCCACAGCGGTGGTTTTGAACTGGAGGCTGAGTGCCGCGGAGCTGACGTACATTCTCGGCGATGCCGAGCCTGCCGTGCTCCTGTACGAGGAGGAATTCGCGCCTGTCGTCGAGCTGCTGGTTAAGGCGCAGCCTTTGCGCGGCTTGATCCGGGTGGGCGAGCGCGGACCCGGCGTCGACTACGACAGTATCGTGAACGCGTCCAGCCCGACGGCCTCGGTCTCCCGTGAAGTTGCGGGCGACTTGCCGGCGGTCATCATGTACACCTCAGGCACGACCGGACGCCCCAAAGGGGCGATGCTGTCGCACGAAGCGCTGATCTGGGCCGCGCATGGCAGTGCCAATACGCTCGACTGGCGCCAGGACGCGCGCTTCCTGCTGGTCGCGCCGATGTTCCATATTGGCGGACTGTCGCCGCTGATCACCAATGTGCTGAAGGGATGCACCACCGTCCTGCGGCCGGAGTTCGATCCGCAGGCGGTGTGGCAGACCATTGCCGCGGAACGCATCACGGGCATGATGTCGGTCCCGCTGATGCTGCAGGCCATGCTCGCCGTGGCAAAGGCGACGACGGTCGACGCGTCGAGCCTGGCGTGGATCAGTTGCGGCGCGTCTGCCGTGCCCAAGGCGCTGATCGAAGCGTACCGGGAGCTGGGCATCAGCGTGCACCAGGTCTACGGCATCACCGAGTTCTCCGGAGCGGTGTCATTCTGGACTGCGGAAATGGGGCTGGAGAAGGCTCATTCGCAAGGCAAGCCCCATCTGCATGCCGAAGTCAGGATCGTCAATCCGGCGACAGGAGCCGCGCTGCCGGCAGATCAGGACGGGGAAATCTGGTGCCGGGGCCCGATGGTCTTCTCCGGCTACTGGCGCAACCCGGACGCCACGCGCTCCGCGCTGCATCAGGGCTGGTACCGCAGCGGTGATATCGGCCATCTTGATAAAGACGGTTTCCTGTACGTCGTCGACCGCCTGAAGGACATGATCATCAGCGGCGGCGAGAATATCTATCCCGCGGAACTGGAAGCCGCGATCCGCAACGTCGATGGCGTTGCCGATGTGGCGGTGGTGGGGCGGGCCGATGACAGGTGGGGCGAGATCCCGGTGGCGTTCGTGGTGTGCAAGCCGGGGATGTCGGTGACCGAGGCGGATATCCTGGCCGCTTGCCGCGAACGGCTGGCCGGGTATAAATGCGTGAAGGCCGTTGAATTCCTCGGTGGTCTGCCGCGCAACGCCGTCGGGAAGATCCTGAAACAGGAACTGCGCGCGCTCCCGTGATTGTTGCTGGGCGGGTGCGGCGAAGGTAAGTCGCAGGTGTTGCCCGGCACGGGAAACCCGCAATTGCCGGGGCCCGACGTTGAGCGGAGAATGGGCAAGCAGTCGCAGCAATCCCTGTATTGCTCGTGACGGTTTCTCGAACTTTCTCCGTAGCCGCCCCAACGACGCCTACCAGCGCGCAGACCATCGTGACGTCCCCCGCCCACTCACGCCACTCACCCAATCCCCGGCTGCATTTCGACCTCACCACTATCCAGCTCTTCATCGCCGTCGCCGACCAGGGCAGCATCACTCGAGGCGCCGAACGTCTCCATCTGGCCCCTGCCGCCGCCTCGCGCCGCATCCTCGAACTGGAATCCCAGCTAGGCGTCTCGCTGTTCGAGCGCCTGCCCCACGGCATGGCCTGTACCGAAGCCGGCCGCGCGCTGCTGGCCCACGCGCGCGGCATTACCCATACGGTGCAGCGCATGCAGGACGATGCCGCGTCCTTCGTCGGCGGCGATCTCGGCGTGGTGCGCGTGGCCGCCCCCAAGTCCGCCGTCATCCAGTTTCTGCCGTTCGACATCCAGCGCTGCACCACGGAATGCCCCGGGGTCCGGATCGACCTGCAGGAAATGAACAGCCAGGAAGTCCAGCAGTCGCTGCGACGGGGTACCGTCGATATCGGCATCTATGAAGGCAGCCTCGGTGTGGTCGACCTGCCGACCGCGCCGTACCGTAGCGACCGGCTGGTGCTGGTGGTGGCGCGCGGCCATGCGCTGGCGAAGCGCAAGAAGGTGACGACGGAGGAGGTGCTGGACTGCGACCTGATCGTGCTGGGCGAGAGCTCGGCGATCTCGATCGGGCTGGAGCGGCTGGCGGAGGATGCGGGGCGGGTGTTGCGCATGCGCATGCGGGTGAGCGGGTTCGACAGCGTCGCGGCGCTGGTGGCGCAGAACCTGAGTGGCGGGGTGATGCCGGAGGCGATTGCGCGCGAGGTGGCGGGCGGCAGCCGCTTCGTGCGGTTGCCGATCACGGGGGAGTGGGCGGCGCGGCATTTTGTGCTGTGCCATCGGCCCCACGGGACGCTGTCGTCGGCGGCGCTGAGCGTGCTGCAGGTGCTTGCGCAAAACGCGAAACCTGAATCCCGAAAATAGCGATAGCGCTTGGCCGGTGCATTGCGGAAGATGGACTCCATAACGATAGAGGAGACACGCAATGCAGCGCAGGCAATTTCTTCTGGCGGCCGCGGCCGGGCTGGCGGTGCCGGGCCTGGTGCGCGCGGCCAATGTGGCGGGGCCGGTTCGCATCGTGGTGGGCTTTGCGCCCGGCGGCGGCACGGATGTGCTGGCGCGCGTGATCGGACAGAAGCTGGGCGTAATGTGGAACACCAGCGTGGTGGTGGAGAACAAGCCCGGCGCCACCGGCGCCATTGCCGCTGCCTATGTGGCCAAGCAGCCGCCTGACGGCACCACGCTGCTGATGGCGCATGTCAACAGCCATGCGATCGCGCCGGCGCTGCTGGACGTCAAGTACGACCCGCGCGCGGACTTTACGCCGATCTCGATGGTGGGGGTCACGCCCAATATGCTGACCTGCCGTCCGGAACAGAAGGTGCGCACGGTGGCGGACATCGTCGCGCTGTGCCGCAAGAACCCGGGCAAGATTTCGTTCGGCTCGTCTGGCATCGGCTCGGCGCAGCACCTGGCGCTGGAGCTGTTCCGGATGCAGGCGAAGATCGACGTGGTGCACGTGCCGTACAAGGGCTCGGGCCCGCTGGTGGCGGACCTGATGGGCGGGCAGATCGACTATGCGTTCGACACCATGACCGCGGCCACGCCGTTCGTGCAGCAGGGCAAGGTGATCGCGATCGCGCAGACGCGCCTGAAGCGCGCGGCCAGCCACCCGAGCGTGCCGACGCTGGCGGAGTCGGGCTTTCCCGGCCTGGACGCGGCCTCGTGGTACGGGCTGGTGGGCCCGAAGGGGATGCCCTCGGCGCTGGCGCAGCGCATGAACGAAGACGTCAACCGCGTGCTGGCGATGCCGGACGTGGCCGAGCGGCTGAAGAGCTTCGGCGCCGAGGACTCGGGCGGATCCAACCAGCAGTTCGCCGCCTACATCACCGCGGAATCGACCAAATGGGCCAAGGTGATCAAGGACGCCGGCGTGAAGGCGGAGAGCTGATGGGCGACCGCCGCCGTTCCGATGCACGCAGCCCGAACCAATTTCCCAGGACGCAACCGATGATGGATACCCGCGACTCCGGCGCCACCGCTGCCAACGCTACGCCCCTGCCGCTTGCCGGCGTGCGCGTGCTCGACGTCAGCCAGGTCATGGCCGGCCCCTACGCCTGCATGCTGCTGGCCGACCTTGGCGCCGACGTGATCAAGATCGAGCCGCCCGACGGCGGCGACCAGACCCGCGGCTCGATGGGGTTCAAGATGAAGGGCCCGGACAGCATGGGCTTCCTCAACATGAACCGCAACAAGCGCAGCGTCACGCTGGACCTGAAGACCGAATCCGGCCGCGAGGTGCTGTACCGGCTGGCGGAAACCGCCGACATCCTGGTCGAGAACTATCGCCCCGGCGTGATGAAGCGCCTGGGCATCGACTACGAGACGCTCAGCCAGATCAACCCGAAGCTGGTCTATTGCAGCATCTCCGGCTTCGGCCAGAGCGGGCCGTGGGCCACGCGGCCGGGTTTCGACCTGATGGCGCAGGCGATGTCGGGCGTGATGAGCGTAACCGGCTACCCGGGCGGCGCGCCGGTCAAGGCGGGCGTGCCGGTGGCCGATATCGGCTGCGCGCTGTTCGCGACCTACGGCATGCTGTCCGCCTATATCGGTGCCAAGGAGACGGGCAGGGGGCAGTATGTCGATGCGTCGCTGTTCGATTCGGCGCTGGCATTCTCGGTGTGGGACACCTGCGAATACTGGGGCACCGGGCGCGAGCCCGAGCCGCTCGGCACGGCCAACCGCATGAGCGCGCCGTACCAGGCGATGAAGGCCGCCGATGGCTACTTCGTGATGGGCGCGACAAACCAGAAGCTGTGGCAGCTGCTGTGCAAGACGCTGGACCGGCCCGACCTGCTGGCGGACGAACGCTTCGCCACCGTCGCGCTGCGCCTGGCCAACCGGCAGGCATTGATCGCGGAGCTGGAAGAGAGCTTCGGCAAGCAAAGTGCCGACTACTGGATCGAGCAACTGCTCGAGGTCGGCATCCCGGCCGGGCCGATCCTGACCTACCCGCAGGCGTTCGACAGCGAGCACGGCAAGCACCGCCAGATGCGCATCGAGATCGATCATCCGATCGAAGGCAAGGTGCCCAATATCGGCTTCGCGGTGAAGATGGGCGGCACGCCGCAGCAGGTACGGCGCCCGCCGCCGCTGCTGGGCCAGCACACCGCCGAGATCCTCGCCGAGCTGGGCATGTCGCAGGACGAACAGCAGTCGCTGGCGGCGGCCGGCGCATTTGGCGCATGAGCGCCCCGCAGGCGGTGCCCGGCGAAGGGCAGGTCACGCTGACGCGACAGGGCCAGGTCGCGACGCTGACCTTTGACCGCCCGGCTGCGCGCAATGCGATGACATGGGCGATGTACGGGCAGCTCGCCGGGCACTGCCGCACGCTTGCCGCCGAAGGCACCGCCGGCGCGCGCGTGGTGGTGCTGCGCGGCGCGGGCGGCGAGGCCTTTGTCGCCGGGACCGACATCGCGCAGTTCCAGCAGTTCTCGGGCGGCGATGACGGGGTCGCGTACGAGGCGCGCATCGATGAAGGCATCGCGCTGATCGAGCAGCTGCCGATGCCTACCGTTGCGGTGATCGAAGGCTGGGCGGTGGGCGGCGGGCTGGCCATCGCCACCGCGTGCGACTTCCGGCTGGCGACGCCCAAGGCCCGCTTCGGCGTGCCAATCGCGAAAACGCTGGGCAATACGCTTTCCGCTCAGAACCTGGCCAAGCTGCGCGCGGCATGGGGACTGCAACCGGTGCGACGCATGCTGTTGCTCGCGCAGATTCTCGATGCCGACGCGGCGCTGGCCTGCGGCTTTCTCGAAGGCGTGCATGCGCCCGAGGCGCTGGACGCCGAAGTCGCCGCGCTATGCGAGCGGCTCGGCGCGCTGGCGCCGGTGACGCAGGCGGTCATCAAGGAGTCGTTGCGCCGCCAGACCGTTGCGGCGGTGGCGGATACCGACGATCTGGTGCGGCAGTGCTATGGCAGCGACGATTTCCGGGAAGGGGTGGAAGCGTTCGTCGGCAAGCGTCCGCCGGTGTGGAAGGGGCGTTGATTCTTCGGACCGCCCGACCCTATAGATAGGGGCGTCGGGCCGATTCGCTGGTCGGTGGCCATCGGCTGCTGATGCCGTTCGGCCGTCCAGCTACCTCACCGGCACCGAATAGACCACCCGCACAAACTTCCGTGCCGGCTGCCGGTCCACCACCACGCCGCCCATCGCTTCCGCAATCCGGCAGCTCTTCCAGTTCTGCTCCGCGGCCGGATACACAAACCGCGCCGGCCGCAAGGTGGCCGTCGCCCACCCCGCCACGGCCAGCACCGCTTCCTTGCCGTAGCCGTGCCCATGGGCGTCTTCGCGAATCCAGATGCCGAACTCCGGCGCGGGCGTATCGGCATGATGCAGCCCGGCCAGGCCGAGGAAACAACCGTCGCTGGTCCGTCGGACCGTGAAGATGAAATCCGTTCCGTCTTCCATGGCCGGCAGCCATGCCTGCCAGACGTCGCGAAACGCCTCGGGGGACGGGGCTGGGTCCCATTCCATGTAGCGGGCGAGCGTGGGGGTGATGCAGGGCCATGCTTCGGCTGCGTCGTGCCCGCGGAAGGGCGACAGGGTCAGGCGGTCGGAGTGGATCGGCGGGAAAGGGACAGGCATGGAGAGGTAGGCTGGGTCGGCCGGAAGTGAGCGCTGTTCAGCGGCAGTGTACGCCGACAAAGGATGACAGCGCCTGGCAAGCCGACGCAGGCCAGCGGTTGACGATTTCCGAAGCTGCGTCAGGAGACTTTGCTTACAGAGTCGTCTTAACGCCACGAACCGCGCATAGCCGGACAATTCTCCAATTGCATTGCAAGGGGCTGAGCCCTTGGTTGTCACTTGACAACCGTAAACCATGCCTCTAGCCTTGGAGAAATCGATGGCCCGTGCCCAACACCCCAGGAAGGAAATTGAAGGTGCCTTAACAGGCCGCTGAAATACCTCCGGTGGACGTCAGCGCGACAACTGGCTGAAGCGTTGATTTGAGGAACCCATCCAACTCCACTTTCATGCGCGGCGCAGATACCTTCACGGAAAGTTTGTTCACTATGCGGAGGCTGGATGATTTCGTGCCGAAGTCCCACCCGCTGCGCTCGATCCGCGCCATGGCCAACCAGGCGCTGGTAAAGATGGACCGGTTGTTCGCACAGATGTACGAGGACGATATCAAGGGTGGCCAGCCCAGCATCGCGCCGGAGAAGTTGCTGCGGGCCATGCTGCTGCAGGTGCTCTACAGCGTTCGCTCCGAACGCCAACTCATGGAGCAGACGCAGTACAACCTGCTGTTTCGCTGGTTCATCGGGCTGTCGATGGACGACACCGTTTGGGTGCCCACGGTCTTCACCAAGAACCGCGAGCGGCTGATCAAGCATGATGCGGTGATCCAGTTTTTCAACGAGGTGCTGGCCATCGCGCAGAAGAAGAACTGGCTGTCGGGCGAGCACTTCAGCGTGGACGGCACGCTGATTCAGGCGTGGGCAGGCCACAAGAGCTTCGTGCGCAAGGACGGCGGCGACGACAAGGACGACAACGACGGCGCCAACTTCAAAGGTCGCACGCGCAGCAACGAGACGCACGAGTCCAAGACCGATCCCGATGCCAAGCTGTACCGCAAGGGCAAAACTGCGAGTGAACTTCGCTATATGGGTCATACCCTGAGCGACAACCGTCACGGCCTGGTGGTGAGCGCCATGGTGACCAATGCGGACGGACATGCTGAGCGCGAGGCCGCGAAGGTGATGCTCAACGATGCCCGACAGGTGACGGACGACCCGAACACCGAAATCACGGTGGGTGCAGACAAGGGCTACGACGCGCAAGAGTTCATTCAAGCCTGCCTGGAACTGAAGGTGACGCCCCACGTGGCACAGAACACCTCGGGGCGCCGCTCGGCCGTTCCTGATGCCATTGCTTGCAGCGCCGGGTATGCCGTTTCGCAGCAAAAGCGCAAGCTGATCGAACAAGGCTTCGGATGGGTCAAGACTGTCGGGCGCATGCGCCAGGTGATGGTGCGTGGACTGAAGCGAGTCGACCAGATGTTCGTGCTGAGCATGGCCGCCTACAACCTCGTGCGCATGCGCTCACTGGGACAAATCCGTCCGCAGTTGCAGTAATCGCGGTAATGAGGCCGGAATCGGGCGCCAAACCGCCGAAAAAATCGATGTAGGGACGTCCCGCTTCCAGATTGTGAAAAATCGCAAGCCTACTGCCTTGCAGGGGGAAGCCTCGCCTCTTGTACGGGGAGTACTTCAGCAACCTGTTAAGACACGCCGAGTCTCGCGGCTGGCGTGTCGAGGCGGCGAAAGGCAGGGGCCATGCCTGGGGGCGGATCTTCTGCTTGCACAATGACAGCGCATGTCGTGCCGGGGAATTCTGTGTCATCAGCATCTATTGCACACCCAGGAGCCCATCCAACCACGCAACCCGAATCCGTCGGATCGTGGACCACTGCTTGCATCGGTGCGAAGTCGTGATGTCGATCGAGCCGAAGGAGAAACCACCGCCATGGAATACGCGTTCACCTTGAGATACCAGTTGTCGGCGGATGACTGCGATCCCGACACGCTGGTCGAACGACTCTACGAAGCCGGATGCGACGATGCCACCGTGGGCACCGGCGTGGCGGGCCGGATTGCGCTCGCATTCGACCGCGAAGCGGAATCAGCGGCCGACGCCTTCGTCAGCGCGCTCACCGATGCCAGGCGCGCCATGCCGTCCGCCACGCTGATCGAAGCGGCTCCGGACCTCGTCGGCCTGACGGACATTGCCGACACCCTCGGCATGTCGCGCCAGAACATGCGCAAGCTGATGCTCGGTTATCCGGCTAGTTTCCCCCCGCCTGTGCATGAGGGCGCAAGCGCGCTCTGGCATTTGTGGGAAGTGCTGTTGTGGCTGAGCGGCAAGGGTTACGAGATCGAACAGCGGCTGATGGACGTCGCTGCGGCGGCGATGCAGGTCAACCTGGCCAGGAGCGCGGGAAACATCGTCCCGGCGATGGAGCGGCGGCTGCGCAAGCTGGTGGCGTGAGGCAGCGTGGCGCAGATTCCGCGCCATGCCCTCTAGTTGTCAGGCGTCTGGCAGTTCAAGCCGCAGCGGCTGTGCCAGCCAGCGCTCTTCACAGTTGTTTCCATCGCCGCCGCGGTCCACCACCGCGAAGCATGAGGGCGCGTCCAGGGCCAGCAGCATGTGATGCCAGACACCGGCGTGGTAATTGACGCCTTGCCTGCCGTTGGTGATGAACGCCCGCACTGACCCGGCTTCCAGCGTGTTGCCGGGCGGCGCGACCACGACCAGAAAAGGACGGTCCGAAAGCGGGATGAACGCCTGGCTACCAAGCGGATGGCGCTCCAGCATGGCGATTTCCATCGGGTAGGCGTAGGGCCTGGCCTCGAACAGGTTGATCAGCGCACGGCCGCCGCCGAGTTCGACCGTGGCCAGGTCATGGTGGCGCGTGACCATGCCGCCGTTGATCGGAAAGGCGCCGGGATCGCCTGCGGGGCGGGTCTCGATGACATCGCCGAAGGGCGCAAAGGCGGCTGCGTTCAGCGGCTGCGGATGCAGGCTCATGCGGGCGCCTGCCATGCGCGCGAGCGTGGTTTCCATCAATAAGTCTCCGGATCTGGGAATCGCGGCGAGCGGCTGACCGGGCGCCAGCGATCCCGTGAATGGCTTGACTGGTCAGACCAGCTGAGCCGGATTCTGCAGCAAGTCACGGCGTAGCACAAGCGTCCGGGCGGCCGTCGACTCGCCGATTTCGCGCCTATACGGGCTTTCCCCCACATGACATCGCCTTGACACCGGCAAGGGGCCTCCCTACCATTCGGCATCTACTGGTCAGACCGGTATGACGATGAGCCGGCCGCGACCGGATGCGTCGATGACTCGAACAACCAAGGAGACTTCCATGATTCCCACTGAAACCGCGCATGCCGGGCCGGATGGCCTAGCCGTGCCGCAGCCGCACGCCCAGGCCAGGGAGGACGCGGTATACCGCAAGGTGGCCTGGCGGCTGCTGCCATTCCTGATGCTGTGCTATGTGGTGGCCTACCTGGACCGGGTCAACGTGGGCTTTGCCAAGCTGAACATGCTGGCCGACCTGCAGTTCAGCGAGGCGGTGTATGGCCTTGGCGCGGGCTTGTTCTTTATCGGCTATTTCTTCTTCGAGGTGCCCAGCAACCTGCTGATGCACCGCATCGGCGCCAAGGCCACGATCTCGCGCATCATGATCCTGTGGAGCCTGATCTCCGCGGCGATGATGTTCGTGCAGACCAGCACGCAGTTCTACGTGCTGCGCTTCCTGCTGGGCGCGGCCGAGGCCGGCTTCTATCCCGGCATGATCCTGTACCTGACCTACTGGTTCCCGTCGCACCGGCGCGCGCGCATGGTGGCGCTGTTCATGGCTGCGATCCCGATCTCGGGCATCTTCGGCGGGCCGCTGTCGGGTTGGGTCATGGAAGCCATGCACGGCGTCAACGGCCTGCGCGGCTGGCAGTGGATGTTCGTGATCGAGGCGGTGCCGTCGCTGCTGGTGGGCGTGGCCGTGCTCTGGTACCTGGACAACAACATCCAGTCCGCGCGCTGGCTGACGGCGGACGAAAAGGCGCTGCTGGAGCGCAATATTGCCGCGGAGAATGCGCACAAGAGCGCGCACATGTCGCTGCGCAACGTGGTGACCGATCCGCGCGTGTTGAAAATGACGATGATCTGCTTCTGCACGGTGATGGGCCAGTACGGGTTGACCTTCTGGCTACCCACGCTGATCAAGCAGACCGGTGTGAAAAGCGTGCTGGACGTGGGCTTGCTGACCGCGATTCCCTTCGGCGTGGCAGTGTGTTCGATGATCCTGGTCAGCCGCAGTTCGGACCGCATGCGCGAACGCCGCTGGCACCTGATCGTGCCGTTCTGCTGCGCGGCCACGGGGCTGGTGCTGAGCGCCGTGTTCAGCCACAACACCGCGCTGTCGCTCGCCGCGCTGGCGCTGGCGGCCGGCGGCAGCCTGGCCACGTCGCCGCTGTTCTGGAGCCTGCCCACCGCGATCCTGTCGGGAGTGGGCGCCGCGGCGGGCATTGCGCTGATCAACTCGTTCGCCAACCTCGCCGGCTTTATCAGCCCGTACATGATCGGGCTGATCAAGGACGCCACCCAGAGCACCGATGCCGCGATGTTCGTGCTGGCGGCGGTGCTGCTGTGCGGCGCGCTGCTGACGTACTCGGTGCCGGCCAAACTGGTCAACAAGTAAGGGGCGGGGCGGGCGGGTTTGTCGGCTAGAATTTGCGGCAACCGGCCCTGCGCCCCTTTGCCGTTCCTTACGCGTCACCCTTACTGGTCAATCCCGCACGTATGACAGGATCTTCCGCCTCCGTCGCCAACCAGGCCGTCAGCCTTATCCAGCAATGGGTGCGCGACGGCACGTTCCCCGCGGGCACGCTGCTGCCGGCACAGCGGGAACTGGCGGCGAAGGTCGGCATCAGCCGCGCGTCATTGCGCGAGGCGATCTCCACGCTGCAGGGCATGGGCGTGGTGGTGTCGCGCCCGGGCAAGGGCGTCTATGTGACCACCGCCGGCGACAGCGCCGCGGCTACGCCGCCGTGGCGCTTTGCCGCCACGCATTCGCTGATCGATATCTACCAGCTGCGCTTTGCGCTGGAAGGCCTGACCGCGCGGCTGGCCGCACTGGCCATCTCCACCGGCGAGATCGAGCAGCTGCGCCAGAACGCGGCCACCATGCAGCGGGCGATCGAGGCCGATGCCTACGACGAGGCCTCGCAGCTGGACTATGAGTTCCATACGCTGATCGTCACGGTGTCCGGCAACCAGGTCATCCGCGAGATCCTGCGCGAAAGCGCCGAGGTGATGCGCGAGAGCCAGCGCCTGCCGTACTATCGGCGCGGCGCGCGCAACGCCACCTTTCTCGAGCACAGCGCCATCATCGAGGCGCTGGCCGCGCGCCAGCCGGAACAGGCGCAGCGCGCCATGGAACGCCACATCATGCTGGCGGCACGCCGGGCCGGCGTCCATTTCCCCACCGGCGACGAAAAGGACGAGTAAGCGTCGGGCCTGACCTCAATCCAGCCTGAACACCCCCACCGCCCGGTTCAACCCTTCGGTCTGCGCCCGCTGTGCCCGCGCCGCCTCTGCCGCGCCGGCCACCAGTTCGGCGTTCTCCTCGAATGCCGCCTGGATCTCGGCCACGCGTTGCGCCATGCCCTCGATGCCGCTGCGCTGGTGGTCGCCCAGCGTCGCCAGTTCCTGCACCAGCGCGGCGAGCTTGCCGATGCTGGCCACCACCTCGTTCATGGTCTCGCCGGTGTGGCCCACCAGCTCGGTGCCGGCGTGGGCGCGCTCGACCGAGGTGTTGATCAGGCCGCGGATCTCCCGCGCGGCGGCGCCGCAGCGGTGCGCCAGTTGCCGCACCTCGCCGGCCACCACGGCGAAGCCCTTGCCGTGCTCGCCGGCGCGCGCGGCTTCGACCGCGGCGTTCAGCGCGAGGATGTTGGTCTGGAAGGCAATGCTGTCGATCACGCCGATGATCTCGGTGATGCGCCCGCACGCCTCGTCGATCTCGCCCATGGTCTGGATCACCGACAGGATCTCGCCGCTGCCGCGCGCCACCACGGCGCTGGAGGCCCCGGCCAGCTCGCAGGCGCCGCGGGCCTGGTCCGCGCTGGCGCGCGCGGACTGGGTCAGTGCCTGCATATCGTGCATGGTCCGGGCCACGATGCGCGCTTGTTCATCGGTGCGGCGCGCGACGCTGGCGCTGGTGTCGAGGATCTCGCCCGCGGCGCTGGCGACGGTGCCGGCGGTGTCGCGTACCTGCAGCAAGGTCTGGCGCACGGTGTCCAGGGTCTTGCGGAAGGCGCGGGCAAAGTCGCTGTCTGGCTCGCTGCCGTCGCCGGCCAGGGTCAGATAGCCGGGTTCGCGCCCGATGCCCGCGGCCAGCGCGCTCAGTTCATCGGCGGAATGGGCGTCGCGCTCCAGCCGCCAGGCGATCACGCACAGCACCGCAGTCTGCGCGATGACAAAGGCCGCATGGAACAGCACCATGTTGAAGCTGGGATCGGTGAAGCAGATGGTGTTCCAGCCCCATTGCTGGAAAAAGTTGAAGCTCAGGTGATGCAGCGCGATCACCAGCGCCGCCAGCAGGATCACGCGGAAGTCGCGATAGGCCAGCAGCATCGACAGCGACACGAACACCAGGAAATGGAATTCCACCTGCCCGTGCGCCTGGTGGATCAGCAGCGCCACAAAGACCATCATCAGCACCGCCATCGCCAGCCGCGTGGCCAGACGGGCCGGCAGGGCGACCACCATCAGCGTGCCGAGCAATGCGATCGGCAGGCCAAGCGTCAGCGTCAGGCCGGTGGATCCATAGTGATTGCCGACCACCAGCGACAACAGGCAGAGCAGCCACAGCAGCGCCGTCATCAAGCGGTCTGAGCGGCGGTGCACGCCTTGCAGCAACGGCATATGCGGCGCGGCCGGTGCGGAAACGGAAGGGCCCGCGGCACGGCGGGCAGGGATGGTCGCGGACAGGCGTCCGGACAGGGCGTGGTCAGCGCTGGTCATGTTTACCCCGCAGCGTGGTTCGAGAAGACGCTGCACCCCGTCCGCATGGGATCTATTGTTTTACTGTTCTTGTTTTGGGTATTGCGCGGCTGATTATATCGACGCCCATGGCACGCGGCGGGCCATGCCGCGGGCGCGCAACACCGGGCAGCAAATTGCTGCAATTGAGTGATGTTCGAGGGCGGCGCGAGCAGCTACGATGTTCCGCCCGCGCCGCGGAGCTTCAATCCAGCAGCGCCACCTGGACGTCGCGCGTGCCCTGGTAAGGGTTGCGGCCGTGCCAGACCTGCAAGTTGTCCAGCACCATCACGTCGCCGTCGCGCCAGGGCCAGCTATAGGTGGTCTGGTCGCAAAGCTGGTTGATATGGGCGCGCTCGGCATCAGTCAGCGCTTCGCCATTGCCCAGCGTGGCACCGGTGGGGTACTTCTGGCGCTGGCGCCGTTCCCGCTCCTGCTCGGGATGCTCCACCTGCGGCTGCATATGCAGGATCGATCGGTAAAGCTTGCGGCCGGTCTGCGGATGCACCACGAACGGTTCCAGCACATTGAACACGGTCAGGCTGCCGTCGTCATGCCACGCCGGCTCCAGCCCGCGCTCGGCGCACAGGCGGTTCACCTCGGCCGGGTCTTCGGTATGGAACGACTGGTTCCAGCCGCGCTCGTCCATATGCGCGTAAGAGGCATCATCCGCATCGCGCCGCGGGCCGAAGTTGATGGCGGTGCGGGACCCCAGCGCGGCGATCTTGCCGACCAGTTCCGGAACCATGCGCTCGGCCAGGTCACGCACGTCGGCGATCAGGGTCTCGCCGCCCACCTCGGCGGTCTTGCGCGAGAAAAAGGCGATGCGGCGCGGGTAGTCGCGGCGGTAAGCCATTTCGGAATGCACCGCCAGGCGCACGCTGGCCGACAGCCGCGTGGCTTCCATCACGCGGCCGCTGATGGTTTCGCGCGGGGCACGGCCGCCGGCGTAGCCGCCGTCAAAGGCGGGAAACTGTTCGATGAAAGCGGCGAAGTCCTCGGTGCCGACGGTGGGGAAGCCGCGCAGCACGATGCCACCGTGCTCCAGGATCAGCGCGTCCAGCACCGGGCGTGCCGCGCGCGTCCACTCGCGAAAGCGCGCGCGCTCGCACAACGCCGCGCCGGCCGGTTCGATGAACAGCGGCGGGCGGCCTGGCCGCAGCACGTGGCAGCGCACGTTCGGCCCAAGGTCGGGTACTGGCACCGCAACGGTTGCGGCCTCGGCGGTGGGGATGGCTTGGGTCATTGTGATCTCCATTCGGTAGTCGTCGGTCGCACGGGCTCAGGCCCGGTAGGAAGGATCGATGCGGTCCAGTTCGCGCCGCACTGCGGCCCATTCGCGTTCGCCGCGGATGGCGATGCGGCCGAAGGCCTTGCGGCTGGCTTCCAGCGATGCCTGCGATGGCATCACCAACTCGCCGCCGGCCATGGCGTCGACCTGGATCTTGCAGGCCGTTTCCAGCCAGTAGATGTTGAAGAAGGCTTCGGCGATGGTCCGGCCGCAAACCAGCAGCCCGTGGTTGCGCAGCATCATCGCGTGGTGCGCGCCAAGGTCGCGCACCAGCTGGCCCTGCTGCGCCAGGTCGACCACCGGGCCGGAAAAATCGTGGTACGCAATGCGTCCGTAGAACATGTGCGCATGTTGCGATACTGGCAGCAGCCCGCAGGCCATCGCCGACACCGCCGACGACGCGCGTGTATGGGTGTGCAGCACGCACAGCGCGTCATGGCGCGCGGCATGCACGGCGGTGTGGATCACATAGGCTGCGGGGTTCAGGCCAAGTTCGCCGGTGTCGCCCTCGGGCCGGTAGACGATGTCGCCGTTCAGGTGAATCTTGTACAGGCTGGAGGCGGTCACCTCGTGGTACAGCAGCCCGTAGGGATTCAGCAGGATGTGCTCGGGCTCGTCGGGCACGCGCGCGGTGATGTGGTTGTAGATCAGGTCGGTCATGCCGTACCGGTGGATGGCGCGATACAGCGCCGCCAGCTCGACACGGGTCTCCCATTCGGCCTGCGCGATGCCGACGGGACGGATCGGATCGGTGTCGCTCATGTCATGGCTCCTGCGCGGGGCATCGGCTCAGTCCAGCCGGATGCCGAGTTCGGCCACCAGGCGCTTGTCGCTGGCGAATTGCGACGCGGCGTAGTGCTGATAATCGGCGGTATTCATATAGCGGTTGGGCATCGATTCGGCTTCCAGCGCGCGCACGTAGCCGGGGTCCGACGTGGCCTGGCGGAAAGCGTCGTGCAGCGTGGCGACGACTGCGGGTTCCAGCGCACGCGGGCCGGCGATGCCGATTTCCGACTGCACGATGATGTCGTAGCCCAGCTCGCGCAGGGTGGGTACGGCCTGCCAGCGCTTCAGGCGCTGCGGCTCGGCCACGGCCAGCAGGCGCACCTTGCCCGCTTCGGCCATGGCGCCCCAGCCGGCTTCGATCATCACGTCGACATGGCCGCCCAGCAGCGCCGAAAGCGCATCGGCACCGCCCTTGAACGGGATGAAGTTGAGCCGGATCCCGGCCTGCTGCTCGAGCCGGCGCACCGTGATCTGGCCGAGCGAGCCGGTGCCGACGGCTGCCACATTGAGCTTGCCCGGGTTGGCCCGCGCATATTCGATAAAGTCGCCGAAGCGCTTCCACGGCGAACCGGCCGGCACGGAGATGCCGTAGACATAGCTGGTCAGGCCGATGATGTAGGTGAAGTCTTTCAGGGCGTCATAGCTCACCGGCTGCAGGTGGGGCAGGCGAAACAGCGCCGGCGTGATCAGCGCCAGCGTGTAGCCGTCGCGTGCCGCGCTGCGTGCCATCGCGGCAGGCCCCAGCGTGCCGCTTACGCCGGGCTGGTTCTGGATCACGATCGGCTGGCCCAGCGTCTTAGAGGCCGCCAGGCACAGTGCGCGCATCTGCACGTCGGTGGCGCCGCCGGCGGTAAAAGGCACGATCAGGGTGATGGGCCGCGTGGGCCAGGCCTGTGCGCGCACGATGGCGGGCACGGCGGCGGCGAGGGCTGCCGCCGGCATGGCCTTTAGCAGGGCGCGCCGGCGGGCGTCGGGGATTGGGGGCATGGGGTCTCCTGGTCTGGTCGGCGGCAGCGCGCGCTCGGCTGTGGCCGGATGCGTGCAAGGCGTCCCGTGTGTCCGGGCTGTGCAGGATTGCCGTCCTGTGCTGCCTGCGGAAAAGTCTATGGCGCTTGCCCGGGTGCAGCGATGCCGGCGTCCGGCAAAGCGATTCCGAACTGGAATCGCGCACTAGAATGGCCTTCGCCGGACCGGCAACATCGCGCAACCCCGGCCTGTTACTGGAGCGCCATGAAAACCGAAGACCTCCGACTGTTCCTGGCAGTGGCCGAGCACGGCAACCTGCACAAGGCCGCAGGCACGCTGGGGCTGACCCAGTCGTCGCTGTCCAAGGTATTGGCAAGGCTGGAGGCGGAAGCAGGAATGCAGCTGTTCGAGCGCATGCCGCGCGGCGTCATGCTGACACCGGTCGGCCACAAGCTGCTGGCGCACGCACGGCGCATCGTGCTGGCCCACGACGACATGGAAAGCGAGATCAACGACGAGCGCCACGCGCGCGTCGGCCAGGTGCGCGTGGCAACGTTGCCGCACGTGGTGCCATCGCTGTTCTCGCCGCTGCTCGAGCAATTCCTCGCTAGCCGGCCGCTGGCCCGGTTCTCGATCGCTACCCACCTTAGTCCGCAGCTGATGGCCGCGCTGCAGGATGGTGAAGTGGACCTGGTCTGTGCCGCGCTGCCTGACGGTGCCACCGAGGGCGTCCAGTATTTGCCGCTGGGGGCGCTGACGCTGCAAGTGGTGGCGCGGACGGAGCATCCGCGACGCGCGCGCTTCCGCTCGCTGGCAGACCTGGTGGACGAGCATTGGGTGGCGCCCGCCACCTCGCTTTATGTGCGCAGCGGCTTCGAGGGGCGTTTCACCAGCCGCGGCCTGCCGCCGCCGCGCGTGACAGTCGAAAGCACCAGTTCATCGGTGTCGTTTGCCGACCTGCTGCGCAACACCGACCTGCTCGGCATCATGCCGCAGCGCCTGCTGGGCCAGGCAGTGGGGCAAGGGCTGCAAGCCATCGAGGGCGAGGGCATGTGCTGGCAGTATGAGCTGGCCGTGTTCTGGCGGACCAGCGCCTACCTGTCGCCGCTGTGCCGCGACTTCCGCGATGCGCTGGTGCGCTGGTGCAGGGAAGCCGGCATCTGAACCGATGCCGGCGGTGTCACCCCTCAGTCGAGCCGAATATTGTTTTCCTTGATCACATTGCCCCAATACGCCTGGTCGGCACGCGTCGTCGCCGCGAAGGCCGCGGGCTGCGTGGTCTTGACGATCAGCCCGAGATCGGCCAGCCGTTGGCGGATGTCCGGCGCAGCCATCACCGTTTCCACGTCGGCCGCGATCTTGTCGACGATGGCCTGCGGCGTGCCGGCCGTGGTGAACAGGCCCAGCCACGCCGGGCCGTCCAGGCCCTTGTAGCCGAGTTCCTGGAAGGTGGGCACGTCGGGCAGCATCGGCGCGCGGGTGTTGCCGGTCACTGCCAGCGGCTGCAGCTTGCCGGTGCGCGCATGCTGGCGCACCGTCATCGGCGACAGCGTTCCCAGCGAGATCTGGCCGCCGATCAGGTCGGTGGCGATCGGCGCTTCGCCCTTGTACGGCACGTGCACCAGCTCGGCGCCGGCGCCCTTGAGGAAGACCTGCATATAGAGATGCGCGCCGGTGCCGATGCCATAGGTGCCATACGAGAACTTGTCCGGCTGGGACTTGGCCAGCGCCACCATTTGCGGCAGCGTGCGCGGCATGGCGCTGCTCGCGGTCAGCACCAGGCTGGAGGTGCACAGCTGGCCGATCGCGGTCAGGTCGCGCAGCGGGTCGAACGGCGGCTTGGCCACCATATAGGGCGTCTGCACCAGGCTGGGCAGGCCGAGCAGCAGCGTGTAGCCGTCCGGCTGCGCCTTGGCGACCACGTCGGCGCCGATCATGCCGCCCACGCCGGGACGGTTTTCGACGATCACCGGGCGCTGCCACAGCTTGCCCAGCGGGTCGCCCAGCGCGCGCGCCAGCACGTCGGTGGCGCCGCCGGGCGGGTAGGGCACGACCAGGCGCACCGGACGCGCCGGCCACGCCTGCTGGGCCCGGGCCGGGCCGATTCCCAGGGTTGAAGCGGCGGCGGCCAGGGATCCGGCTCCCAGCCAGTGCAGGGCCTTGCGGCGGTCGGCTTGCATGGTGTTTCCTCCAGTGGTTGACGTCGTGTCGGCATGCGGCCCTGGCATCTGTGGGTCAGTGCGGCAGTGGCCACGGCAACGCGCAGCGTACGAGGCCGCAATGCGTCGCTGCATCGGCGGGATGGACGAAAACGGTGGGGAGTACTTACCCGGATCGGGTTTGCGCAGGGGCATGCGACCGCGCCGCAATCCGAACCGCGGCATCGCTTATGATGGCGCCGCCGCTGCGGGCGCGTGCAGTCTTTCCGGTCCGTGCGGCGCTTGATCCATTTACTGCTTGAACCCTCATGGCCCGCCTCAAACTCGACCTGCCCGCCGACCAGCTTTGCTACGCCACGCACCTCACTGTGCGCGTGACGGACATCAATTCGGCCAACCACCTTGCCAATGATTCGATGATCTCAATGATTTCGGAGGCGCGGGCGCGGTTCCTGTTCGAATTCGGCAGCGAGGATGTGCGCGAGGAAGGCGTCGGCATCATCGTCACCGACCTGGCGACGATGTACCGCAACGAGGCCCATGCGCGCGACCAGCTGCTGTTCGAGGTGGGCGTGATGGACTTCAACAAGTACGGCGGCGACATCATCTTCCGCATCACGCGGCCGGCCGATGGCGCGCTGATCGCGATGGCCAAGTCGGGCTTCGTGTTCTTCGACTACGTGGCCAAGCGCGTGGTGGCGATGCCGGCGGGATTCGCCGGGCGCTTCCCGAAGGTGAACTGGGTGGAATAGGCGCCGGCGTGGCGCGGTCCGGGGACAGCGCCACGTGTTTTGGAAGGAGCCGGCTCAGGCCTTGCGCTCGCCGCCCAGCGCCTCGGTCAGGTCGACCAGCATGCCGGACAGCTCGCCGGCCATCATGGTGAAGTCCGCGTCGAAGCGCTCGTCTTCATCGTGCGCGGTGCCGTCGGCCTGTTCCTTGATCACGTCGAGCGGCGCGACTTTCTTGACTACCAGCCCGTCGGTCAGCACGAACGAGACGCGGTCGTTCCAGGTCATCGCCAGGCGCGTGCAGCGCTTGCCGGCAGCGATGTGGCGGCGCAGGTCTTCGGGGTCGAGCGGGTGGCGCACGTAGCGGACCGTGGCCTTGCTTTCGGCGCCGGACTGCAGCTCGATTTCCTGGTCGACGGTAAAGCCGGCGGGGGCCGCATCGCCGGCCAGCCATTCGGTCATGGCCGCCACCGGCGACTGGTTGACGTGCAGGTTGATCAGCGGCAGCGGGTCCAGCGCCTTGAACAGCATGCCGCGCACTTCATCGGCCTTGGCCGCGGCGGCGGCATCGATGGCGAGCCAGCCGTTGTCAGGATCGATCCACACGCGCGTGTCGCGGCGGATGCTGAAGGCGCGCGGCAGCAGCTCTTCGGTGACCTGCTCCTTCAGTTCCTTCATTTGCTTGCGGCCCGGCTTGTAGCCTTGCTGCTCTTCGATCTCGGCGGCGCGGGCGCGCGTGACCTGGTTGACCACGGTGGTGGGCAGCAGCTTCTTTTCGGTGCGCAGCGTCAGCAGCATCTGGCGGCCGACGGTATGGACCAGCTGGCCGTTGTCACGCGGCGAAGCCCAGCCCTGCGTCTGCATCTCGAGGCTGGTGCCGGGAAAGAAGGCGTGCTTTGCCAGGCTGGCTTCGACCTCGTCGGCGCTGGGCGACCACGGGGCGGAGAAACGATGGACCTGCAGATTCTTGAACCACATGGGGAATTCGGCCAAAGGGACGAATTCTAACGCCCGCGACGCGCGGTCGAGAAAAAAGTCCGGCGCCGCGCGACCTGCCGGCCGCGCGGCGGCACCCCAAGCGGCTGTTACAGGTCCAGCCTGGTGATCTTGCTGCCTTCGAAGCTCAGGCCCGCCATCAGGCCGGCATTGGTCAGCACGAAGCCGACGATGGGCTGCTGGGCGGTGTTGGTGTCGAGCACGCCGTTTGCGCCAACGGTGGCCAGCGCCACGGTGGCATCCACGCCCGCGGTCCAGCCGCTGCTGCGCACGAACTTGTCGTAGGCGTCCTGCGTCATGAACATCAGGATCACCGATTTGGACTGCGCCCCGATCTGCCAGCCGACCGAGCCCGAGATCAGCCGGTAATAGCCGCGCGTGCCGCCACCCGAGCGCAGCGCGCCGTCGCCATACTCGCCGCCGACGATAAAGCCCGCCGACAGGGTCTTGGGGAACACCAGGATGCCGCGCGCGCGGCTGCCCAGCTCGCGCGAGCCGTTGACCGAGCTGTACAGGCGCGACAGCGTGGCGTCAGCGCCGGAATCCAGTTCGCGCCGGCGCGCGGCCTTGTCGGCCGGCGCGTCGGGCTTGGTGGTGGTACACGCGCCGGTGGCCAGCGTGCCGAGGGCCAGACCCGCGCTGGCCGTCAGGAAGGTTCGACGTTTCATCTCGTCTCCTTAGTGTTGTTGTCGCCTTTGAAGCATAGGCGCCGAAATCACCCGGGCAAATGATTCCGGCCAACTAGTCGTTTCCATTTGTGACGAAGGTGGTACGGGACGGCCTTTCGCGGCAAGAATAATGGGCCTTGCGCCCGGTACGTCCCATGGCTGGCTTCTGGCCACCATGTGACCGCCGCTGCGCCGTCACCGCATCTTGATAAGTCATGAAGAAACTTCTCACTGCCTTGCCGCTGCTTCTGCTGGCCGCCTGCGCCTCCCAGCCTCCGGGGGCTTCCACTGACGCCGCGGCATCGGCCCCGGCCGCCGACAGCGGCAGCGAATGGCAGGCGCTGCGCGCCAAATACATGGATTGCACGCAGAAGAAGGCCAGCGCCAATCTGTCGGCCAAGGGCCAGCCCAAGGACGTGGCCGATCTCGCGCTGTCCGCGTGCCAGCCGGAACTGGACGCGATGCACCAGTCGTTCCGCAGCTATCTGGATGGGCAGATGTCGTCGTCGCACGGCAAGAGCAGCGCGCGCCAGGCGGCGGCGCGCGTGACCAGCGACACCCGCGACAAGGCGCGCAATTACCTGGTGCGCTACGTCGAGCGCGAGCGCTACCTGGCCCGCCAGAACTGACGGCGGACCGCGGTCGGCTCAGAGCATTTCCAGCGGCGCCGGGCCGTCGGGCGGCGGGAAGATGCGGTCGATCTCGGCCAGTTGCGCCGGCGACAGCGTCTTCGACAAGGCCTCCAGGTTTTCCTGCAGCCGCTCGCGCCGGCTGGTCTTGGGGATGGCGATGACGCCGTCCTGCGCCAGCAGCCAGGCCAGCGCCGCCTGTGCCGCGCTCATGCCGTGGTCGCGCGCGAAGCGCTTGAGCCCGGGATGGCCCAGCAGGCGCGACTGCTCGATCGGGGAATAGGCCATCACCGGCACGCCGCGCTGGCGCAGCCACGGCAACAGGTCCCACTCGATGCCGCGCCGCCCCAGGTTGTACAACAGCTGGTTGGTGGCCACGCGGCTGCCCCCCGGCGCGTCCCACAATTCCTGCATATCGGACAGGTCCAGGTTGCTGACGCCCCAGTGACGGATCTTGCCGTCGCGCTGCAGCGCCTCCATGGCCTGCACGGTCTCTTCCAGCGGCACGCCGCCGCGCCAGTGCAGCAGGTACAAGTCGATGCGGTCGGTGCCCAGCCGCTGCAGGCTGCGCTCGCAGGCCTGCACGGTGCCGCGCCGGCTGGCGTTGAACGGATAGACCTTGCTGACCAGGAAGGCCTGGTCGCGCCGGCCGGCGATGGCCTCGCCGATCATGGCCTCGGACTGGCCCTCGCCGTACATCTCGGCGGTGTCGATCAGGCGCAGGCCCAGGTCCAGCCCCAGGCGCAGCGTGGCAATCTCTTCCGCGCGCGCGGCGGGCGACTCGCCCATATTCCAGGTGCCCATGCCGAGCGCCGGGACGCGCTCGCCGTCGGGCAGGGTGACTTGCTTCATCGCTTGGCTTCCAGTTTGGCCGGGGTCGGGCGACCCGGCGGCACCCAACCACACTAGTTAACAACACCCGCAATGTACAACCCGCGCGCGCCGGCAATGCTTCACACCAGTCCGGTCAGAAAATACAGCGCGATGACGAAGAACACCGCACCGGTCTTGATCAGCGTGACCGCGAAGATATCGCGGTAGGACTCGCGGTGGGTCAGGCCGGTCACTGCCAGCAGCGTGATCACGGCGCCGTTGTGCGGCAGTGTGTCCATGCCGCCGCTGGCCATCGACACCACGCGGTGCAGCACCTCCAGCGGGATCTGCATCGCCTGCGCGCCGGCGATGAAGGCATCCGACATCGCCGCCAGCGCAATGCTCATGCCGCCCGAGGCCGAGCCGGTGATGCCGGCCAGCGTGCTGACCGAGACCGCGGCATTGACCAGCGGGTTGGGGATGGCGCGCAGCGCGTCGCTCACCACCAGGAAGCCCGGCAGCGCGGCGATGACGCCGCCGAAGCCATATTCCGACGCGGTGTTCATCGACGCCAGCAGCGCACCGCCGACCGCGCCCTTGGTGCCCTCGGCAAAGCGCTCACGCAGCGCGCCGAAGGCGGTCACCAGCACCACGGCGATGCCCAGCAGCAGCGCGCCTTCCACCGCCCAGATCGCGGTGACGCTGGCAATCTTGGTCTCCACCGGCCTGGCCAGGCCGGGCAGCGCCACGCTGTTCGATTCGCCGTACCACAGCGGAATCATCCGCGTCAGCCAGAAGTTGGCCACGCCCACCACCACCAGCGGCAGCAGCGCCAGCAGCGGATGCGGCAGCTTGCCGGCCTGGCTGCGCTCGGGCTCGTTGCGCAGGTTGGTGCCGTAGCCCTCGCCGCGCGCGGCGGCGGCGCGGCGGCGCCATTCCAGGTAGCTCAGGCCCACCACCAGGATAAACACCGAGCCGGCGACGCCCAGCGCCGGCGCGGCCCAGGAGGTGGTGTTGAAGAAATTGGTGGGGATGATGTTCTGGATCTGCGGCGTGCCCGGCAGCGAATCCATGGTGAACGAGAACGCGCCCAGCGCGATCGCGCCCGGCATCAGCCGCTTGGGGATGTTGCTCTGGCGATACAGCTCGGCGGCGAACGGGTAGACCGCGAATACCACCACGAACAGCGACACGCCGCCATAGGTCAGCAGCGCGCATACCGTGACGATCACCGCGTTGGCGCGCGAACGCCCGATATAGCGGATCGCCGCGGCGACGATGGACTCGGAAAAGCCTGACAGCTCGACCACCTTGCCGAATACCGCGCCTAATAAGAAGACAGGGAAATACAGCTTCACGAAGCCGACCATCTTCTCCATGAAGATGCCGGTGAACACCGGCGCCACCGCCGACGGGTCGGTCAGCAGCACCGCCGCCAGCGCGGCGATCGGCGCGAACAGGATCACGCTGTAGCCGCGGTAGGCGGCGAACATCAGAAAGGCAAGGGCTGCCAGTACGATCAGGAACGACATCGGATCTCCTTCAGGTTTGCCTTCTCCTGAGGTGCGGTCCGTTGCCGCGCGGGGGCCTGCGCTTGTGGCGCGTTGTCTCTTTCTGTGCGTCAGGAAAAGGGATCAGCCGGCGACTGTGCCACAGCTTGGCCTGCGGCGAAACCTTGGGGCTGGCCGCGGCCGCGGCCGTGGCGGCCGCCGGCGGGAAGGAGAAGGCGGGCTTCACCGGTGCTGGTGGCGATACTCCTGCGTGCGGCCGCCGTAGCCATAGGCCGCGGCGCGGGCGTCGATCACGTGGACGTAGGAGACCGGATGCAGCTTGCCCAGCAGACCGGACATGGTCTCGAACACGGCCGCGATGAATTCGGATTTTTCCGCCTTGGTGTTGGTTTCATCGGTCACGCTGATGTCCAGGTGGAAGGTGTTGCAGCCCTGCTCGGACAGCGGCGTGTCGGCGATGATCCAGCTGTCGTGCGGGATGTACTGGACCGTTACGGCGATCACGTCGCGCTGCTTGCCGAGCACGCGCTCGGTCAGGTCGGCAATGGCGCTGGCGCTGCGGCGGGTGAGGTCGGCATCGGGTTGGCCGGACAGGTGCAGGACGATGTGGGGCATGGCGGGCTCCTTGGGTTTGGGGCGGGTGGGTGAAGCCATGGTAGGGCGTGGTGTAGTATCGGAAAAGCGGGAATAACCGATGCCTTCCATCGGCTATGCCGAAACCACTCCACCCCTGCCCGGAGGCTTGCCATGCGTGGATTCGACACCGACCAGTTGCGCACCTTCGTGACGGTTGCCGACAGCGGCAGCCTGTCGGCCGCGGCGCCCAGGCTGTTCCTGTCGCAGTCGTCGGTCAGCGAGCAGCTGCGCAAGCTGGAAGAGCGCGCCGGCGTGCCGCTGCTGACGCGCGGCCGCCATGGCGCGCACCCGACGCCGGCCGGACAGCGGCTGCTCGCGCACGCGCGGCGCATCCTGGACCTGAACGAACTGGCCTTGCAGGAGCTGCGCGGCCACGCGCTGGAAGGCGAGCTGCGCCTTGCGGTGACCGACTATTTCCGCCCCGGCGAGATTGCCGGCATGCTGCGGCGCCTGCGCGAGCGCTATCCGTACCTGCGCCTGCACGTGACGGTGATGAAGAGCGCGGCGATCGATGCCGCGGCCGGGCGCGACACCTTCGACATCGGACTCAGCATGCGGCTGCCGGGCACGCGCGGCGCAGCTTCGCGTGGCATGGTGCTGCGGCGCGAGCCGCTCGCCTGGGTCGCCGCGCCGGCCGAGGCCGACAGCCTGCCCGCGACCCTTCCCCTGGTGCTGCTGCCCGATACCTGCTCGCTGCACCAGTACGTGGTGCAGCGGCTGCTGCGCAAGCGGGTGCCGTTCGAGATCGCGCACTCCGCGTCCGGCGTGGCGGGGCTGCACCTGGCGCTGGCGGCGGGGCTGGGGGTGTCGTGCCTGAACGCCTCGGCTATCGGGCCCGGCGTGGCGCCGCTGGATGCCGCCACCGTCGCGCGGCTGGGATTGCCGCGGCTGCCGGAGGCGGAGTTCTTCCTGCTGCCCGCGCGGCGCGGCGAGTCTGCCTTCATTGCGGAAGCGCGCGATGCGCTGGCCGCACAACTGGCCTAGCGCGACCCCTTCGAAGTCAGAAAAGGATCACAAATCGGTCCATGCAAGGGAGCGCGGTTGTGTTGAAAGCAACATATCCGGATTGTGAATAGGAATAATTCGCAATCTCGTTGACCATGACAATCCCGTAATCGATAATTCGCCCGCTTTTCCAAATTATTACAGTCGATTACAGGCCAATGAGAATAAAACTTCACCCGATTTGTGCCGCGGTGGCGGGGAGCTTCGTATTTCAACCGATGCTGGTGTGGGCACAGTCCTCACCGGCGGCGACGCCGGCGCAGTTGCCGGAAGTCACCGTCAAGGCGGACGTCAGCCGTGAGCTGGGCGCGGGCTACAACCCGCCCAATGCGGTCAGCGCGACCAAGACCGAAGCGCCGCTGCGCGACGTGCCGCAAACCGTCAACGTGGTTACCGCCGAGGTCATGCGCGACCAGCACGCCACCTCGATGCAGGACGCGCTGAAGAACGTGCCGGGCGTGTCGTTCTCGCACGGCGACGGCCAGCGCGACCAGGTCTCGATCCGCGGATTTACCGCCATCGCCGACCAGTTTGTCGACGGCATCCGCGACGATGCGCTGTACTTCCGCGACCTGTCCAACGTCGACCGCGTCGAGGTCATCAAGGGACCGGCCGCGGTGCTGTACGGGCGCGGCTCGTCGGGCGGCCTGATCAACCGCGTGACCAAGAAGCCGGGCATCGACGTTACCGATTTCGCACTCAGCTACGGCATGTGGGCCGACCGCCGTGCCGAGGCCGACGTCGGCCGCGTGTTCGCCGACGGCGCCGCGGCGTTCCGTATCACCGGCGCGGTGGAGAAGGCCAACAGCTACCGCTCGCAGCAGTTCCTGGACCGCAAGGCAATCGCGCCGTCGCTGGAATTGCGCGTCGCGCCCGAGACCACCGTGCTGTTCCAGGCCGACTACCTGGAAGACCGCCGCGTGACCGACTTCGGCATCCCGGCGTACCGCGGGCGGCCGGTGGACGTGCCCGCGTCGCGCTACTACGGCGCGGCCAACGCGCGCGACGCCGACTACTCGCAGTCGCGTGTGTTCTCCGGCACTGCCACGATCAACCATCGCTTCAATGAGAACTGGTCGATCCGCAATGCGACGCGGTACTACCACTACTCGCTGGACCGGAACAATACGTTGACCAGGTCTGTCGATGAAGCGGCCCGCACGCTGACGATGAACCACGGTAACGTCCGTCGCGAGGAGCATGGCTGGTTCAACCAGACCGACCTGACGCAGAAGGCGACCATCTTCGGCACGAAGCACGAGATCCTGTACGGCATGGAGATCGGCCAGCAGAACAAGGATCAGGTCAACAATACCCAGCCAGTGCGTAACGCCAGTGGTGGCATTGCTCAGTTTGACTTGTTTAACCCGGTGCTTCCGGTGCTTCCGCGCCTTGTGCCAGGCAACCCGGCCACCTCGAACCTGGGTATCTTCAACACCCTGGCTTTCTACACCCAGGACATGATCACCTTCAGCGAGCAGTGGAAGGCGCTGGTTGGGGTGCGCTACGACAACTTCCAGCAGGAGACCAAGAGCCGCATCGCAGGCCAGCGCGATCTGTCGCGCACTGACACCGCCTGGAGTCCGCGCGCGGGCCTGGTGTGGCAGCCGACCAAGACCCAGTCGTACTACGTGTCCTGGAGCAAGTCGTTCCAGCCGTCGGGCGAAGCGTTCGCCGTGGCGGCCAACAATGCGGATCTCGGTCCGGAGAGCACCAGGAACACCGAAGTCGGGGCCAAGTACGATTGGCTGAACGGGAAGGCCAGCACCACAATCTCGGTGTTCCGCCTGGAGCGCAGCAATATGAAGGTGCAGAACGCTGCCGGGACTGCAATCCTTCCGATCGGCACGCAGCGAACCGATGGCGTGGAACTGTCCGGCGCAGCAGAGTTGCCGCAAGGCTGGCGTGTCCTGGCAGGCTACGCGTACCTTGACGCCCGGGTCACTAGCTCCACCCAGATCGATGCCGGACAGCCGGTGCAAGGCAAGCGCGCGACGATTACGCCGATGCACAGCGGCAACGTTTGGCTGACCAAGGATCTGGGCCACGGCTTCGGCGTGGGTGCCGGCTTGAACCTGGTCGGCAAGCGCTTCGCGAATCCGGGCAACACCGTGACCCTGCCCGGCTATGTCACCGCCGACGCGATGGCCTGGTACCGCCGCGGTGCCTTCGAGGCCCAGCTGAACGTGTACAACCTGTTCGACAAGGGCTACATCGTCTCGGCGCACGGCACCAACGCCAACCTGAACATGCCCGGCGCTCCGCGCAGCGTCATGGCCACCCTGCGCTACCGCATGTAAAGCGCAGCATCGGGGACAAAAAAACCGGGCGGTTCGTCACCGCCCGGTTTTTTTTCGCCTGCTGTTTCTTCTTCTGCCGGTCACGCAACCGCATGCCCCGGAGAAACCCTGAGTGCCGGCATCGCTCAGTGCTCGCGCTCCCAGGTCTGGGTGCGGCCGATCAGGCTGATGCCGATGAAGCCGCGCACGTTGAGCTTGTTGCCATCTTCGCTGAGCGCCATCTTGCTCTTGTAGACCTTGCCGTTCTCCGGATCGAGGATCTCGCCGCCGCTCCACTCGTTGTCGCCGGTCTTGCGCAGGCCGGACAGGATGGTCATGCCGATCAGCGGCTGGTCCTTGCGTGCATCGGTGCACTTGTCGCAGACGCGCGGCTTGCCGTCGCTGTCGACGAAGCTCTTGAGCAGGCGTCCGCTGTAGACGCCGTTCTTCTCGGTGATCTCCACCAGCCCGCGCGGCTTGCCGGTGTTGTCGTCGATGGTCTTCCACGTGCCGGTGGGCGTGGCCTGCGCCAGCGCCGCGGCGCTGCCGAGCAGGGTGGCGGCAAGCACCGCGGCGCGCACGGTGCAGGCGATGAGGGAAGGGCTGCGCATGATGTCTCCTTTGAGGTCCGTAGCGACGCCAATCTACTGGCGCAGCCGCCGCGCCGCAATCCGGCGCGGACGCGCGCGCGCCGCTCCGCGGCGCTTGCCTGCTTCCCGCCAGCCCGCATGCAGCGGGCGTTTGCGGGTTATTGTGGCGCAGCAAAACGTGCCTGCGCACGGCTGCTGAAGCAATCCTCTAAGCGGACGTACGACCCACCGCGCGCCACCTCGCCACGTCCCTGCGCGAGCGCGCGAACGCATCCGCAAAGCACGGCGCGCGCGCTCCGCATCGCGCGGCACGACGCGGCCTGATCGCAGCGACTGCCGGACTGTTGCCGCGACGCTTCGCTGTCGTCGCGGCTTGGCTCGATCGCAACGCTTCGATGCCGTCGCGATGTCCTTGCGATGCCTTCGCGATGCCTTTCGATGTTGCGTCGATGCAAACCGTTGCGTGCACGCATCACTCTCTCGCGCGCTCGCCGATGGTGTCGCACAGCGACCGACGCCGGTGTCGTCGAGCATCGAGCATGGCGTCGCGCGTGCGTGTCGGCTCGAGTGTGTAAAGCATGCAGGGCGCGCGCCGGTGATCGCGTCGCGCGCGTGTCGAAGCGTGCCGCCGCACAGCGCGAAGCGCGCCGCTCGCGTATCGGTGCATCGCCCGCAAAGCCTTTGTCCATGCGGCTTTTCGGAAAGTGCGAGGACACTCGGCAGCTCTGTTCGCAGTCGTCGCGCGCACGCTGCGCGGCTTGTCATCGCTACGCGCGACGGTGTGTAAAAGCTGCGGCGCGCGCGGTCGGCGAAGGGGCATCGCGCGGCGTGCGCGAGCGCGCGTGGTGGGTCCCGACATCGGCATGCGCGCGACGCGTTTCGATGTCGTCGGCAACGTCTTCGTGACGACGCGCGTGAGAACTAGTTGGAGCGATGCATGCAGGCAAGTTTTTTTGCACTTTTTTCTTAACATCATCGTGCAAACGAATTATGATTCGCCTTGACAAGAGTCTCACTTCATTGCAGCGAAGCAGGAAGCAAGATGGAACCGAAAAGCGCGATGCGCGCTTCGATGCAATGACGAAGGTAGTAGCTGAGGAGCACGAGAACTTTGACGCAGACCAGCCCCGACCGGCTTCTTAAAACGCGTGCAGTCTCCCTTGGTCCATTGACGGGTTGGACCCGCTACCACCGAATGAATGCCGCCTGCCGTGCGCGAGGCCAAGCCCGCACCGCAGGCCTGCTGTCCGATATCTCCTCAATTCTGGCCGCGCGCCGGCTCAACGGGCGGTGCGGGCTGATCGAATATTCCAGGGCGCGGCATGTGCCCGAGACCCGCTTGCGGGCTCGCGCCGGCCGCCAAGTCACCGCCATGGGCGGTGCCCCTGCAACCGAATTCATTAGCGTGCAGCAGTGGTCGGGCCGCACGCCGATGAATCGCTCGCTCGACTGGGGCCGCGCTGCTGTGGCGCGCCTCGGGTCGGTCGGGTCGCCAACTTAGGTCATTCGATATTCACTCTCTAGTGAAGGAGTTATCCATGGCAACTGCTGCAAAGAAAAAGCCGGCGGCTAAGAAGGCCGCCAAGCCGGCCGCCAAGAAGGCTGCTGTGAAGAAGGTCGCCGCCAAGAAGGCTGCACCGGCCGCCAAGAAGGCAGCCGCCAAGAAGGCACCGGCCAAGAAGGCCGCGGTGAAGAAGGTCGCCGCCAAGAAGGCCGCACCGGCCAAGAAGGCAGCCGCCAAGAAGGCAGCACCGGCCAAGAAGGCCGCAGTGAAGAAGGTCGCCGCCAAGAAGGCAGCACCGGCCAAGAAGGCAGCCGCCAAGAAGGCACCGGCCAAGAAGGCCGCAGTAAAGAAGGTCGCCGCCAAGAAGGCAGCACCGGCCAAGAAGGCTGCTGCCAAGAAGGCGCCTGCCAAGAAGGCCGCTGCCAAGAAGGCTGCACCGGCCAAGAAGGCTGCTGCGAAGAAGCCGGCCGCCAAGAAGGCTGCTGCCAAGAAGCCGGCTGCCAAGAAGGCTGCCGCCAAGCCTGCCGCGGCCCCTGCCGTTGCTCCCGCTTCGGCTGCCAAGACCGCGCTGAACCCGGCTGCTGCCTGGCCGTTCCCGACGGGCAACCGTCCGTAAGCTGCGCCGCCAAGGCGTGGATCCTACCCGTTCCGCAAGGAACCACAACGGCACGCACGTCGTGCCCGCATGACCGGATACCGCGTATCCGGTCCGCAAGACACCTGGTCTTGCCCGACCCGCCGATGGCAACCCGCCCGGCGGGTTTTTTCATGGGCGCGCGCGGGCTGCGTCCGGGCCTGGCAAGACCCCTGAGCGGCCAAAGAAAAAGCGCCGCACCCTTGCGGGTACGGCGCCCGGGAGCGCCTTGGGTGAGGGCCTGCGTGGCCGTCAGTGCGTGACTCGGGTCACGCCGCCGGAGGACAGCAGCCGCACCCGTTCGCCGGGGCGGAAGGCTTCGTCGGCTTCCTGCGTGATCGCGCGCATCTCGCCGTTGTCCAGGCGCACGGTGATCTCCAGCGCGCGGCGCTGGTTGATCTTGTTCTCGGCCGCGCTGCCAGCGATGCCGCCCAGCACCGCGCCGAGGATGCCGGCCGCGACCGCGCCGTTGCCGCCGCCGATGGTGCTGCCGGCCGCGATGCCGCCGATGGCGCCGCCGGCCAGCGTGCCGGCGCCGCTCTGGCTGCCCTGGATGGTGACCTCGCGGATGCCTTCGACCACGCCATAGCGCACGGTCTGCTCGCGCTGCGCCTGGCCGGTGCTGTAGACGCTGTTGGAATTGGATTGCGTGGCGCAGCCGGCCGCCAGCGTGGCAACCAGGGTGGCCCCCAGGACGGCAAGCGCGCCGCCGCGTAGCTTGTTGTTCATGTCAGTTCCCGAAAATTTCGCCACGCGCCGGCCGCAGCTCAGGCGTAGCGGTACCCGAACGCAGACTGGAACCGGTTGCCGATTTCATCGCGCGACAACCAGTGGTTCTGCGGACCCTGCTGCGCGATCTTGACCGACCCCATCAGCGATGCGAGGCGGCCGGTCGTTTCCCAGTCTAATCCGTTTTCGATGCCGTAGAGCAGGCCGCCGCGGAAGGCGTCGCCACAGCCGGTCGGATCGACGATGCGCTCGGCTGCAACGGCCGGGATCGCGTACTGGCGGCCATCGGCAAAGATGCTGGCGCCGCGTTCGCCGTGCGTGACGATGAAGGCACGGACCTTGGCGGCAACCTCGGCGCTGGTCCACGCGGTGCGCGACAGCAGGACCTGCGCCTCGTAGTCATTGACTGTCACGTAACTGGCGAGTTCAACGAACTCGCGCAGGTCGTCGCCATTGAACAGCGGCATGGCCTGGCCCAGGTCGAAGATGAACGGCACGCCGGCCTCGGCGAACTGGCGCGCGTGGTGCAGCATGCCTTCGCGGCTGTCGGGCGCGACGATGCCCAGGCTCGGCGCCGGCGTTCCGCCGAGCGCGTCCTTGACGTGGTTCAGCTGCGACTGGCTCATCGCGCCAGGGTGGAAGGCGGTGATCTGGTTGTTGTCCAGGTCGGTGGTGATCATCGCCTGCGCGGTGAAGGTCTCCGGCAGCACGCGGATGTGGCCGGTCGGGATCTCCAGCTTGCGCAGGTATTCCAGGTAGGGTTCGGCGTCGATGCCGACGGTGGCCATCACCACCGGATCGCCGCCCAGCATCTTCAGCGTGTAGGCGATGTTGCCGGCGCAACCGCCGAACTCGCGGCGCATGCCGGGCACCAGGAACGAGACGTTCAGCATGTGGATCTGGTCCGGCAGGATGTGTTCGCGGAAGCGTCCGTCGAACGTCATGATGGTGTCGTAGGCGACGGAGCCGCAGATCAGGCTGGCCATGCTCTCTCCAGGTGTTCGGGTTTGGGTTCGGGTGGATCGGCGCCCTTTGCGGGCAGAAGCAGTAACGCACAAAACAGAAGCGGCCGCCCCGTGGTCGCGGGCGGCCGCTGACATCGCAGGCGCGCCGCCTGTTACTTCAGCGCGGCCAGGGCGGCGTCGTAGTCGGGCTCGGTCTTGATCTCGGGCACCAGCTGGCTGTACTTGACGGTGTCGTTCTCGTCCAGCACCACCACGGCGCGCGCGGTCACGCCGGCGAGCGGGCCGGTCTTGATGTCGACGCCGTAGTTGCCCTTGAACTCGGCGCCGCGCATGGTCGACAGCGGCACCACGTTGGCCAGGCCTTCGGCGCTGCAGAAGCGGCCCATGGCGAACGGCAGGTCGGCGGAGATGGTCAGCACCACGGTGTTGGCCAGGCCGCTGGCGGCTTCGTTGAACTTGCGCGCCGACGCCTGGCACACCGGCGTATCCAGGCTCGGGACGATGTTCAGCACCTTGCGCTTGCCGGCGAAGTCGGCCAGCGTGACGTCCTTCAGGTCCTTGCCGACCAGCGAGAAGGCGGGGGCCTTGTCGCCGACTTGCGGGAACTTGCCTGCGACTTCGATGGCGTTGCCGCCGAGGGTGACGTTGCTCATGTCTACTCCTTGCTATCTGATGGATTTCCGGTTGCAGTCCGGAGCGGGGGCAAGGCCCGCCGCCGGACTCGGATTCGGTCAGGCAGCGGGCCAGGAATTCAGGGATAAAAAATCAGCACGCGATAGTTGGCTGGCGCCTGCTGCGTCCGGAATCGTACCCGAACCGGCAGCTCCATGCCCGCGCGCAGCCCTTGCGCGGCAAAGGCCTGCTGCGACGGCTCCAGGTATTCGGCGGGCTGCAGCACCCGGCGCAGCAGCAGCTGGTCCTGCAGGTCGGTCATCACCAGCTCGATCGCCGGCAGCGCAGTGCTGGCGCGGCCCAGGTTGCGCAGCGTGACGGCCAGCAGGTAGGTGTCGCCGCCTTCATCCTGGCGCTGCAGCTGCGAGCTCTCGATGCGCAGCGCATCGATGTCGCGCCACGGCGGCACGGTGCAGCCCAGCGGCGCGCATGCCGCCTCGAGTGCCGGGCGCAGCATCGGAAAGTGCCCGGCGAGCTGGCTGCGTCCCAGGTAGGCAAGCTGCAACAGCGCGGCGATGGCGAGTACCACGGCTGCCGCGCGCCACGCGGCGCTGGGCACCGCAATGGGCCGGCGCGGCTGGCGTTCGCGTTCGCGCTCGCGCGCGTGCCGCAGGAAGTCGGGGGCGAACACCGGGCCGGCCGGTGCTTCGGTGCGGACCCAGCGGCGCGTCGCCTGCTCGCGCGCGACCGCGCCACCGGTGACGCTGCCAAGGGTGTCAGGGCCGGCGGCGCGCGCTTCGTCCTGCTCGCCGACCGCGGGCGATGCGTTCGGCGGCGTGGCGGCCGCAGCCGGGTCAGCGGGGCGCCGCGTTTGCTCCGGCCACGGCGCCGACTCGGATGCCTGATCGGCCGATGCCGCGCGCAGGAATTCGCTCGCGCTGGGGATGGCGCCGGGAGCCGGCGCCGCGGGTTTACCGGCCGGGCTATCGAGTGCGCCGTGATCGAGTGCCGGCCAGGCGGTTGCCGGCGCGGGCGGCTGTGCCGCCGGTGCCGGTGCCGGGGATGGGGCTGCTTCGACGACCGGGCCTGCGGCCTGGCGCTGCGCGTCGCGCGCATCGCGGTCGGCGACCGCCGCGTTGGCTTCGCGCAGCGCGCGCTCGATCTCGGCATCGTCCATGCCAGCCTGCGGCGGCGCGGCCATGTCCTCGGGCGACGACATCAGCATGGTCGGCGCATCGAGCGCCGGCACGTCGTAGCCGGGATCGATGGTCGGGGTGAAGGCGGGAGTCGGGGCGGGCGTCGGCGCGGGTGCCGGTGCTTGTGACGATGCCGGCGGCGCGGTGGTGTCGGCGGCAGCGGGGGCAGGCGCTGCCGGCTTCTGTGCCGGAGCGCTGCCCGCGGTGTTGCCCGCCGGCAGCGGGATCTCGATCAGGTGCTCGCGCGCGTCGAACACCGTCTCGCACTGGCCGCAGCGCACCAGCCCCTGGCGCAGCCGCAGCTGGTCGGCGACCAGCCGGAAGGCGGTGCGGCAGGCCGGGCAGCGCGTGACTAGCTTGACGGCGGCCATCGGGCGCAATCAGGGACGGGTGCCGTGCAGGCAGACCCAGCCTTCCTCGCTGCGCCACACCGTCAGCGGCAACCACGGCGCATAGGCCGCGGCGACTTCGTCGGCCTGGCGCTCGAGCACGCCGGACAGCACCAGCCGCCCGCCGGCGCGCACGCGCGCGCTCAGCATCGCGGCCATCAGCTTGAGCGGGTTGGACAGGATATTGGCGACCACCAGGTCGTAGCTGGCGTCGGACACCGATTCCGGCAGCGCGAACGACGCCTCGACGCGGTTGCGCTCGGCGTTGTAGCGCGACGCTTCCACCGCGTTGGGGTCGATGTCGATGCCGACCGTGTCGCCCGCGCCCAGCTTGCGCGCGACGATCGCCAGGATGCCGGAGCCGCAGCCGTAGTCGAGCACGGTTTCGCCTGGTGTCAGGTTCTGCTCCAGCCACTGCATGCACAGCCGCGTGGTGGGATGGCTGCCGGTGCCGAAGGCCAGGCCCGGGTCGAGCTCCAGCACCACGGCGTCGGGCTCGGGCGCGTCGTGCCACGACGGCACCACCCAGATGCGCTCGCCCACGCGGATCGGCTCGAACTGCGATTGCGTCAGCCGCACCCAGTCCTGGTCCTCGACCGCGCGCAGCTGGTACGCCGGCACCGGGTCGATGCCGAGCTGGTTGGCGGCGGCCGCCACCACCACGGCCGGATCGGCATCGTCGCCGAACAGCGCGACCACGCGCGAGCGGTTCCACGCGAGTTGCTTCGGTTCCAGCCCGGGCTCGCCAAAGAGCGGCTGCTCGTCGGGCGTGTCGGCGTCGGCGTCTTCCACCGAGACCGACAGCGCGCCGAGGTCGAACAGGGCGTCAGACCAGGCTTCGGCCTGGTCCTGCGCCACTTCGATCACACATTCCTGAAATGCCACGGGCTTCCTTCTGTTGCTGCGGGTTGCTCGGACCGGTGCTCAGGCCTTCGCGCGTTCTGCCAGGCGATGCTCGAGATAATGGATGCTGGTGCCGCCCTCGACGAAGTTGGCGTCCATCATCAGCTCGCGGTGCAGCGGCACGTTGGTCTGGATGCCGTCCACCACCATTTCCGACAGCGCGATGCGCATGCGGGCGATGGCCTGCTCGCGCGTGGCGCCGTAGGAGATGATCTTGCCGATCATCGAATCGTAGTTGGGCGGGACGAAGTAACCATCATACGCGTGCGAGTCGACCCGCACACCCGGGCCGCCGGGCATGTGCCAGGCGGTGATGCGCCCCGGCGACGGGATGAACTTGAACGGGTCCTCTGCGTTGATGCGGCATTCGACCGCGTGGCCGCGGAACTGCACGTCCTTCTGGCGGAAGCGCAGCTTTTCGCCGAAGGCGATGCGGATCTGCTCCTGCACGATATCGATGCCGGTGATCATCTCGGTGACCGGGTGCTCGACCTGCACGCGCGTGTTCATCTCGATGAAGTAGAACTCGTTGTTCTCGTACAGGAACTCGAAGGTGCCGGCGCCGCGGTAGCCCATCTTCTTGCACGCGTCGGCGCAGCGGTCGCCGATGCGCTCGATCAGGCGACGCGGGATATGCGGCGCGGGAGCTTCCTCGATCACCTTCTGGTGGCGGCGCTGCATCGAGCAGTCGCGCTCGCCCAGCCAGATGGCCTGCTTGTGCTGGTCGGCCAGGATCTGGATTTCCACATGGCGCGGGTTCTCGAGGAACTTCTCCATGTAGACCTCGGGATTGCCGAAGGCGCGGCCGGCTTCTTCGCGCGTCATGTTGACGGCGTTGATCAGCGCGGCTTCGGTATGCACCACGCGCATGCCGCGGCCACCGCCGCCGCCGGCGGCCTTGATGATCACCGGGTAGCCGACGCGGCGCGCGGTCGCCAGGATTTCCTTGGGATCGTCGGGCAGGGCGCCGTCCGAGCCGGGCACGCACGGCACGCCGGCCTTGATCATGGCCTGCTTGGCCGAGACCTTGTCGCCCATCAGGCGGATGCTGTCGGCGGTCGGGCCGATAAAGACGAAGCCGGACTTTTCCACGCGCTCGGCAAAGTCCGCGTTCTCGGACAGGAAGCCGTAGCCGGGGTGGATGGCCTGCGCGTCGGTCACCTCGGCGGCCGAGATGATGGCGGGCATGTTCAGGTACGACAGCGGCGACGGGGCCGGGCCGATGCAGACGGCTTCGTCTGCCAGGCGCACGTACTTGGCCTCCTTGTCGGCCTCGGAGTACACCACGACCGTCTTGATGCCCAGTTCGCGGCAGGCGCGCTGGATGCGAAGAGCGATTTCGCCGCGGTTCGCGATCAGAATTTTTTCAAACATGGTCTCTCTCTGCGAGAACAGTAGCGGTCCCGCTGCGCGGCGCCATGATGCGCCGGGCGCGCTCCGCGGTGGCCTGTGGCCACCCGGGCCGCGATACTGCGGGAACTGCATGGAACTGCACGGAACGGGCCGCGAAGCCCACAACGTCCCTGGCGCCCAAAGCGCCGCGGCATGCCGCGCGGGACGGGCCGCAGGAGGCCGCTTGCGCGGCCGGCGGCAGCCCCGGGGCCGGCATGCCGGTCAGGATCAGCCGATGACGAACAGCGGCTGGCCGTATTCCACGGCCTGGCCGTTCTCGACCAGGATTTCCTTGATGACGCCGGCCTTGTCGCACTCGATCTCGTTGAGCAGCTTCATGGCTTCGATGATGCAGACGGTCTGGCCTTCCTTGACCGAATCGCCGACGTTGACGAAGGGCGCGGCGCCGGGCGACGGCGCGCGGTAGAACGTGCCCACCATCGGCGAGGTCACCACATGGCCGGCGGGCAGCTGCGCAACCGGTTCGGCAGCCGGCGCGGCGGCGCCGGCTGGGGCGGCCGCGGCAGGCGCGGCGGCGGGCAGGGCCTGCATCTGCGGCATGGTCATCGGCGCGGCGACGACTTGCGGCGGTTGCTTGACGATGCGTACCTTGCCGTCGCCTTCGGTGACTTCCAGCTCGGAGATGCCGGATTCGGCCACCAGGTCGATAAGCGTCTTCAGCTTGCGCAGGTCCATCTTTTTATCCTCCTGAATCGGGTTTTCCGCCGCTGCCCGGGACGGGCCGTGGCGGAACAATCGTTGTGCCGGCCACCGGAAATCCGCGCCCGCCGTGCCGAGGCACGCCAACGGGCGCAGGCCGCCGGGCAGCGCGCGCAGGTTGTCGAAAAAATCCTTGTGGGGGTTCAGCTCCCCGAACCGTCGGGCGGGGGCTGCTCCTGGCCCAGTACATAGTCCAGCGCCAGCAGGTAACCCTGCCAGCCAAGCCCGCAGACCACCCCGACCGCCACGTCCGAGAAGTAGGAGTGGTGCCGGAAGCTTTCACGCCGGTGCACGTTCGACAGGTGCACCTCGATGAACGGGATCGCCACGCCAGCCAGCGCATCGCGCAACGCCACGCTGGTATGCGTATAGGCAGCCGGGTTGATGATGATGAACTCGACCCCTTCCGCGCGGGCGGCATGGATGCGGTCGACCAGCGCTCCCTCGTGGTTGGACTGGAACGTCTCCAGCGCCGCGCCGGCTTTCGCCGCGCGTTCGGCCAGGGCCGCGTCGATATCGGCCAGCGTGGTGTGCCCGTAGGTCTCCGGCTCGCGCGTCCCCAGCAGGTTAAGGTTTGGCCCGTGCAGGACCAGCACCTTGCGGTAGCGGGGTGAGCGACGGATAGAGCGGGATGCAGTCACGGCGGCTCGACCAGATCAACGAAATTGCGCGGAGATTACCGTAGCTTAGAGGGATTTGTCTAGCGCGCAATACAGGCCTCGACGGCCCTTGGCGCGCTCTCGGCGGCCTTTTGAGCACTTTCGCACCTGAGCGGTCTTCAGCCGAAACAAATCGTTGAAGAAAGCCGAAATTCCGCGATGTTGGTGCAAGAAGTGGCTCAGGTGCGCGGCAGCACGGCACGCAGTTCGTCCGCGGTGACCCGGCCCATCTTGCGATACTTCACCGATCCGTCCGGATTGATGACGACGGTATAGGGCAGGCCGCCGGCGCTGTTGCCGAAATTGCGGGACAACTCGGTGCCGGCAAATCCCGCCACCGCCAGCGGGTACGCAACTGGCACCTTCTGGGTGAACTGCTGGATGTTCGCCGCCGAATCGATACCGATCCCGACAAATTCCACCTCGCGATGCTTGAACTCCTCATGCAAGGCAGTCAGTTCCGGCATTTCCTCGACGCACGGTCCGCACCACGGCGCCCAGAAGTTGACCACCACGGTCTTGCCACGCAGCTTGCCCAGATCGAGTTCCGTGCCAGCCGGGTCGGGCAGCCGCGACTGGAACAAGGTTTCGACGGCCTGGTCATTGGCTGGCTTGGGCGAAAAGACGAAATGCCCGGCCAGCGCACCGGCGGCACAGGCGATCACGGCGACAGCGATCCACAGCCAGAGGCGGGAGCGGCGGGCGGGCGGGGCGATGGTATCAGTCATGGAATGGCTGGGACCCGTAAAGATAAGTAGGGGCTTCAGGCGTTGCCGGCGGCGTCAGCGGCATCGACCAGGGCTTGCACGGCCTGCACATCGGCGCGTACCGCGCGCCCGGAGGCGTCTGTCCGCATGGCGCCGCGTTCATCGACCGCATCATACAGGGCTATATGGATGCCGACTGGCGCACCCAGTTCCGCGCGGACCTCGCCGGCCAGCAGGCGCGCCTCGCGGCGGTCGGGCCACTGGCCCTTCCACAGGAAGCTGAGGGTCTCGACCTCGCCGCGGCCGCCGAAGTGGCGGCTTTCGCTGGTTTCGAAGTCGACCCCGGCATTGATCAGGTGCAGCGCGGCATCCTTGGCGCTGTCACAGAAGCACTGCAGATAGATATCGGAGTGTTCGGTGGCGGTGCCGTTGAGCACCGCGCCGACCAGATACGGCCGGAACGGCGCCAGGTCGTGCATTGCCATCACCGCGAGCCGGCGCAGCAGCGCCAGCACGCGCGGCTGGCTGTCGGCGTGGAACAGCGCCTGGTAGGCGCGAACTTCAGCTTCGACCTGCTCGTTGTCGGGCAGCCATTCGCCCGGCACGCGTTGTTCGCCCAGCACCTGGCGCGCGGCCTTGCGCTTGGCGGTGGCGTAGTCGGCACCGTCCTCGGCGATCATGCGGGCGGCGGCCTGGGCGATTTCCTCGCGCAGGCGGGTGGGGTCTGGGGCGGTACGTCGGTTCATGCCCCATGATACCGGAGGCGTCCGCGCACGCGGTGCGCGCGCTGCCGCAGTGCAGCGAAGGGCGCTGGCGCTCGGGTACAATCGGAGGCTTCCTGCCCGGCCGCCGCACCGCACGACACGGCTCCAACCCAGCCGCCGCGCCGCCGGGCCCGAATCCCCACGCCTGCGGGCTTCAAGTCTTTCCGGGAACCCATGCATATTCATATCCTTGGCATCTGCGGCACCTTCATGGGCGGCCTGGCGGTGCTGGCCAAGCAGGCCGGCCACCGCGTCACGGGCTGCGATGCCAACGTCTACCCGCCGATGAGCACCCAGCTCGAAGCCCAGGGAATCGAACTGATCGAGGGCTTCGACCCCGCCCAGCTGTCGCTGGAGCCGGACCTGTTCGTGATCGGCAACGTGGTCTCGCGCGGCAATCCGCTGATGGAGGCCATCCTTGACCGCAACCTCCCTTATGTGTCGGGCCCGCAATGGCTGGGCGAGCACGTGCTGGCGCGCAAGTGGGTGCTGGCGGTGGCCGGCACGCACGGCAAGACCACCACCACCTCGATGCTGGCCTGGATCCTCGAGGACGCCGGCTACAACCCGGGCTTCCTGGTCGGCGGGGTGCCGCAGAACTTCGGCATCTCGGCGCGGGTGACCGAATCGGACTTCTTCGTGATCGAGGCCGACGAGTACGACACGGCGTTTTTCGACAAGCGCAGCAAGTTCGTTCACTATCGCCCGCGCACCGCCATCCTGAACAACCTGGAATACGATCACGCCGACATCTTCCCGGATCTGGCCGCGATCGAGACCCAGTTCCATCACCTGGTGCGCACCGTGCCTGGCCAGGGCCGGATCGTCGTCAATGGCGTCGAAGAGAGCCTGGCGCGCGTGCTGGAGCGCGGCTGCTGGAGCGAAGTGGAGCAGTTCGGCGTTGGCGACTGGCGCGAGAGCGACGCTGCCGGCAGTGAGGCGGCGCCGGGCAAGGACGCGTTCGATGTGTGGTTCGGCGACGCCGTCGAAGGCACGGTGGTGTGGGACCTGCAGGGCACCCACAACCGCATGAACGCGCTCGCCGCGATCGCCGCCGCGCGCCATGTCGGGGTGCCGGCCGCGCAGGCCATCGCGTCGCTGTCGCGCTTCGCCAACGTCAAGCGCCGCATGGAAGTGCGCGGCGTGGCCGGCGGCGTCACGGTCTACGACGATTTCGCCCACCATCCCACCGCGATCCAGACCACGCTGGACGGGCTGCGCCGCCGCGTCGGCAAGGCCCGCATCCTGGCGGTGCTGGAGCCGCGTTCCAACACCATGAAGCTGGGCGTGATGAAGGCGCAGCTGCCGGCCAGCCTGGAGCAGGCCGACCTGGTGTTCGGCTACGGCGCTCCCGCCGGCAAGGACGCGCTGGGCTGGGACCTGTCCGAAGCACTGGCGCCGCTGGGCGCCACGGCCACCGCGTTCCAGGACCTGGGCGCGCTGGTGCAGGCGGTGCGCGCCGCGGCGCGGCCCGGCGACCATGTGCTGGTGATGAGCAACGGCGGCTTCGGCGGCGTGCACCAGAAGCTGCTGGACGCGCTGGCCCAGGGCACGGCCGGCTGACCGTACGCGCCATGCTGCTGTATCTGCACGGATTCCGCTCTTCGCCCCAGTCGTTCAAGGCCCAGCTGGTGCAGGCGCGCATGCGCGAGTGGGGCGTGGGCCGTTACTACGCCTGCCCCACGCTAAATGTCTCGCCGGCGCTGGCGATCGCGCAGGCCGAGGCGGCGATTCGCGCCGCGCGGGCGGGCGGCGACCAGGACATCGCCATCGTCGGCTCGTCGCTGGGCGGCTTCTATGCGCGCTGGCTGGGCGAGCAGCACGGCTGCAAGACCGTCTTGCTCAATCCCGCCATCCATCCCTGGACCGACCTCGAAAGCTACCTGGGCGAACAGCCGCTGTGGCACGGCGGCGGTTCGGTCACGGTCGAACGCCGCCACTTGCAGGAACTGCTGGACCTGCGCGTGGACACCATCACCCGGCCCGAGCGCTACTACCTGATTGCCGCCACCGGCGACGAGGTGCTGGACTACCGCGAAATGGTGCAGGCATGCCCCGGCGCGAACATCCGCGTGATCGAGGGCAGCGACCACGGCATCAGCGAATTTGCCGACTACGTCGACGATGTGCTCGCCTTCTGCGGCTATGGCCCGGGCGGCAAGGTGCCCGCCGGCGCCGGCGCGGCATGAGCGCGCAGTCGGTGCGCCGCGGCGGCTGGAGCCCGCATCTGGCCTTCGATGCGGCCATCACGCCCAACCTGCGGCGCTGGGTTACCGGCGATGACGGCTCGCTGACGGCGCGGCTGGTGGCCGCGTCCGCGCGCTTTCGCGTGGCGCGGCTGCTGCAGGCGCCGCAGCGCCCGCTCGCCGACGAATGGCAGGCGCTGGGCCAGGCCGATCGCACTCCCGCGCTGACGCGCGAGGTGCTGCTGATCTGCGACGACATTCCCGCCATATTCGCCCACACCGTGGTGCGGCTGCGCCATGCGCGCCGCGACTGGCCGTTCCTGCGCGGGCTGGGCGAGCGCCCGCTGGGCGGGCGCCTGTTCGTCGATCCGGCGGTGCGGCGCGAGCCGTTCCAGTTTGCGCGGCTGCTGCCGCACCACCCGCTGCGCCAGGCCCTGCACCGCGTGCTGCCGGACATGGCGGCCGTGCCCATGCTGACCGCGCGGCGCTCGGTGTTCCGGCGCGGCGGCGGCGTCATGCTCGTGACAGAAGTGTTCCTGCCGGACCTGCTGTCGCGGCCATCCCCGGGGACCGAGGCGGTTCCGCATCCCAAATATATGCGGACCACAGACCGAAGCCCTGTTTCGACACACACTACCGAAACCACGAAAGAGACCACGAGATGAAACTGCAGGGTCGGGTTGCCATCATCACCGGTGCCGCCGCCGGCATCGGCTTTGCCACCGCGCAGCGCTTTGCCGAAGACGGCGCCATCGTCGTGCTGTGCGACGTGCAGGAAGCGCGCGTGCACGAGGCCGCCGCCAGGCTGGCGGCCACCGGCGCCACCGTATCGGCCTACCGCGTCGACGTGACGCGCCGCGACGAGGTCGACGCCATGGTCGCCGCCGTGCTGGCCGCGCACCAGCGTATCGATATCCTCGTCAACAACGCCGGCATCACCAAGGACGCGCGCCTGGCCAAGATGACCGAGGCCCAGTTCGATGCCGTCATCGACGTCAACCTGAAGGGCGTGTTCAACTGCGCGCAGGCCGTGGCCGGGCTGATGACCGAGCAGGGCAAGGGCGTGATCCTGAACGCTTCCAGCGTGGTCGGCCTGTACGGCAATTTCGGCCAGACCAACTACGCCGCCAGCAAGTTCGGCGTGATCGGCTTCACCAAGACCTGGGCGCGCGAACTGGGCCCCAAGGGCGTGCGCGTGAACGCGGTGTGCCCGGGCTTCGTCAATACCGAGATCCTGCAGACCGTGCCGGACAAGGTGCTGGACGGCATGAAGTCGTCGTGCTGGCTGCGCCGGCTGGCCGAGCCGGCCGAGATCGCCAGCATCTACGCCTTCCTGGCCAGCGACGACGCCAGCTACGTCAACGGCGTGGCGATCGAGGCCAGCGGCGGCATGTCGCTCTGAGCCCGGCGGGCGGCCGGACCGGGGTGCGGTATCATGCCAGGTCTCAGGCCGGGGCCTTGCCGGTCACCGGCAGGCCGACGACGGGCCGCAGACAGGCCCTCGCCCCGCACCCGTTCCCGTTCGCACGCGTTGATGTCCGGGTGCGCGCGGTGGCACCGGCGGTGGCACCCGCAGTGGCACCATTTCTCCCACAGGATCCGCTCCAGCGCTGGCCACAAGGCCGCCCGGCGCGGTTCCGCGCATAGTTGAAAGTACCGATCGATGCAGTTGCTGTTCGAAGAAGGCGGCGAGATCCGCGCCGGCACCGTGCTGAACCAGCAGGGCGAGGCTTACCAGGTGGAGCTGCCGGCCGGCAAGCGCACCAAGGTCAAGTCGCGCGACGTGCTGCTGCAGTTCGCGCAGCCGTCGGCGCCCGAGCTGGTGCGCCAGACCGGCGAGCTGGTGGCCGAGATCGACCTGGACTTCCTGTGGGAATGCGCGCCCGAGGCCGAGTTCGGCTTTGCCGAGCTGGCCGCCGAATACTACGGCGCCGAGCCCGGCGCGGTGCAGCAGGCGGCGCTGGCGATGGCGCTGCACGGCAATCCGGTGTACTTCCGCCGCAAGGGGCGCGGCCGCTACCAGCGCGCGCCCGAAGACCAGCTCAAGGCCGCGCTGGCCGCGCTCGAGCGCAAGCGCCAGCAGGCGCTGGTGCAGGCCGAATATGAAGACCAGCTGAAGGCGCTGACGCTGCCGGAATCGTTCCGCAACAAGGTGCTGCAGCTGCTGTTCAAGCCCGACAAGAACAGCCTGGAATACAAGGCCATGGACGCCGCCTGCACCGCGCTCGGCATGTCGCCGATGCGGCTGATGGTGGCCGCCGGCGGCGTCGCCAGCGCGCGCGCGCTGCACGAGGCCAAGTTCCTCGCCGAGTGCTTTCCCAAGGGCACCGGCTTTCCCGATACCGACGTGCCCGAGCCGCCGGCCGACCTGCCGCTGGCCGAGGTCGAGGCGTTCTCGATCGACGACGTCACCACCACCGAGATCGACGACGCGCTGTCGGTGACGCAACTGCCCGACGGCAAGCTGCGCATCGGCATCCATATCGCCGCGCCGGCGCTGGGCATCCGCCGCGGCGAGCCGCTCGACGTAATCGCGCGCCAGCGCCTGTCGACGGTCTATTTCCCGGGCGACAAGATCACCATGCTGCCTGACCCGGTGGTCGAGCGCTACACGCTGCAGGAAGGCCGGGTGTGCCCGGCGCTGTCGCTGTACGTGACGGTGGACCCGTCGGTGTGGCTGATCACCGGCAGCGAGACCCGCGCCGAGATGGTGCCGATCGCCGCCAACCTGCGCCACAACCTGCTCGACGATGTCATCACCGAGGCCTCGTTCGCCGAAGGCACCGGCGACTACCCGTTCCGCGAGGCGCTGACCCGGCTGTGGCACTTTGCCGGCTATCTGTACGACGAGCGCCAGAAGGCGCGCCTGGCCAGCGGCCTGCGCCCCGAAACGCATAACCGCGCCGACTTCAACTTCTATCTCGACGACCAGGCCGACGGCAGCCAGCGCGTGCGCATCGAGCAGCGCAAGCGCGGCTCGCCGCTGGACAAGATCGTGGCCGAGATGATGATCCTGGCCAACAGCACCTGGGGCAAGCTGCTGGCCGACCATGGCGTGCCCGGCATCTACCGCACGCAAAAGGCGTGGGGCATGCACCGCACGCGCATGCAAACCTACCCCGCGCCGCACGAAGGCCTGGGCGTGGCGCAGTACGCGTGGAGCACCTCGCCGCTGCGCCGCTATGTCGACCTGGTCAACCAGTGGCAGATCCTGGCGGTGGCCCAGCATGGCGTGACCGCCAAGCTGGTGGCGCCGTTCAAGCCCAAGGACGCCGACCTGCTGGCCGCGGTGGCCGACTTCGAAGGCACCTACGCCGCCTATGCCGACCACCAGTCGACCATGGAGCGCTACTGGTGCCTGCGCTGGCTCAAGCAGGAAAACCGCGAGCGCATGGTGGCGTCGGTGCTCAAGGAAGGCGCGGTGCGCTTTACCGAGATCCCGCTGGTCACGCGCGTGCCCGAGCTGGTGCAGGCGCAGCGCGGCACCCAGGTGCTGCTCGAGATCGGCGAGACCGACGAGATCACGCTGGAGGTCTCGTGCCGGGTGCTCGAGATCTTCGCCGGTGAAGGCGAAGTCCCCGAGGAAGAGCTGGAAAGCGACGAGGAAGCCGCGGAGATCTCGGCTGAAGCCGCTGCCGAGGAAGCGGCCGAACAAGCCGCCGAGCACGCCGCGGGCGTGGCCGACGAGGAGCCGGCCGCAGCCGGCGGCGACGCTGGCGGCGAGGCGTCGGGCGAGCGCGACACCGGCACCCCGGCGGCCGGCTGAAGCCTTCGGAAATCGGCGGGGCTCCCTTACAATGCGGGTCGGGTCTGTCCGGACCCGCGGGCCTGCAGGCCCGCTCTGGCGCCGCTAATGGCCGGTACCGGCCGGTGCCGCCGCGGTTGTCTCCCGAGCCCTCATGCATCCATCGTGAACGCCACTCTTGCCGCTTCCCGCCCCTGGTGGCATGCCAGGTGGCAAAACAGCAGTATGCTGGCCCGGGCGCTGGCCATTTCCGTGGCTGTGCACGCGCTGCTGCTGATGGTGCGGGTGGCCGCGCCGGAAGTGTTCGAGATCAAGCGCAGCGATGCCGCGCTGGACGTGGTGCTGGTCAATGCCAAGTCGGCGCAGAAGCCGCGCAACCCGACCGCGCTGGCGCAGGCCAACCTCGACGGCGGCGGCGACCATGACCTGCAACGCGCCACCACGCCGCTGCCGGCGCAGACGCTGACGCAGGAGGGCGACCTGGTGCGCCAGGTGCAGCGCCGCGTCGAGCAGCTGGAACAGGAGCAGCAGCGCCTGCTGACCCAGGCGCGCGAGGCCGCGCCGGCGGTGCGCAACCAGCCGCTCAAGCCGGGCGAGAAGCGCCAGGACACGCCGCAGCGCGGCCAGGACGAGCGCACCTCGGCCGACGAGATGGCCAGGCTGGAAGCCGAGATCGGCCGCAACCTGGAGCACTACGCCAAGCGGCCCAAGCGTTTCCAGCTGACCGCCACCAGCGCGCAGGCGGTCGACTACGCGCAGTATTACGACCGGCTGCGCCGCAAGATCGAGGCGCGCGGCACCACGGATTTCCCGCAACGCAACGGCAAGCCGCTCTACGGCCAGCTGATCCTGGTGATCAACGTCAACCGGCAGGGCAAGCTCGGCTACAACCGCGATGGCTACAACGTCGATGCCATCGACGTGGTCAAGAGCTCGGGCGATCCCGCGCTGGACCGCCAGGCGGTGGCGATCGTGCGCGCAGCCGCGCCGTTCGGCGCCTTTACCGCGGAGATGTCGGCGCGCCAGGACATCCTCGAAGTCATATCCACTTTCAAGTTTTCGCGCAGCGGGCTGGAAACCCGCCTGCAGGCACGCTGATGACATCCACTGACTCTTCCCAAGCCAGCGCCGACCGCTATGTGGTGATCGGCAACCCGGTCGCGCACAGCCGCTCGCCGGCGATCCACGCCGCCTTCGCGCGCCAGACCGGCGAGGCCGTGCAATATGACCGCCTGGAGGCGCCGCTGGACGGGTTTGCCGACACCGTGCGCCAGTTCTTTGCCGACGGTGGCTACGGCTGCAACGTGACCGTGCCGTTCAAGCTGGAGGCCTATGACCTGGCCGACCGCCTGACCGAGCGCGCCGAGGCCGCCGGCGCGGTCAATACGCTGTGGATCGAGGAGGGCTTGATCCATGGCGACAATACCGACGGCATCGGCCTCGTGCGCGATATCCAGGACAACCTCGATACGCTGATCGAGGGCAAGCGCGTGCTGCTGCTGGGTGCCGGCGGCGCGGCCATGGGCGCAATGCTGCCGCTGATCGAATGCCGGCCGTCGCGCATCGTGGTGGCCAACCGCACCGCGTCGCGCGCCAGCGACATGCTCGAGGAGTTTGTCGAGGCGGCCGACCAGTATGGCGTCGAGCTGTGGGGCGGCGGCCTCGATGCGCTCGAGGGCCTGTCCGAGGACGAGGCCGTCGACGTGGTGATCAACGCCTCGTCCAGCAGCCTGCAGGGCGAGGTGCCGCCGGTGCCGGAGTTCCTGCTGGGTGAAGGCGTGCTGGCCTACGACATGATGTACGGCGCCGAGCCCACCGTGTTCCTGCAGTTCGCCGCGCGCTGCGGCGCGCGCGTCAGCGACGGGCTGGGCATGCTGGTCGAGCAGGCCGCCGAGGCCTTCTATATCTGGCGCGGCGTGCGGCCCCGCACCGCGCCCGTGCTGGCCGAGCTGCGCGCCGCGCTGCAGGCCGAACGCAAGGGCTGAGCGGGCGTCGCCAGCCGTGGCCATCCGTAATCGCACGGCCAGCGCTGCCCGCGGCGCTGCTTCCGCCGGATCGGTACTGAATCCGGTGCGCTGGCTCGGCTACCTGCTGGGCTGCATGGTCGCGGGCGTGCTGGCGATGCAGTTGTACTTCTTCGTGCAGATTGCCAGCTGGCAGTATGTCAATCCGTCGAGCACGACCTTCATGCGCGCCGAGCGCTGGCGGCTGTGCGGCTTCAACTTTTGGAGCTGCGGGCTGGAACGCGACTGGGTGCCGTATGAGCGCATCTCGCGCAACCTCAAGCGCGCGGTGATCGCCAGCGAGGACGCGGGCTTCGTCAACCATCCCGGCTACGAACTCGATGCCATGCTCGATGCCTGGGAGCGCAACAAGAAGCGCGGCCGCATCGTGCGCGGCGCATCGACCATCACGCAGCAACTGGCCAAGAACCTGTTCCTGTCGTCGGAGCAGCATTACCTGCGCAAGGGACAGGAGCTGGCGATCACGTGGATGCTGGAATTCTGGCTCGACAAGCAGCGCATCTACGAGATCTATCTGAATTCGGTCGAGTGGGGCGAGGGCGTGTTCGGCGCGCAGGCCGCGGCGCAGCACTACTTCCGCACCAGTGCCGACAAGCTCAGCGTGGGCCAGTCAGCGCGCCTGGCGGCGGCGCTGCCGGCGCCCAAGTGCTTCGACAAGAAGGAATACTGCGCCAACGTGCGCGTGAACTTCCGCGCCAAGGCGGGCATCATCGCGCGGCGGATGGGGGCGGCGACGCTGCCCGACTGAAGCCGCCGCCCTCAGCTCAGCCAACCCTTCCTGCGGAAATACACCAGCGGGATCGCCGCCGACACCGCCATCAGCGCAATCGCCCACGGATAGCCGGCACCCCAGTCCAGTTCCGGCATGAACTTGAAGTTCATGCCGTAGATGCTGGCGATCAGCGTCGGCGGCATCAGCGCCACCGACACCACCGAGAACAGCTTGATGATCTTGTTCTGGTTGATGTTGATGAAACCGACCGTGGCATCCATCAGGAAGTTGATCTTGTCGAACAGGAACGCGGTGTGGTTCTCGATCGAGTCGATGTCGCGCAGGATCTGGCGTGCCTCGTCCTGCTGCTCGGCCGACAGCAGCTGGCTGCGCATCAGGAACGACACCGCGCGGCGCGTGTCCATGACGTTGCGGCGGATGCGGCCGTTCAGGTCTTCCTCGCGCGCGATGGTTTCCAGCACGTCGGCCGCGGCGGCATCGGTCACGTTCTCGGCCAGCACGCGGCGGCTGGCTTCTTCCAGGCGTTCGTAGATTTCCTCGATCGAGTCGGCCGAGTATTCCGCGTCGGTCGCGTACAGGTCCATCAGCACGTCCTTGGCGTTGCGCACCGAACCCGGGCGCATGCGCGCGCGCAGCCGCACCAGCCGGAACACCGGCAGGTCTTCGTCGTGGATGGAGAACAGCACGTCCTTGGTCAGCACGAAGGCGACGCGCACGTTGCGCGACACCTCTTCCTCGTCGAGCAGGAAGTCGGTGCGGATATGGATATTCTCGTCCTCGCCCTCGAAATAACGCGCGGACGCTTCCAGATCGCCCAGGTCTTCCAGTTCAGGAAGGGCGACGCCATAGGCTTCCTTGATCCAGTTCAGTTCCTCGTCGTCGGGATTGACGACATCGATCCAGATCGGCTTGTGCTGCAGCAGCTCATTGCGCTCGTCGACCTGCTCCTGGGCAAGCCGGCCTTTCTGCAGGACGAACAGGTTGATCATCCCCGGGATTCCTTATTGCTGATTGCGACGAAAAACAAAGACAAGCGCGAAGACAAGCGCAGGCGGCTCGCCGCATTCCCAGGTATTGCGTCATGCCCCGTCATGGCCCCGCGGCATGCCGCAAAAGGAGCCGAAAATGGCCGGGCCACGGGCAAGCGTGATCGCGCTGTCCCGCGGCTGCGCGGGGCAGGCGGACAAGGCGATGGCGTTTGCCTGGGTTGGCTGGCTAGCCGGGAGAGGGAAGATCCGCCACGGTGGGCGCGCATGGAGGCGCCGCCGGTGGCACGGAAAGACACTCGCCCGCAGTTCTGACTGCGGGCAAGGCCGACGAAGCGCGGAGCCGGGTGCTCCGGGCGGGTCGTCGTTACGCAGCCCGCAGTGACATGGCATTCGCAGAGGTCGCAGCGTTGCTGCGCCAACTCGAACACCCGATGCTACTGCCCACGTAATTTCTCCGGGATTGTGATGGCCGCGAGTGTAGCCCAACGGAGGGTGGCTTGTTAAGTGAAATCTCCGCGACGGGCGCGCGCCGTTGCCGCCCCGCGACCCGTCACGCACCGCTGGCGTCAGCCGGCCACGCCGCGCAGCCGGCGCCACAGCAGCGGCGCCAGCATCACCGAGGACAGCGCCAGGAACATCAGCACGATCGCGGCGTAGTCCTGCCAGTGCGGCTGCTCGCCCAGCATCCACATCCCGGAGAACACGCCGACCACCGGGATAAACATGATCGACAGGCTCGACACCACCGGCGGCAGGCTGCGCGCCAGCCCGAACCAGACCAGGTGGCAGAAGGCGAAGACCACCACCGCGTTGTAGGCGATCGCGGCCCATTCGATGGCGGTGGGCATGCGCCAGCCGTCTTCCAGCAGCAGCGAGCCCAGCGCCAGGAAGGGCAGCGTCACCGCCAGCATCCAGAAGGTCATGGCGCCGATCGGCACGTCGGTCTGGGTGCGCTTCATCAGCTGGGTGCCGAAGCCCCAGCCGGCCGCGGCCAGCAGCATCAGCAGCGTGCCGGCCGGGCTGCCGGTCAGCGCGGCAAGCTCGCCCGACAGCAGCAGCACCGTGCCCGCGAGCGCGCAGCCGATGCCCAGCCAGGCCCACCCGCCGATACGCTCGCGGAAGAACACCAGGCCCCAGACCACCGCCCAGATCGGCATGGTGTAGCCCAGGATCGCGGCGCGGCCCGACGACAGCATCTTGACCGCGCAGATCGCGAACAGGTGCCAGATCACCATGTTTGGCAGCGCCAGCCGCAACACCGTGCCCCATTCGCGCCGGGGCACCGCCAGCGAATCGCCGCGCAGCCGCAGCGCCAGCCCCAGCGCCACCAGCCCGCCGGCCATGCACAGCAGGCGGAAGCCCATCGCCGGGAAATGCGCCACGCCCACCTTCATGATGGGCCAGTTGATGCCCCAGGCGAGCGTCAGCACCACAAGCAGGAAGAGACCACGGCGATCGAGAGACATGACGGGACGCGGCTGTGCGGGATGCCGCGCATTGTTTTGAGACGAAGCGCAAAACGATAGCACGCAGCGGGTAAAATTGCCGAAAGCGACATATGCTGCAGGGATGAAAGGTTTTCACGCCGCTGCGGCCAACCGCGCCGGCCGAGTCCATCGGCCAGGATCGACCAGGATCGGCCTCACGATGAGACGCCGGCGCCACCAGGACATTCCGAGTACCCATGACTTTCACCGAGCAGCTTGCTGCCGCCTGGCAGCGCAACGATTCCCTCCTGTGCGTCGGGCTCGATCCTGATCCGCACAAGCTTCCGCTGTCCCTGACCGGGGCCGGCGGCGCCATCTTCTCGTTCTGCCGCGAGATCGTCGACGCCACCGCCGACCTGGTCTGCGCCTTCAAGCCGCAGATCGCCTACTTCCATTCGCAGCGCGCCGAAGACCAGCTCGAGCAGCTGATCCACTATATCCACGATGCCCACCCCGGCATCCCGGTGATCCTCGACGCCAAGCGCGGCGACATCGGCTCGACCGCCGAGCACTATGCGCTGGAAGCCTTCGAGCGCTACCAAGCCGATGCCGTCACGGTCAGCCCGTACATGGGCTTCGACTCGATGCAGCCCTATCTCGCCTATCCGGACCGCGGCGTGATCGTGCTGTGCCGCACCTCCAACCCGGGCGGTTCGGACGTGCAGTTCCTGCAGGTCGACGGCAAGCCGCTGTACCAGCTGGTGGCCGAGGCCGCGCGCGAACGCTGGAACACCACCGGCCAGATGGGCCTGGTGGTCGGCGCGACCTTCCCCAACGAGATCGCGCGGGTGCGCCAGATCGTCGGCGACATGCCGCTGCTGATTCCCGGCATCGGCGCCCAGGGCGGCGATATCGAAGCCACGGTAAAGGCCGGGCGCACCGCCGACGGCACCGGCATGATGATCAATTCGTCGCGCGCCATCCTGTACGCCAGCCGCGAGAAAGACTTCGCGGAGGCGGCGCGCAGCGTCGCGCTGCAGACGCGCGAAACCATCAACCGCTACCGCCACGGCTGACCGCCGCACGCGGCACAACAAAAAACCGCGCCTGCTGTGCGCGGTTTTTTGTTGGATCGGGCTGCTTACGGCGGCGGGCCTTCAGGGCCGTTTCAGGCCTCGTTGCGCAGCAACTCCACCAGGCCCCGCATCGCGTGCTCGGCCGCCTGGCGCCGGATCTGTGCGCGGTCGCCGGGAAAGCGCTGGGTCTCGACGATGGTGGTGATGCGGTTGCTCCAGCCAAAGCACACCATGCCGACGGGTTTTTCCGGGGTGCCGCCGTTGGGGCCGGCGACGCCGGTGATCGACAGCGACACCTGCGCGCGGCTGTTCAGCAGCGCCCCTTCCGCCATCGCGCGCGCAACCTCTTCGCTGACTGCGCCGTGATCGCGTATCAGCTTGGCTGGCACCCCCAGCATGGTCGACTTGGCCTCGTTGGAATACGTGACGAAGCCGCGCTCGAACCAGCCCGACGAGCCCGACACGTCGGTAATGGCGGCGGCGACCAGGCCGCCGGTGCAGGATTCGGCGGTGGCCAGCATCAGGGATTTGTCGGCTAGGGCGACGCCGGCCTGGATGGCGAGCTGGTCGAGCAGGCGGCTGACGGACATGATGGGTGCAGGGGTTGTTTTGGGGAATCAGTCTGGCGTTCGCCGCTCAGAACGAGCGCCACAGGGCAAACACCAGCAGCGTGTAGAACGCCGCGAAGATGTCGTCGAACATCACGCCGAAGCCGCCGCGCAGGCCCGGGCCTTTCAGGCTGCGGTCATAGTGGCCGATCGGCGCCGGCTTGGCGATATCGAACAGCCGGAACCACAGGAACGCGGCGAACTGGCCCCAGAAGCCGGTCGGCATGACAAAGGCCAGCACCAGCCAGAACGCCACGATCTCGTCCCAGACCATGCTGCCGTGGTCGTGCACGCCCATGTCGCGCGCGGTGCGGGCGCACGCCCACAGGCCCAACACGAAGCCGCCGCTGATGATCCACAGCCAGGTGGCGGGCTCGATCCACAGCGAAATCACCACGAACGACAGCCAGGCGTAGAGCGTGCCGACGGTGCCGGGGCCGACCGGCGACAGGCCCGAGCCGAAGCCGAAGGCAATCAGGTGCGCCGGATGCGCCAGCATGAAGCGCGCGCTCGGGCGCGTGACCTTGACGGTCTGGCCGGCTTCCAGGGTCAGGGCGGGGTCGCGCGGCGCGGCCCCGGGAGGGAAGGTGGACATCAAAGTTGGCTCGTGTGATGCGGATACGGCTTATGGTTATGGCCGGCTTGCGCTGCGATGCGTGCGGGACTCCCGTGCCCGCGCAGGCGCCGATGCCGGCATCATGACATGCCTGTGACCCGGTGTCAGGGGGCTGCGAAATGGTCGAAGCTGGCGCCCTCGTAGCGGGTCGGGTTGCCGGCGCGGTCGACCAGCCGCAGGCCGGGCTCGGGCGTGATCGCGCCGACGCGCGTCAGCGGCAGCGCCAGCCGCTCGCTGATGGCCGCAATGGCGTCGCGATGGCCGGCGGGCGCGGTGAAACACAGCTCATAGTCGTCGCCGCCGGCCAGCACGCATTCGCGCTGGATGGCGTCGGGCTGCCCGGCCAGCACTGCCGAGCGGGGCAGGGCATCGACATCCACCAGCGCCCCCACCTGCGAACGCGCCAGGATATGGCCGAGATCACCGACCAGGCCGTCGGAGATATCCAGTGCTGCATGCGCCACGCCTCGCAGGGCCATGCCCAGCGCCACCCGCGGCGTGGGTGTGTCCATGCGCGGCCGGACCTGGCTGAATTCGGGCTCGGGCAGCAGCCATTCGCCGCGGCAGTCGCCCAGCGCCAGCCGGGCATCGCCCAGGGTGCCGGAGATCCAGATATCGTCGCCGGGGCGCGCGGCGTCGCGGCGTAGCGCCGCGCGCAGCGGCACGTCGCCGAATACCGTCAGCGACAGCGTCAGCGGGCCGCGCGTGGTGTCGCCGCCCACCAGTTCGCAGCCGTGTTCGTCGGCCAGCGCCAGCATGCCTGCGGCAAGTTCGGCCAGCCACTCGGGCTCGGCCGCGGGCAGCGCCAGCGCCAGCGTGAAGGCGCGGGGCTCGGCGCCCATCGCGGCCAGGTCCGACAGGTTCACCGCCAGCGCCTTGTGGCCGAGCGCGCGCGGCGCCACGTCCGCGAAGAAATGCCGGCCGCTGACCAGCATGTCGGTGCTGATGGCGAGATGATGGCCAGGCCGGCCTTCGATCAGCGCGCAGTCGTCGCCTACGCCGAGCGCGGCCTTGCGCACCGGCCGCGTGAAGTAGCGGCGGATCAGGTCGAATTCGGAAAGCGGGGCGGGCTGGGCGTTGGGCATTGTCGAGCGGCAGCCCGGTGCGGGCGGATGGGGTGACGGCGGTTTTCCAGGGAGATCGCCGGCGTTTGCCGGCAGATCCCGCAGCGGGCACTTGGCGTCAGCATGGGGCGTACCCAGCGTTTCAGCAAGATACTGCCGCACATCACAGCCATGACCGCCATGCGCTGCGCCGCTCGGGCGCGCGGACGCTACGCTTGCTGGTGTTGCCCCGGAGGATGGGGCATATTGTACCGAATCGCAAAGGTGCCCCAAGCAAAAGGCTTATTGTGAAATAGTTTTTCACTATATAAAATGCTGGGTTCCAAAGGAAGAGAAGGGCGGACGCGTGGAGCCGGTCCGCCGATCGTCCCCGCCTTGTCAATGACGGCTCCACCGATTGGAAGATGCGCCGATGACCAGCCCACAGTCCCCGTCCCAAGACGATCTGAAACAGCAGCAGCGCGAGGCGCTGCGCAAAGCGGCGCTCGAATATCACGAGTTTCCCACCCCCGGCAAGATCTCGGTCACGCCGACCAAGCCGCTGTCGAACCAGCGCGACCTGGCCCTGGCGTATTCGCCCGGCGTCGCCGCGGCTTGTGAAGAAATCGTTTCCGATCCGGCCAACTCGTTCCGCTACACCGCGCGCGGCAACCTGGTCGCGGTGATTACCAACGGCACCGCCGTGCTGGGCCTGGGCGACATTGGCGCCGCGGCCTCCAAGCCGGTGATGGAAGGCAAGGGCGGGCTGTTCAAGAAGTTTGCCGGTATCGACGTGTTCGATATCGAAATCGACGAGAAGGACCCGGAAAAGTTGGTCCAGATCATCGCCGCGCTCGAGCCCACCTTCGGCGGCATCAACCTGGAAGACATCAAGGCACCAGAGTGCTTCTACGTCGAGCGCAAGCTGCGCGAGAAGATGAAGATCCCCGTCTTCCACGACGACCAGCACGGCACCGCCATCGTGGTCGCGGCGGCCGTCATCAACGGCCTGAAGGTGGTCGGCAAGGATATCGCCAAGGTCAAGCTGGTGGCCTCCGGCGCCGGCGCGGCCGCACTGGCCTGCCTGGACCTGCTGGTCGACATCGGCCTGCCGATCGAAAACATCTGGGTGACGGACCTGGCCGGCGTGGTCTACGAAGGCCGCACCGAGCTGATGGACCCGGAAAAGGCGCGCTTCTCGCAAAAGACCGACAAGCGCAAGCTGGGCGAAGTGATCGACGGCGCCGACATCTTCCTGGGCCTGTCCGCGGCGGGCGTGCTGAAGCAGGACATGGTCCAGCGCATGGCCGACAAGCCGCTGGTGCTGGCGCTGGCCAACCCGAATCCCGAAATCTCGCCGGAACTGGTCAAGGAAGTGCGTCCGGACGCGGTGATGGCCACCGGCCGTACCGACTATCCGAACCAGGTCAACAACGTCCTGTGCTTCCCGTTCATCTTCCGCGGGGCACTGGATTGCGGCGCGACCACCATCACGCGCGAGATGGAAATCGCCGCGGCCAATGCGCTGGCCGAACTGGCACGCCAGGAGCAGAGCGACATCGTAGCCACCGCCTACGGCATCCAGGACCTGTCGTTCGGTCCCGAGTACCTGATCCCGAAGCCGTTCGACCCGCGCCTGATCGTCAAGGTGGCGCCGGCCGTGGCCGAAGCCGCGATGAAGTGCGGCGTGGCCGCGCGCCCGATCGAGGACATGGACGCGTACCGCCTGCAGCTGCAGCAGTTCGTGTACCACTCCGGCACGGTGATGAAGCCGATCTACGCCGCCGCACGCAAGGTCGAGATGGAGAAGAAGCGCATCGTCTTCGCCGAGGGCGAGGAAGAGCGCGTGCTGCGCGCGGTGCAGGTGATCGTCGACGAAAAGCTGGCCAACCCGATCCTGATCGGCCGTCCCGCCGTGCTGCAGCACCGCATCGAGCGCTTCGGCCTGCGCCTGCGCGCCGGTGTGGACTTCACCGTGGTCAACCCGGAACACGACGAGCGCTTCCGCGACTATTCCGACGCCTACTTCCGCATGATGGCCCGCCAGGGCATCACGCCGCAGTACGCCAAGCTGGAAATGCGCCGCCGCACCACGCTGATCGGCGCGATGCTGGTGCACAAGGGCGAGGCCGACGGCATGATCTGCGGCACCGTCAGCAACACTGCGGCGCACCTGCGCTATATCGACCAGGTGCTGGGCGGCACCAACAAGGTCTATGCGGCGATGAACGGCCTGGTGCTGCCGGGCCGTCAGATCTTCCTGGTCGACACCCACGTCAACGTCGATCCGAGCGCCGAGGAACTGGCCGCGATCACGCTGATGGCGGCCGAAGAGCTGAAGCGCTTCGGCATCGAACCCAAGGTCGGCCTGCTGTCGCATTCGAACTTCGGCTCGTCCGAGGCGCCATCGGCGCGCAAGATGCGCGAAACCCTGGCGATCCTGCGCGAGCAGGCGCCGGAGCTGGAGATCGATGGCGAGATGCACGGCGACTGCGCGCTCGACCAGAAGCTGCGCGACCAGTTGGTGCCGGACGGCACGCTCAAGGGCGAAGCCAACCTGCTGGTGTGCCCGAATATCGACGCGGCCAATATCTCGTACAACCTGCTCAAGGTTGCCGCGGGCAACAACGTCGCGATCGGCCCGATCCTGCTGGGCGTGAAGGCGCCCGTGCACATCCTGACGCCGTCGGCGACGGTGCGCCGCATCGTCAACATGACGTCGCTGGTGGTGGTCGACGCCGCCGCCAAGCGCTAAGCCGACCGCGCTGGCCCCGCGCGGGCCAGTGTGAGGAAAAGCCGGGTTCGCCCGGCTTTTTTAATCGCCTCAAGATGGCGGTTAGTATGCGCACACATACGCTTAACATATTGAAACAATTGAAGAAATTGCGCTGCAATAGCACCGGGATTGATTAATTGCGTGCATGCGCGTAACCTTACGCCTTTGATACAGGCGCTCGCCATGAGCGCCCCGGTGCGGCCGGCATTCCTCGCGCGACGCTTCATGAGAGCGCAGAGGGGGCAGGCCAGGGTGGCCCGGACAGATCGTCTACCCAACCAGCGGCAGGCTCGATTTCCGGTTCAACCAAGACACAAGCAACGTGGGTTTCCAAGTTTCTCCGATGCGGCACGCAACGCGCATGCTGGCCCGGTCCCTGACCGGCGCGGCGCTGGTGCTGGCCCTGGCGCAACCGACGCTGGCGCGCCAGGCACAGACCGAAGGGCTGGGAACCATTGCAGTGCAGCAGTTGCCCAACGAAGCGCGGCAGACCCTGGAGCGCATTGAAGCCGGCGGCCCGTTCCCGTATGACAAGGACGGCTCGCGATTCGGCAACTACGAACGCATCCTGCCGCTAAAAGAACGCGGTTACTACCGCGAATACACGGTCAAGAGCGCCAGGAGCCGGAACCGGGGAGCCAAGCGGATCGTCTGCGGCGGGGAACAGCGCGCTGCCAACGATTGTTACTACACGGAAGACCACTACAACAGCTTCAAACGGATACTCAAATGATGACTGACATTTTCGGACTGGGCGACGCCCTTGCCGCCCGCGAAGAGCGCGGCGCCGGAGATGGCTGGCAGCGGGCTCAGCAGCAGGCCCAGAACCTATACGACAACGTGCTGATGATGCCGAGCCACGAGCTCATGCAAAAACTCCCGCCCGCGACCGCGCCCGTGGCCATGCCCGCCGGTCCCGGTTGGAACGACGGCACCAGCGAGGGGGCCATGAACCTGTTCAAGACGGTGCGTCCGAACATCGTCCAGTCGATCCGCGCCTTCCGCGTGCCGGAACTGGCGCAGGCCGCGGCCGACCTCGGCCAGCATTTCCTCTATGCCAATTGCGCGCATTGCGCGAGCAAGGCGGAGATCCTGGAAACCATCGCCACCTCGTTCACCTTCCCCAAGCATTTCGGCAAGAATTTCGACGCGCTCGCCGACTGCCTGACCGACATGATCTACAAGGCTGGCCCGCAGCCGGGTTTCGTGATCGTGCTGGAGGGCTTGCCGATCGCGCAGAAGTTCGACAAGGAAGCGCGCGAGGTGCTGCTCGACGTGTTCCGCGACGCCGCCGAGTTCTGGGGCGAGCGCAAGGTGCAGTTCCGCGTGTTCTATTCGTTCGCCTGACCGCGCTGACTGCCGTTCCACGGCGTACCAGACAAAAAGCCCGCTGATGCGGGCTTTTTGCATGTTGGGGCAGTGCCGCGCTATTCCTGCGCCGGCAGGTGGCCATGCGGCGTGAGCCGGTCGATCAGCTCCGGCAGGCCTTCGCTCAGTTGCGCCGCGACGTCGTCCTGTGACATGCCGGTGCTCTGCGCCAGCGACTGCAGCGCGCCGGTGTCGTTGAGCGCGTCGCTCAGCGCCGACGGCGTGACCGGCTGGTTGGCGCCGCTGCCGATCCATGAATTGACCTGCTCGCCCAGCCCGGCCTGCGCCAGGATTTGCTGCAGCGCGCCGATGCCGCCAGCGGCAGCGCCCAGCGCCTGGCTGTTGGCGGGCGCGCCGCCCTGGCCGCCCAGCAGGCCGCCGAGCAGCGAGCCCAGGTCGAGTCCGCCGGTAGCGCCGCCCGGCGCGGTGCCAGCGCTGGCGCCGCCGCCGAGCATGCCGCCCAGCAGCCCGCCGAGGCTGCCCAGCCCGCCCAGGCCATCATCGGCCGCGGCTCCGCCGCCGGCGGCATCGCCGCCTTGCGCGCGGCTGCGCATGGCCAGCGTTGCCAGCAGGCCGAGCGCCATCATCAGCTTGGGGTCGAGCCCGCCGGCCTGGCCGCCCTGGCCGTTCTCTCCGCGCGCGCCGCCGAGCTGTCCGAGCACACCGCCCAGCACGCTATCGAGTAGTCCCATGGTCGACTCCTTTCAGTCAGGGTTGCAAGGTGACACAGGGCCGGGGTGGCCCCGTCGTCAGAATCCGCCCAGCAAGGCGTTCAGGGTTGCCAGGCATGCCAGCCCGGCGGTTTCCGTGCGCAGGATGCGCGGGCCGAGCGACACGCCGGTGAAACCGGCCTGCAGCGCGGCCTGTTCTTCTTCGGGGGCCAGGCCGCCTTCGGGGCCGATCAGCAGGGTGATGCCATCGGCCAGCAGCGTCTCGCGCCGTTCCGCCACCAGCGCCGGCAGCGCTTGCGCGGCACGCGGCGACACCAGCAGCCTGGTGCCGCCGTTGCCGGACCGGTCTGCGCGCGCCAGCCACGTATCCAAGTTAGTGACCTCCGCCACCGCCGGCAAACGATTTCGGCCGCATTGCTCGCAGGCGGCTTGGACCAGCGCCTGCCAGTGCGCGTGGCGCTTCTGTGCGCGCTCGCCGGACAGGCGCACCACCGAGCGGCTGGCCTGCAGCGGCTGGATCGCCGCGACGCCGAGTTCGACCGCTTTCTCGATCAGCCAGTCCATCTTGTCGCCGCCGGCCAGCCCCTGCGCCAGCGTGACGCGGAAGGGCGGCTCGGCCTCGGCCGCGTCATGCGCGCCGATGCGGGCCAGCGCGTGGCGCTTGCCCAGTTCGACCAGCGTGGCGGCGTGGCTGCCGCCGCGGCCGTCGAACAGGGTGATGGCGTCGCCCGGCGCCAGGCGCAGCACCTGCGCGTGGCGCACCACCGGTTCGGGCAGCGGGAAATCGGACTCGGCGGCCAGCACGGTATCCGCGCCGCCGACAAAAAATCTTGGCGCCATCAGCTTGCCTGGCCTGCCTGGTTCGCCTGGGCCAGCGGCTTGCCGAAGCCCCAGCGGTAGCCGTCGGGATCCTCGACCATGCAGTAGCGGTCGCCCCAGAACTGGTCGGCGGGTGCCATCAGGCTGACCGCGCCGGCATCGACCGCGCGCTGGTGCATGGCGTCGACATCGTCGCAATAGACATAGAAAGTCTGCGGGCATTCCACGCCGAGCGAGCGTGGCGTGCGCGCGGTGCTGCCCCATGCGCCCTCGGGCGCGAACATCACCACCAGCTGGCCCTGGTAGTGCATCTCGGCGTGCGTGGGGACGCCGTTTTCGTCGACCACGTTGCCGGGGGTGAAGCCGAAGGCGCGGCCATAGAAGTCCAGCGCGGCGCGGCCGTTGGCGACGGTCAGGTAGGGGGTGAGCCAGGGGGTGTTGGCCGGTCTGCTCATGATCGTCTCCTTGATCGTCTCCTGGTTGCGGGAAACCCGGCGCGACGGCGTGCCGCGCGGTGCGAGAGTGCATCTTACGCGTGCCGCGCTACGCTGTCGAAGTGCCGCGCCACGGTCCGCGCCGCGTCCTCGCCACGGTGCCGGGGTGAAGCATCAGGCATGCCGGGCCCCGGATAGTTCCGGTTGCCGGCATGCAGCGGTGCGGGCGGCCTGCGATGATCGCCCGGACTCGGCCGAGGGGGCGTCCGGGAGTCCGGAAAACCCCCTAGCTTCTGCTAAAATTGCGGTTTTCCTGCCGCCAAGGCTCACGCCGAATCCGCCCGCATGTCCGCCCTTGCCCATCCCGCCACAAGTCCCTTTGCTTCCCAGCCCGCCAAGCTGATGGCCGACGCCATCCGCGTGCTTGCCATGGACGCCGTCCAGCAGGCCAATTCCGGCCACCCCGGTGCGCCGATGGGCATGGCAGACATCGCCGTGGCGCTGTGGGGCCGGCACCTGAAGCACAACCCGAGCAACCCGCAGTGGGCCGACCGCGACCGCTTCGTGCTGTCCAACGGCCACGGCTCGATGCTGATCTACGCGCTGCTGCACCTGACCGGCTATGACCTGCCGATCGAAGAGCTGAAGAACTTCCGCCAGCTGCACAGCAAGACCGCCGGCCACCCGGAATACGGCATCACCCCGGGCGTGGAAACCACCACCGGCCCGCTCGGCCAGGGCATCACCAACGCCGTCGGCATGGCGCTGGCCGAGCGCCTGCTGGGCGAGGAATTCAACCGCCCTGGCTTCGACATCGTCGACCACTACACCTATGTGTTCCTGGGCGACGGCTGCCTGATGGAAGGCATCTCGCACGAGGCCTGCTCGCTGGCCGGCACGCTGAAGCTGAACAAGCTGATTGCGCTGTGGGATGACAACGGCATCTCGATCGACGGCGACGTGGTGCACTGGTTCAACGACGACACCCCGAAGCGTTTCGAGGCCTACGGCTGGAACGTGATCCGCGGCATCGACGGCCACGACGTGGTCGCGGTCGACAACGCCATCGCGCAGGCCAAGGCCAGCGACAAGCCGACCCTGATCTGCTGCCGCACCAAGATCGGCAAGGGCGCGCCCAACAAGGAAGGCGGCCACGACGTGCACGGCGCCCCGCTGGGCGGTGCCGAGGTGCTGGCCACGCGCGAGGCGCTGGGCTGGGCCCACGCCCCGTTCGAGGTGCCGGCCGAGGTCTACGACGCCTGGGACGCCAAGGCCAACGGCCAGGCGCTCGAGCGCGCCTGGAACGCGCTGTTCGAATCGTATGCCGAGCGCCACCCGTACGAGGCCAGCGAGTTCACCCGCCGCATGAAGGGCGAGCTGCCGGGCTCATTCGACGCCGCGGTCGAAGCCTTTATCGCCAAGTGCGAGGAAAAGGCCGAGACCATCGCCACCCGCAAGGCCAGCCAGAACACCATCGAGGCCTTCGGCCCGGTGCTGCCGGAGTTCCTCGGCGGCTCGGCCGACCTGACCGGCTCGAACCTGACCAACTGGTCGGGCAGCAAGGCGGTGCGCGTCGATGCCTGGGGTAACCACATCAACTACGGCGTGCGCGAGTTCGGCATGAGCGCGATCATGAACGGCATCGCGCTGCATGGCGGCTACATCCCCTACGGCGCGACCTTCCTGACGTTCTCGGACTACAGCCGCAATGCGCTGCGCATGGCGGCGCTGATGAAGATCCGCTCGCTGTTCGTGTTCACCCATGACTCGATCGGCCTGGGCGAGGACGGCCCGACGCACCAGTCGATCGAGCACGTCGCCAGCCTGCGCCTGATCCCGAATATGGACGTCTGGCGTACCGCCGACACCACCGAGACCGCCGTGGCGTGGGCCGAGGCGATCCGCCGCGAGAACGGCCCGAGCTGCCTGATCTTCAGCCGCCAGAACCTGCCGTTCCAGCAGCGCGACGATGCCACCCGCGCCAATATCGCGCGCGGCGGCTACGTGCTGCGCGACAGCGTGAATCCGAAGACTAGCCGTCCGGACGCCGTGATCCTGGCGACCGGCTCGGAAGTCGGCCTGGCCGTAGGCGCCGCCGACGCACTGGCCGCCGAGGGCGTGCACGTGCGCGTGGTGTCGATTCCCGCGACCACCGTGTTCGACAAGCAGGACACCGCCTACAAGGCCAGCGTGCTGCCGGCCGGCGTGCCGCGCGTGGCGGTCGAGGCCGGCGTGACGGACTTCTGGTGGAAGTACCAGGTCCAAGCGGTGGTGGGCATCGATACCTTCGGCGAATCGGCCCCGGCCGGCGTGCTGTTCAAGCACTTCGGCTTTACCGTCGACAATGTGGTCCGTACGGTGAAGGACACCCTTATCTAAGCATCCGGGCGCTGGAACCGCGCGGTGCGCCGCGCGGCGGACGCGGCGCCCACCGGTTTCAATCGATCCTCAGGAGAGACAGTCATGACCATCAAGATCGGCATCAACGGCTTCGGCCGCATCGGGCGCATGGTGTTCCGCGCCGCCGTCGCCAACTTCAAGGACATCGAAGTCGTCGGCATCAACGACCTGCTCGAGCCCGACTACCTGGCGTACATGCTGAAGTACGACTCGGTGCATGGCCGCTTTGACGGCGAAGTGTCGGTCGACGGCAATACCCTGGTCGTCAACGGCAAGAAGATCCGCCTGACCGCGGTCAAGGATCCGGCCGAGCTGAAGTGGGGCGAGATCGGCGCCGACGTGGTGGTCGAGTCGACCGGCATCTTCCTGACCAAGGAAGGCGCGCAGAAGCACATCGACGCGGGCGCCAAGAAGGTGATCATGTCGGCCCCGTCCAAGGACGACACCCCGATGTTCGTGTACGGCGTCAACCACGACACTTACAAGGGCGAGGCGATCATCTCCAACGCCAGCTGCACCACCAACTGCCTGGCCCCGGTGGCCAAGGTGCTGAACGACAAGTGGGGCATCAAGCGCGGCCTGATGACCACCGTGCACGCCGCCACCGCCACGCAGAAGACCGTCGACGGCCCGTCCAACAAGGACTGGCGCGGCGGCCGCGGCATCCTGGAAAACATCATCCCGTCGTCGACCGGCGCCGCCAAGGCCGTGGGCGTGGTGATCCCGCAGCTGAACAAGAAGCTGACCGGCATGTCGTTCCGCGTGCCGACCTCCGACGTGTCGGTGGTTGACCTGACCGTCGAGCTGGAAAAGTCGGCGTCGTACGAAGAAATCTGCGCCGAGATGAAGGCCCAGAGCCAGGGCGCGCTGAAGGGCGTGCTCGGCTATACCGAAGACAAGGTCGTCGCCACCGACTTCCGCGGCGATGCCCGCACCTCGATCTTCGACGCCGAAGCCGGCATCGCGCTGGACGGCACCTTCATCAAGGTCGTGAGCTGGTACGACAACGAGTGGGGCTACTCGAACAAGGTGCTGGAAATGGCCCGCGTGGTGGCCAAGTAATCGGCGCCTTCGCCAGCCATGGAAAACGCGCCTGCGGGCGCGTTTTTCGTTTCTCGGGCAGGATGGCGATCCTGGCGGCGGCTGAAACAGGCGCGTCAGAAAAGAGTGATAAAAGTGGGAGCCGGTAGAGGAGGGGCAGGGGCGGAAGTGCCGGTTGCGCCGCCGGCAATGTACGCATCTCCGATCAATTGCGGCAAAATCGCGCAATTTTTCGCAGTTATGTTATGGATGCCCGTTTCAGAAATGCCGAATTTGCTTTTCGAGCCTGATTTTTCCTCTTACACTATTAAGACCCTGTTGAAATCTGATGTGCAGCCAGTGCAAGTGGTGGGGCCATCTTAGCTGTGAAAAATCTGACCGGGGGCCTGATCATGGTGAACGTAGACACAAAGCTTTTAGTGATCTTCACCGAGCTGCTGAGCAAGCGTAATGCCACCTACGTGGCTGAAAAGATGCACATGACCGCGCCGGCGGTCTCGCATTCGCTGGGCAGGCTGCGCGAAATCTTTGACGATCCACTCTTTATCCGCGTCCCGCACGGGCTGACGCCGACGCCGCGCGCGCTCGAGCTAGGCCCCAAGATCCGCGACATGCTGGACCTGTGGTCGTCGATCAACGAAGGCGACGCGGACAACTTCGATCCGGCCACCGCCACCGGCACGCTGAGCATCGGCTTTGCCGCGGAACTGGGCGATACGGTGTTCAACCGTTTCGTGCTGCGCATCAAGGCGCTGGCGCCGGACCTGCATATCAAGCTGGTCGAGTCCCATTCGTGGGAAACCGATGTGGCGTCGATGCGCGCCAATGAACTCGACCTGGCATTCTCGCCGTTCCCGACCCGCCATCCGGAAATCGTCGAGGAAATGGTGACGTCGCTGAACCTGTGGGTATGCGCGCGCAAGGACCATCCGGTGCTGAAGGGCCACTGCACGCTCGAGCAATACCTGGACTGCGGCCATATCTTCATGGCGCATTCCGGCGGCTCGGGCCGGCCGGCACCGTCGCTGATCCCGCTCGACTACGCACTGCAGCAGCGCGGCCTGAAGCGCAACGCCTCGCTGACGGTACATTCGTGGCGGGCCCAGGCCGAACTGGCCTCGCAGACGGACATGATCTTCACCGTCAATGCGCTGACCAAGGACATGGCCTGTGAAACCTACGGCCTGAAGGCCTTCCCGCTGCCGGCGGAGCTGAACACCACGCTCGGCCTGAACATGTTCTGGCACCGCAGCCGCAACACCCACCCGATGCTGGTGTGGGCGCGTGGCCTGTTCCGCCAGGTGGTGGGCGAGTTCGTCGGCCTGCCGCAAGCACGCCCCGCCCGGGTGGTAAGCGATCAAGACTTGCAGGACCTGCAGGCTCGCTGACCTGCGGCGGCAAGCCCCCAACAAAAAACCGGCGCCTGGCGCCGGTTTTTTGTTGCTCCGTCTGCGCTCCGGCAAGGGAGCGAGCGGTTGCTTATCGTTTGGGTCTGTGGGGACAGTTTGTTTTGGTGCAGTTGCCGTACAGCGACAACGCGTGTTCCTGCAGGGTAAAGCCGCGCTCGCGCGCAATGCTTTGCTGGCGCTGCTCGATCTCGGAATCGAAGAATTCCTCGACCCGGCCGCAATCCAGGCACACCAGGTGGTCGTGGTGCTTGCCTTCGTTGAGCTCGAAGATGGCCTTGCCGGACTCGAAGTTGTTGCGCGACAGCAGGCCGGCCTGTTCGAACTGGGTCAGCACGCGGTAGACGGTGGCCAGGCCGATATCCATATGCTCGTTGAGCAGGATGCGGTAGACGTCTTCCGCGCTCAGGTGTCGCTGTTCGCTGGTCTGAAAAATTTCAAGAATCTTCAGCCTGGGCACGGTCGCCTTCAGGCCGATATTCTTGAGGTCCGCCGGACTCGGCATGTGGGTGACTCCCTAGAGTACAATGTCTGGATAGTTGAATCATAAGGGTTTTGGCAGCAAAAGTCGCTCGTGCCGACGATGTCCAGAGGTCGGCATCGCGCGCCCGGCAAGCTTGCCGACCCATGTGGTTGCGGCGGCAGATGCCATCCGCTCGTGTGTTGCAATCGGCGCATTTTGCGCCGTTTTCATGCCCGCGCAGCCCGATCTCTGCCGCGTTACTTTTCTTTCCCTCCGGAAACGAGATCCATGCGTTCTATCCGTTCGTCCGCCATGCGTCCGACGCTGGTTGTCTCTTTGCTGGCCGCGGCCCTGCTGGCCGGCGCCTGCTCGGCCTACGATTCCACTTCGCGCAAGGTAGCCAACGCCATCACGCCGTACCGGATCAACATCGTGCAGGGCAACTTCGTCTCGCGCGAGGCCGCTTCGCAGCTGCGCGAAGGTATGACCCGCGACCAGGTCAAGTTCCTGCTCGGCACGCCGCTGCTGACCGACGTGTTCCACGCCAACCGCTGGGATTATGTGTTTTCGTTCCGCCGCGGCAATACCTCGGTGGTGCAGCAGCGCCGCTACACGGTGTTCTTCGACGGCGACCGCCTGGTCAAGTTTGGCGGCGACGAACTGCCGTCCGAATACGAGCTGATCGCCGAGATCGACGGCATGAAGAAGGCGCTCAAGGAGCAGACGCCGGGCAAGATCTCCACCAGCAGCGCCGCGGCTCCGGCCCCGGCCCTGGCCGAGCCGCAGACCACGGTCGAGAACTTCGTGCCGCGGCAGGCGCAGCAGCAGCCGGAAGCGTCCGGCGCTCCCGCACAACCGGCGCAAGCGGCCCAGCCCGCCGCCGAAGCGCCGGCGCCGGCCCAGGCCACCGCGCCGGCCGACGCGGCCAGGCCCGCCGCCAACTGATCGATCACGCGCGCGCGCCGCGGCGCGCTGCTGGTTTTCCGGGCCGGCCAGGCATGGCCGGCTCGTTCCTCTTTCGCGCACCGCGCATATTCCGCAGAGCCAGACACCATGAACATCGCCATTGCAGGCGCAGCGGGCCGCATGGGCCGCATGCTGATCGAACAAGTGCTGAACACCGACGGCGTGAAGCTGTCGGGCGCGCTCGACGTGCCGGGCTCGCCGGCGCTGGGCCAGGATGCGGGCCTGTTCCTGGGCCGCAATACCGGCGTGGCGATCACGGCGGACCTGGAAGCCGGCCTGGCCGGCGCAGACTGCCTGATCGACTTCACCCGCCCGGAAGGCACGCTGGCGCACCTGGCCGCGGCAAAGCAGAAGGGCATCAAGATGGTGATCGGCACCACCGGCTTCGACGAGGCCGGCAAGGCCGCGCTGGCCGAGGCCGCCAGATCGATCGGCATCGTTTTTGCCGCCAACTTCAGCGTCGGCGTCAATGCCACCTTCAAGCTGCTGGAAGTCGCGGCCAAGCTGCTGTCGAGCGGCTATGACATCGAGGTGATCGAGGCCCACCACCGCTTCAAGGTCGACGCCCCGTCGGGCACCGCGCTGAAAATGGGCGAAGTGATCGCCGATGCGCTGGGACGCGACCTGAAGACCTGCGGCGTGTTCGCGCGCGAAGGCCATACCGGCGAGCGCGATCCGGGGTCGATCGGCTTTGCCACCATCCGCGGCGGCGATATCGTCGGCGACCACACCGTGATGTTCGCCGGCATCGGCGAGCGCATCGAGATCAGCCACAAGTCGTCGAGCCGCCAGTCGTATGCCGACGGCGCGGTGCGCTCGGCCCGTTTCCTGGCCGACAAGCCGACCGGGCTGTTCGACATGCAGGACGTGCTGGGCCTGAAGTAAGGCCGCCCGGGGCGGCCAGCGCTGCCGCCACGGTTATAATCGATTGCTTTAGCATTGCACGCCGGGCGGGCGCCCACACTGGCCCCCGCCGCTTTCCTTCGAACGAATCTTCCCGGATGCCGGCAGGCCAGTTGCCGCGCAGACGCTGTCCTTGACCGCTGTCCCGACCATGCAAGACAAATACCTTCCTTCCGCCGTTGAACAAGCCGCCCAGCAGCACTGGCAAGCCATCGACGCCTATCGCGTGTCGGAGCATGCGGCCGGGCCCGACGGCAAGGAAAAGCCCAAGTTCTACGCCTGCTCGATGCTGCCGTACCCGTCGGGCAAGTTGCACATGGGCCACGTGCGCAACTACACCATCAACGACGTGATGGCGCGCTACCTGCGCATGAACGGCAACAACGTGCTGATGCCGATGGGCTGGGACGCGTTCGGCATGCCGGCGGAAAACGCCGCGCTGAACAACGGCGTGGCGCCGGCCGCCTGGACCTACGACAACATCGCTTACATGAAGAAGCAGATGCAGTCGATGGGCCTGGCGATCGACTGGTCGCGCGAGGTGGCCACCTGCAGCCCGGACTACTACCGCTGGAACCAGTGGCTGTTCCTGAAGATGCTGGAGAAGGGCATCGCCTACCGCAAGACCGGCACCGTCAACTGGGACCCGGTCGACCAGACCGTGCTGGCCAACGAGCAGGTCATCGACGGCCGCGGCTGGCGCTCGGGCGCGGTGGTCGAAAAGCGCGAGATCCCGATGTACTACCTGCGCATCACCGATTATGCGCAGGAGCTGCTGGGCGACCTGGACCAGTTGGGCTGGCCCGAGCGCGTCAAGGTGATGCAGCAGAACTGGATCGGCAAGAGCGTGGGCGTGCGCTTCGCCTTCACCCACGACATCCCGGGCGAGGACGGCAAGCCGATCAACGACGGCAAGCTCTACGTCTTCACCACGCGCGCCGACACCATCATGGGCGTGACCTTCTGCGCGGTCGCCGCCGAGCACCCGCTGGCCACGCACGCCGCGCTGAACAACCCGGAACTGGCCGCCTTCATCGACGAATGCAAGCACGGCTCGGTCATGGAAGCCGACATGGCGACCATGGAGAAGAAGGGCATGCCGACCGGGCTGCAGGTGGTGCACCCGCTCACCGGCGACAAGGTCGACGTTTGGGTCGGCAACTACGTGCTGATGAGCTACGGCGACGGCGCCGTGATGGGCGTGCCCGCGCACGACGAGCGCGACTTCGCCTTCGCCAACAAGTACAAGCTGCCGATCCGGCAGGTGATCGACGTCAAGGGCCAGCCGTACTCGACCGAAGCCTGGCAGGAGTGGTACGCCGACAAGGAAAACGGCACCTGCATCCATAGCGGCAAGTACGACGGCCTGGGCTACCAGGCCGCGGTGGAGGCGATCGCCGCCGACCTGGGCGCGATGGGCCTGGGCGAGAAGAAGACCACCTGGCGCCTGCGCGACTGGGGCATCTCGCGCCAGCGCTACTGGGGCACGCCGATCCCGCTGATCCACTGCGACAGCTGCGGGGTGGTGCCGGTGCCGGAGCAGGACCTGCCGGTGGTGCTGCCCGAAGACCTGGTGCCGGACGGCACCGGCAATCCGCTGGCCAAGGATCCGCGCTTCCTGCAGTGCAGCTGCCCGTCGTGCGGCAAGCCCGCGCGCCGCGAGACCGACACGATGGATACCTTCATCGATTCGTGCTGGTACTACATGCGCTATACGTGCCCGGACGCGGCCACCATGGTCGATGCCCGCAACGACTACTGGATGCCGATGGACCAGTACATCGGCGGCATCGAACACGCGATCCTGCACCTGCTGTATGCGCGCTTCTGGACCAAGGTCATGCGCGACCTGGGCCTGGTCAAGTTCGACGAGCCGTTCACCAACCTGCTGACCCAGGGCATGGTGCTCAACGAGACCTACTACCGCGAAGACGCCGCCGGCAAGAAGACCTGGTACAACCCGGCCGAGGTCGACCTGCAGACCGACGAGCGCGGCCGTCCGGTGGGCGCCACGCTGATCGCCGACGGCCAGCCGGTGGTGATCGGGGGGGTCGAGAAGATGTCGAAGTCCAAGAACAACGGCATCGACCCGCAGGCGCTGATCGACCAGTACGGCGCCGACACCGCGCGCCTGTTCGTGATGTTCGCTGCGCCGCCCGAGCAGCAGCTGGAGTGGAGCGGTTCGGGCGTGGAGGGCGCGTCGCGCTTCCTGCGCCGCGTGTGGAACTACGGCTATGCCAACGCCGCCGCGATCCGCGACGGTGCCGCCGGCGCGCCCGGCGCGGACGATGCCGAGCTGCGCCGCGAGATCCACGGCGTGCTCAAGCAGGCCAACTATGACTACCAGCGCATCCAGTACAACACCGTGGTGTCCGCCACCATGAAGATGCTGAACGCGCTGGACGACGCCAAGACCGCGTCGCCGGCGGCGCGCCGCGAATGCTTTGGCATCCTGCTGCGCGTGCTGTACCCGGTGGTGCCGCACATCACCCACGGCCTGTGGGAGCAGCTGGGCTATGCCGCCGAGGCCGGCGACCTGCTCGACGCCCCTTGGCCGCAGGTCGATGAAGCCGCGCTGGTGCGCAGCGAGATCGAGCTGGTGCTGCAGATCAACGGCAAGGTGCGCGGCAGCATCACCGTGCCCGCCGACGCCGACCGCGCCGCGATCGAAGCCACCGCCGCCGCCAGCGAAACCGTGGCCAAGTTTGCCGAGGGCAAGGCGCCCAAGAAGATCGTGGTGGTGCCCGGCCGCCTGGTCAACGTGGTGCTCTGACATTGCCGTCGGCCCGCCGGAACCTGACAAAGGAATCGCCAACCATGAAGCGACTGAACCTGGGACGCCGCAAGCTGCTCGCGGCCCTGCTGGCAGTGCCGGCCACGGGCCTGCTGGCCGGCTGCGGCTTCCATCTGCGCGGCAACTCGGACTTCGCCTTCAAGCGGCTGTATATCGGCATCCCGCCCAACTCGCTGATGGGCGCGGACCTGCGCCGCGCCATCCGCGGCGGCTCGGACACCCAGGTGGTGGCCGACCAGAAAGAGGCCGACGCGCTGCTGGACGTGCTGCAGGACACCCGCACCAAGTCCATCCTGTCGATCACGACCGAGGGCGTGGTGCGTGAATACCGCCTGACCCAGCGCTTCACCTTCCGCCTGCGCGACCCCGCCGGCAAGGAACTGATCGCGCCGTCGCAGCTGGTGCTGACGCGCGACCTGACCTACAACGAAGCCAATACGCTGGCCAAGGACTACGAAGAGCAGCAGCTGTACCGCGACATGCAGCGCGACATCGTGCAGCAGCTGATGCGCCGGCTCGCCGCCGTCAAGGCGATCTGAGCGCGCGGGCAGGCTGACGGCATGCAGCTCAAGCTCGACGGGCTCGACGCGCACCTGCGCCAGGCCAAGGCCAAGGGGCTGGCGCCGCTGTACGTGGTGCATGGCGACGAGCACCTGCTGGTGCTTGAAGCGGCCGACCGCCTGCGCGCGGCGGCGCGCGAAGCCGGCTTCTCCGAACGCGAGGTGCTGGTGGCCGAGCGCGGCTTCCACTGGGGCCGGCTGGTCGAGGCGCAACAGTCGATGTCGCTGTTCGGCGACCGCAAGATCGTCGAGCTGCGCATTCCCTCGGGCAAGCCCGGCAAGGATGGCGGCGAGGCGCTGCGCGCCGTGGCCGCGCAGCCGTCGCCCGACGTGGTGATGCTGGTGACGCTGCCGCGGCTGGACTTTGCCGCGTCCAAGTCGGCCTGGTTCCAGGCGCTGGAAGGCGCCGGCGTGTCGATCAAGGTCGACAGCGTCGACCGCACCCGCTTGCCGGCGTGGGTCGGCGAGCGGCTGGCGCTGCAGCAGCAGCGCGTGCAGGGCGGTGAGCCCGGACGGCGCGCATTGCAGTTCATTGCCGACAAGGTCGAGGGCAACCTGCTGGCGGCGCACCAGGAAATCCAGAAGCTGGGCCTGCTGTACCCGCCCGGCGAACTCAGCTTCGACCAGGTCCACGACGCGGTGCTGAACGTGGCCCGCTACGATGTCTTCAAGCTATCGGAATCGATGCTGTCGGGCGACGTGCCGCGGCTGGTGCGCATGCTCGAAGGGCTGCGCGGCGAGGGCGAGGCCACGGTGCTGGTGCTGTGGGCGCTGACCGAGGAAATTCGCGTATTATCCAAGGTCCGGCAAGGGCTGGCGGCGGGCAAGCCGGCGGGCGTGCTGATGCGCGAACTGCGCGTCTGGGGCCCGCGCGAGCGGCTGGTGCCGCAGGCCGCGCAGCGCCTGTCGCAGCCCCGGCTGGAAGCAGCCCTGGCGCTGGCCGCGCGGCTGGACCGCCAGGTCAAGGGCCTGCAGGACCTGCCGCCGCCAGGCGCCGCGCCGCTGCCGGCCGAGCCGTGGGACGGCTTGCAGCAGCTGGCGCTGATGATTGCGCGCTGAAGCGTCGATCGCTGAATGTTTGCTCCCCTCTCCCGCCTGCGGGAGAGGGGCCGGGGGTGAGGGCAGGCGGTGAGTCTTGCGATATCGCCCGTTGAGGCTCTGGCCCTCTCCCCCAACCCCTCTCCCGCGCGCGGGAGAGGGGAGAAACACACACACTGACGGCCTTCCCCCCGGCCACTGACATGACCGAGTTCGACCTCAACCAATACATGGACCGCGTCGGCCGCCAGGCCCGCGCCGCGTCGCGCGCGATGGCGCGTGCCTCCACCGCCGACAAGAACCGTGCGCTGCTGACCATTGCCGCGGCGATCCGCCGCGATGCCGGCAAGCTCAAGGCCGTCAACGCGCGCGACGTCGAGCGCGCCCGCGCCAACGGCCAGGACGCCGCCTTCGTCGACCGCCTGACCCTGTCGGACAAGGCCATCGACACCATGGCGACGGGCCTGGAGCAGATCGCCGCGCTGGCCGACCCGATCGGCGAGATCTCGAACATGAAGTTCCGTCCGACCGGCATCCAGGTGGGACAGATGCGCGTGCCGCTGGGCGTGATCGGCATCATCTACGAGTCGCGCCCCAACGTGACCATCGACGCCGCGGCGCTGTGCCTGAAGTCGGGCAACGCCACCATCCTGCGCGGCGGGTCCGAGGCGATCGAATCCAACACCGCGCTGGCGGCGCTGGTGGCCGAGGGCCTGTCCGCGGCCGGCCTGCCGCCCGAGGCGGTGCAGGTGATCGAGACCACCGACCGCGCCGCGGTCGGCCGGCTGATCACCATGACCGAGTACGTCGACGTGATCGTGCCGCGCGGCGGCAAGAGCCTGATCGCGCGGCTGATGGAAGAAGCGCGCGTGCCGATGATCAAGCACCTGGACGGCATCTGCCACGTCTATATCGACGCTGAAGCCGACCTGGACAAGGCCGTGCGCGTCTGCGACAACGCCAAGACCCAGCGCTACGCGCCGTGCAACACCATGGAAACGCTGCTGGTGTCGCGGGACATCGCCGCCGCGGCGCTGCCGCCACTGTGCCGCATCTACCAGCAGAAGGGCGTCGAGCTGCGCGTGTGCCCGGCCACCCGCGCCACGCTCGAAGCGGCGGGCTTCGGCGGCCTGGTCGATGCCACCGCGGAAGACTGGCGCCTGGAATACCTGGCCCCGATCCTGGCCATCAAGACCGTCGCCGGCCTCGATGAAGCCATCGCGCATATCAACGAATATGGCTCGCACCATACCGACTCGATCATCACCGAGAACTACTCGGCGGGCATGCGCTTTATCCGCGAGGTCGATTCGGCCAGCGTGATGATCAATGCCTCGACCCGCTTTGCCGATGGCTTCGAGTACGGGCTGGGCGCGGAGATCGGCATCTCCAACGACAAGCTGCATGCGCGCGGGCCGGTCGGGCTGGAAGGGCTGACCTCGCTCAAGTACGTGGTGTTCGGGCACGGCGAGATCCGGACCTGATGTCGGACCTGAAGCCGGCCCGTCAACAACAATAACCTCCGCAAGCCAAGGTCTGTCCGCCGATGCTCTGGGTCAAAGCGCTGCATATCGTCTTCGTCGTTTCGTGGTTCGCCGGCCTGTTCTACCTGCCGCGCATCTTCGTCAACCTGGCGATGGAAACCGATGCCGCCAGCACGCAGCGCCTGCTGCTGATGGCGCGCAAGCTGTTCCGCTTCATGACCATGCTGGCCGTGCCGGCGGTGGTATTCGGGCTGTGGCTGTACCTGGGCTATGGCATCGGCCGCGGCGCAGGGCAAGGGTGGATGCATGCCAAGCTGGCGCTGGTGCTGGTGCTGATCGGCTACCACCACGGCTGCGGCGTGCTGCTGCGCAAGTTCGAGGCGGGGCGCAACGCGCGCTCGCACAAGTTCTATCGCTGGTTCAACGAGCTGCCGGTGCTGGTGCTGCTGGCGGTGGTGATCCTGGTCGTGGTCAAGCCGTTCTGAGGCTGGCCTCTTTTATATTGCTGCCTGATTCCGTCGCGGATACCAACATGAGCAAGCTGGTCGACTACTACCTGACGCCGCAATCGCCGTACGTCTACATGGGCCATGCCCGTTTCAGCGACATCGCCGCGCGCCACGGCGCGCAGGTGAACCTGAAGCCGTGCGATCTCGGCAAAGTGTTCTCGGTCTCCGGCGGGCTGCCTCTGGCGCAGCGCCCGCCGCAGCGGCAGGCGTACCGGCTGGTCGAACTCAGGCGCTGGAGCGCGTTCCTGAACATCCCGCTGAACCTCGAGCCGACGTTCTTCCCGGTGTCCGGCGACGCCGCCAGCAAGCTGATCATTGCCGCCCAACTGGCGCACGGCACCGCGCGCGCGATGGCACTGACCGGCGCGATCGGCGCGGCGGTGTGGGCGCAGCAGCGCAATATCGCCGATGCCGCCACGCTGGCGCAGATCGCCGACGAGACCGGCCTCGATGGCGCCGGCCTGCTCAAGGCCAGCGAGGCGCAGTCGGTGCAGGCTGCCTATGCGCAGAACACGCAGGACGCGATCTCGGCCGGCGTGTTCGGCGCGCCGTGGTACGTGTTCGACGGCGAGCCGTTCTGGGGCCAGGACCGCCTCGACTTTCTCGAGCGCGCACTGGCCGCGGCCTGACCTAAGCTACTGATACTTCCCCGTCCGCCACGGCGGACGTTTTTGTTTGCAGGAATCCCTCTCATGACCCAAGCCTTCTTTGCCCCTTGCCCGCGCGGCCTGGAGAGCGCGCTCGCCGAAGAGCTGCGCGAGATCGCCGCGATGCCGGGCATGGCCGCGCTGGCACCGTTCGCGGTGCACCAGGAAGTGCCGGGCGGCGTCAACTTCTCGGGCGAGATGGCCGCCGCCTATGCGGTCAACCTGCATTCGCGCATTGCCAGCCGGGTGCTGATGCGCGTGGCCGCGCGCGGCTACCGGCACGAGGACGACATCTACACGCTGGCGCGCGGGGTGCGCTGGGAGCAGTGGTTCTCGCCCGACGAGTCGCTGCGCGTGGACATTACGTCGCACAAGTCGCCGCTGCGCAGCCTCAATTTCACCGCGCTGCGGGTCAAGGACGGCGTCTGCGATGCCATGCGCGAGCGGATGGGCGCCCGGCCGAGCGTCGACACCGTCAGCCCGGATGTGCGTATCTACGCCCACCTGACCGAGCGCGACTGCACGCTGTATCTCGACACCACCGGCGAGCCGCTGTTCAAGCGCGGCTGGCGCACCGAGAAGGGCGAGGCGCCGCTGAAGGAAAACCTCGCGGCCGGCATCCTGCGACTCGCGGGCTGGGTTCCGGGCCAGACCTTCCGGCCGTTCTACGACCCGATGTGCGGCAGCGGCACCTTCCTGGTCGAGGCCGCGCAGGTGGCGCTGGGCATCGCGCCGGGCGGCAGCCGCAGCTTTGCCTTCGAATGGCTCAAGGGCATGGACACCAAGGCCTGGCAGAAGCTGAAGTCAGACGCGCAGCGCGCGCGCATGCTGGCCTCGGCCGATGAGCTGCAGGTGGTCGGTTCCGACATCTCCACCGACATGCTGGCGATCACGCGCGCCAACTGGGAACGTGCCGGCCTGCCGGGCGAGGCGCGCACCAAGCAGGTGGACGCACGCTTCGTGCAGCCGCCGTTTGACGAGCCGGGCCTGTTGCTGATGAATCCGCCGTACGGCGAGCGCATTGCGGTGCGCGGGCAGCGCCGCGTCCCGGAAGACGAGCAGCCGCGCGACGAGGTCGAAGAGGCCGCCGCCAACCAGTTCGCCAGCGCCTTTGCCACCACCCTGAAGCAGCATTTCGCGGGCTGGCAGGCGTGGGTGTTCACCGGCGACCTGGGCTTCCCGCGCCGGCTGCGGCTGAAGGAATCGCGCCGCACGCCGCTGTACAACGGCAATATCGAGTGCCGGCTGTTCCGTTTCGACATGGTGCGCGGCGCCAACCGGGCGCCGCAGGCGGACTGACCCCGGCCACGCGCCGGCGTTGTGGCGTCAGGGGCGCTTGCGCCCCGTCAGCGCGTCCGGATTGCGGCTGAAGTCCGCCAGGAAGCTCTGCAGGCTGACCACCGGCTCCTGCAGCAGGTGGCGCGGCAGGTCGAACAGCGCGTAGAAGAATTCTTCCCTGCCTTCGCAGCGCTCGGCCGGCAGGCAGTATTGTTCCCAATCGACGCAGGCCGGCGTGTACATGCCGTTGCCGGGCCAGAAGAACGGCACCAGCCGGCCTTCGCGCAGGCCTTCGATCAGCGCGGCGGGGGCATCGTAGGCCTCGGCCGACTCCACCTGCGTCAACAGTCCGGCGCGGGTCTCGATCACCATCAGGGTGGCGTGGCCCTGTGCGGTCAGCAGCAGGATGCCGGCGGGATTGGGGTACAGGTAGTACTCGACAAAGCCGTAGCGCGCGGTCAGCTGGCGCACGCGCTCGGTCATGGCCGGATCGGACAGGAACGAGAACGAATGCCGCGTCAGCAGCTCGCGCAGCGTGCGCGACAGCGTGGCGAAATACGCCTGCTGCATCGCCTCGATTTCCTGGTCCAGCCGCTCCACCATATTGCTGTCGTGCTTTTTCACGTAGCGGTCGATCAGCCCGTGGTTGAAGCCTTGCACCGCGATGCTTTCATCGGCGGTGCCGGTCAGCAGGATGGTCTTGCACGGCAGGTCCTGCAGCGCCTGGCAGAATTCCAGGCCGTCCATCTGCGGCATCGAATAGTCGACCACCACCACGCCGGCCTGCAGGAAGCGGTTGACGTCGTGGATCTGGCGGTAGATGCGGTCGATGTCGAGCTGGACCGTGCGGCGCTCGGTCAGGAAGGTCAGGTCGTCGTGGGTCACGCGCACCGGCAGGAAGCCCGGGAAGCGGGTGGCGTAGGCTTCGCGGATCCACTGCAGCGCTTCGCGCGGATCGGTGAAGGTGATCACCCCGCGCGCGGCATCCATCTGGAACGCCAGGCTGTCGATGAAGGACTTGCTGTCATCCACAAGGACAGTCAGGACCGGGTGATGGAAGACCGACAGATTCCTGTCGTGCGGATTGAAGGTCATTGGAGCGGCGGGCAGGAGTTGGCACCGGCATGGCGCAAGTGGCAAGCCAGCGTGCGTATTCGCAGGCCAGTATAGCGCGCCATGGCTGCCTTGCAAGGCACGCCTTGTGGCCGGGGCTGCCCGCGGCGGGTCGTGAGGGGAGGCCGGCCCTTGCTACAGCAGGGCCGGCGGGCGAGGGCCCGCGCCCTGGGGCGCGGGCCGGACCGGCGGTGCGATCTTAGTCGACCGCCTTGAACATGTCCTCAACCACCTTCTTGGCGTCGCCGAACACCATCATGGTCTTGTCCATGTAGAACAGCTCGTTGTCCAGCCCGGCGTAGCCGGCCGCCATCGAGCGCTTGTTGACGATGATGGTCTTGGCCTTGTACGCCTCCAGGATTGGCATGCCCGCGATCGGCGACTTGGGATCGGTCTTGGCCGCCGGGTTGACCACGTCGTTGGCGCCCAGCACCAGCACCACGTCGGCCTGGCCGAACTCGCTGTTGATGTCTTCCATCTCGAAGACCTGGTCGTACGGCACCTCGGCCTCGGCCAGCAGCACGTTCATGTGGCCCGGCATGCGGCCCGCCACCGGGTGGATCGCGTACTTGACGGTCACGCCCTTCTCGGACAGCTTCTCGGTCAGTTCCTTGAGCGCGTGCTGCGCGCGCGCCACCGCCAGGCCGTAGCCGGGCACGATGATCACGGTTTCGGCGTTGCCCATCAGGAAGGCGGCGTCGTCCGCCGAGCCCGACTTGACGTTGCGCTGCGCCTGCGCGCCGGCGGCTGCGCCAGCCGACGCATCGCCGCCGAAGCCGCCCAGGATCACGTTGAAGAACGAGCGGTTCATCGCCTTGCACATGATGTACGAGAGGATCGCACCGCTGGATCCCACCAGCGAGCCGGCGATGATCAGCATCGGGTTGTTCAGCGAGAAGCCGATGCCGGCCGCAGCCCAGCCCGAGTACGAGTTCAGCATCGACACCACCACCGGCATGTCGGCACCGCCGATCGGGATGATGATCAGCACGCCCAGCACGAAGGCGATCGCCAGCATCACCAGGAACGGCAGCCATTCCTGCGTCATGAAGAAGGCGATGCCGAAGCCGACCATGGCCACCGCCAGCGCCAGGTTCAGCATGTGCTGGCCGGCGAACACCACCGGCGCGCCCTGGAACAGGCGGAACTTGTAGCGCCCGGCCAGCTTGCCGAAGGCGATCACCGAGCCCGAGAACGTGATCGCGCCGACGAAGCAGCCGATAAACAGCTCGATGCGGTTGCCCAGCGGGATCAGGTGCGAGCCGGCCGGGCTGATGCCGAACGCCGCCGGCTCGGCCACTGCCGCCACCGCGATGAACACCGCAGCCAGGCCGATCAGCGAGTGCATTGCCGCGACCAGCTCCGGCATCTTGGTCATCTGCACCTTGCGCGCGACGTAGGCGCCGATGCCGCCGCCGACCACCAGCGCCGCGAAGATCAGCGCGATGCCGGTGCCCACCGACGACTGGGCCGTGCCCGCGGCGAGGAATTCATTCTTGAGCTTGATGATCAGCACCAGCGTGGTGACCACCGCGATGGCCATGCCGATCATGCCGAAGGCATTGCCCTTGCGCGCCGAGGCCGGGTGCGACAGCCCCTTGAGCGCCTGGATAAAGCAGACCGAGGCCACCAGGTAGAGCAGGGTGACGAGGTTCATGCTGACAAGGCCCGCCATCACGCGCCCTCCTTGGCCAGTGCCGGCTTGGCCTCGGGCGCCTTCGCCTTCGGTTCCTTCTTCTTGAACATCTCCAGCATGCGCTGGGTCACCAGGAAGCCGCCGAACACGTTGACCGCGGCCAGTGCCACCGCCAGCGTGCCCATCACGCGCCCGACGCCGCCTTCGGTCAGGCCCGCGGCGAGCATGGCGCCGACGATGATGATGGCCGAGATCGCGTTGGTTACCGCCATCAGCGGCGTATGCAGGGCCGGCGTGACCGTCCAGACCACGTGGTAACCCACGTAGATCGCCAGCACGAAGATGATCAGGTTGATCACCGTGTGGTTCACCATCTCCATCGACTTCTCCTCCGTTGCTTTGAAACCGGGATGCTGCGTGTTGCTGTGATTGTTCTGTGCAGTATTACGGTGGGGCACGCCAACGGCCATTGGCTCAATACGGCCTATCGCGTGCTCCCTCTCCCGCTTGCGGGAGAGGGGCGCAAGGCGTCAGACCTTCTTGATTTCCTTGATGCCGTTCTTCTCGTTCACCAGGATGACCTTGGGCTTGTAGGTGGCGATTTCCTCGTCGGTCATCGGCGCGTAGGTGCAGATGATCAGCTGGTCGCCCAGGTGCGCGCGGCGCGCGGCGGCGCCGTTCAGCGAGATCTCGCCGCTGCCGCGCTCGCCCTTGATGATGTAGGTGGAGAAGCGCTCGCCGTTGTTGACGTTGTACAGCTCGATCTTCTCGAACTCCTTCATGTCGGCAGCGTCCAGCAGGTCCTGGTCGATGCCGCACGAACCCTCGTAGTTGAGGTCCGCCTGCGTCACGGTGACGCGGTGGAGCTTGGCGCGGAGCATGATGCGTTGCATGGGTGATACGTCCTTATATCTGAAGCGAAAGCAGTGGGCGCGCTGCGCCCGTTGGAGTTACGCCGCCTCGCGCACGACCTGGCCGTCCCTGCACATCAGGCAGGCGGCGACGATGTCGTCCTCGAGGTTGAGCGTGAACTGGCCGTCCTTGTCGACGACCAGCTTGAGGAAGTCCAGCACGTTGCGGGCGTAGAGCGCCGAGGCGTCGGCCGCGACCATGCTGGCGAGGTTGGTATGTCCGACCAGGATCACGCCGTTGTGGTTGACCACCTGGTCGGCCACCGTCAGCGGGCAGTTGCCGCCCTGCGCGGCGGCCAGGTCCACCACCACCGAACCTGGCTTCATTTGCGCCACGGTCGCTTCCTGCAACAGCACCGGCGCCTTGCGGCCCGGGATCAGCGCGGTGGTGATGACGATGTCGGCCTGGATTGCGCGCTGGTGCACCAGCTCGGCCTGGCGCTTCATCCAGTCCGGAGGCATCGGGCGCGCGTAGCCGCCTACGCCCTGCGCGATCTCGCGCTCTTCGTCGGTCAGGAACGGCACGTCGAGGAACTTGGCGCCGAGCGATTCGATCTGCTCCTTGACCGCAGGGCGCACGTCGGACGCCTCGATCACCGCGCCCAGGCGCTTGGCGGTGGCGATCGCCTGCAGCCCGGCGACGCCGGCGCCGAGGATCAGCACGCGCGCGGCCTTGACGGTGCCGGCGGCGGTCATCAGCATCGGCATGAAGCGCTGGTAGTGGTGCGCGGCCACCAGCACGGCCTTGTAGCCGGCGATATTGGCCTGCGACGACAGCACGTCCATGCTCTGCGCGCGCGTGGTGCGCGGCGCGGCTTCCAGCGCGAACGCGGTGATGTTGGCGGCCGCCATGCGCGCGTTGTTGTCGGCATCGAAGGGATTGAGCATGCCCACCAGCACCGCGCCGGGCTTCATCTGCGCCAGCTCGGCGGGCTCCGGTGCGCGCACCTTCAGCACCAGTTGCGCGCCGAGCGCGTCGGCGGCGCTGCCGATGGTGGCGCCGACCGCCTCATACGCGCCGTCGGGCTGGCTGGCGCCCAGGCCGGCGCCGGCCTGGATCACCACCTTGTGGCCCTGGGCGACGTATTTCTTGACGGTCTCCGGGGTGGCGGCGACGCGAGTCTCGCCGGCCCGCGTCTCCTGCGGGATGCCGATGTACATCGTCAATTTCTCCTTTAGCTGGCGTCTTGTCTGGTTGGGCGGACCGACGTCTGGCCCGTGCGCGCTGCCGGACCGGGTTAAGCCGCAGCGCACAATTTTTCCGCAGCTTACAGGAATCTGACTGGCTATGGTGACCGGTTGGTCGGCTTTTGCCGGACCTGGAACCAGGGCTCCGGTGTCCCCCCGCGGCGCTGCACGATGGGCCCGCAACCGGTAGAATGCGGGATTGCCTAAAAATTGAGCATCATGCCAAGTGACTGGAATGCCAGCGTGACCGTTGCCGCCGTGATCGAACGCGGCGGCCGGTTCCTGCTGGTGGAAGAGGAAACCGCCGACGGGCTGCGCCTGAACCAGCCTGCGGGGCACCTGGATCCGGGCGAAAGCCTGATCCGCGCCGTGATCCGCGAAACCCTGGAAGAAACCGCCCACACCTTCGAGCCGCGCGCGCTGCTGGGCTGCTACATGGGGCGTTCGCTGTCGTCGCGCACCGGCGGCGACGTGACCTACGTGCGCTTCGCCTTTACCGGGGACCTCGGCTCGCTCGACGCCGGCCGCCAGCTCGACACCGGCATCGTGCGCACGGTCTGGATGGGCGCCGACGAGCTGCGCGCCTGCCCGGAGCGGCATCGTTCGCCGCTGGTGATGGCGTGCGTCGACGACTACCTGGCCGGCAAGCGCTTTGCGCTGGATGCGCTGTACACGCACCCGTCGGTGCTGCAGGCGGGGGCCCAGTCGTGAGCGGTGCCGCAAAGCGTGTCGTGGTGGGGATGTCGGGCGGGGTCGATTCGTCGGTCACCGCATGGCTGCTCAAGCAGCAGGGCTACGAGGTCATCGGCCTGTTCATGAAGAACTGGGAAGACGATGACGACAGCGAATACTGCTCCACCCGCCAGGACTGGCTCGACGTGGTCTCGGTGGCCGACCTGATCGGCGTCGACGTCGAGGCGGTCAACTTCGCCGCCGAATACAAGGACCGCGTCTTCGCCGACTTCCTGCGGGAATACTCGGCCGGCCGCACGCCCAACCCGGATGTGCTGTGCAATGCCGAGATCAAGTTCAAGGCCTTCCTGGACCACGCCATGTCGCTTGGCGCGGAAACCATCGCCACCGGCCACTATGCGCGCGTGCGCCAGAACGCGGCCGGCCGCTTCGAGCTGCTCAAGGCGCTCGACCATACCAAGGACCAGAGCTACTTCCTGCACCGGCTGAACCAGGCGCAGCTGTCGCGCACGCTGTTCCCGCTGGGCGAGATCCCGAAGACGCGCGTGCGCGAGATCGCCGCCGAGATCGGCCTGCCGAACGCGAAGAAGAAGGACTCGACCGGCATCTGCTTTATCGGCGAGCGTCCGTTCCGCGATTTCCTGAACCGCTACCTGCCCACCAAACCGGGGCCGATGAAGACGCCCGAGGGCAAGGTGGTCGGCGAGCATATCGGCCTGGCGTTCTATACGCTGGGGCAGCGCAAGGGCATCGGCCTGGGCGGCAGCCGCGACGGCAATGGCGACGCCTGGTATGTCGCGCGCAAGGACATGGCGAACAATACGCTTTACGTGGTGCAGGGCCACGATCATCCGTGGCTGCTGACGCCGGTGCTGACCGCGTCGGACCTGTCCTGGGTGGCCGGCGAGCCGCCCGCCGCGGGCGCGGCGATGGCGGCCAAGACCCGCTATCGCCAGAGCGATGCCGCCTGCACGGTGCAGGCGGTTGACGCGCAGGCGCTGACGCTGTCGTTCGCCGAGCCGCAATGGGCGGTCACGCCCGGGCAGTCGGCGGTGCTGTATGACGGGGATGTCTGCCTGGGGGGCGGGATCATCCAGTAAGGACCCGGTAAACCCACACCACAGCCCGAAAAACACCCGCGCCAGGCGGGTGTTTTTCATCCGGGGCTAGGCGTCAGCCGCGCGGTGGCTCGGTATCGATGAACGACTGCCGCTTCGATAGCTTTTCTTCAAGCGCGGCCAGGTTCGGATGGCGCTCGCGCCAGGCGATCTCCGGGAAGCGGAAGTCCAGGTAGGACAGCGCGCAGCCCACCGCCACGTCGGCCAGCGAGTAATGCGTGCCGGTGCAGAACGGGCGGTCGGCCAGGCCGTGGGCCATGGCCACCAGTGCCGCATCGATCTTGCCGCGCTGGCGCTGCACCCAGCGCTCGCTGCGTTCGTGCGGCTCGCGCTGGGTGGCCTCCAGGCGCACCAGCAGCGCGGCGTCGAGCAGGCCGTCGGCCAGCGCTTCCCAGCAGCGCACTTCCAGGCGCTCGCGCCCGCCCTGCGGGATCAGCCGGCTGACCGGCGTCAGCGTGTCGACATACTCGACGATCACGCGCGAATCGAAGATCGCGCCGCCGTCTTCCATTACCAGGCACGGCACCTTGCCCAGCGGGTTGTACTGGCCGATCCGGGTTTCAGGCGACCAGACGTCCTCTTCGATCAGCTGGCACTCGATCTTCTTCTCCGCCATCACCACGCGCACCTTGCGCGCGTACGGACTGGTCCGGGATGCATACAGCTTCATGTTCTCCCCTTGAGCTTGTTATGAAGTGCATCGTCGCTCGGTGGCAGCGCGGCGGCGGGGAGGCAGCGATGGCTTGCCCGATGCACTTCATAACAGGCTACTGGAACGGCGTGCGCGAGTATACCCGCGGCGCATGGCGAATGCGGGCTCGCGCACCGATGCCCCGCGGCCGCGCTTTGCCGCTGCCCGGAGCGGGGGCAGGGGTGGTAAAATCGCGCGTTGCGCAGCGCCGGCCGCCCGCCGATGCGGCGTTTCGGGCTCATCGCCCCGTCGGCGCTCGCCAGCGCCGCCAGCCCCCGCGGCGCCCCTTGTTCGCCTTCTTCTATTCCTCCCTTTCCCGGTTTCCAGCATGACCTCCTCCTCGCTTTCGCCGCTCACCGCCCTGTCCCCGATCGATGGCCGTTACGCCGCCAAGGCCGATGCGCTGCGCGAATGGCTGTCCGAGGCGGCCTTCATGCGCAACCGCGTCAAGGTCGAGGTGCACTGGCTGATCGCGCTGGCGCAGGCCGGCCTGCCCGACATGCCGAAGTTCTCGGCCGCGTCCGAGGCCGCGCTGCTGGCGCTGGTCGACAAGTTCAGCGAGTCCGACGCCGCCCGCATCAAGGAAATCGAGGCGGTCACCAACCATGACGTGAAGGCGGTCGAGTACTGGCTCAAGGAGCAGGTCAAGGGCAACGCCGAACTGGAAGCCGCCAGCGAGTTCATCCACTTCGCCTGCACCTCGGAAGACATCAACAACACCTCGCACGGCATGATGCTCAAGGGCGCGCGCGAGGGCGTGGTGGTGCCGGCGCTGAAGCGCGTGCACGCGCGCCTGGTCGAGCTCGCCAGGCTCAATGCCGCCCAGCCGATGCTGTCGCGCACCCACGGCCAGCCGGCCAGCCCGACCACGCTCGGCAAGGAAATGGCCAACGTCGCCGCGCGCCTGGCGCGCGCGATCCAGCGCATCGAGCAGGTCGAGCTGCTGGGCAAGATGAACGGCGCCGTGGGCAATTACAACGCCCACCTGTCGGCCTATCCCGCGTTCGACTGGGAAGCGTTCTCGAAGCAGGTCATCGAAACCCGCCTGGGCCTGACCTTCAACCCGTACACCATCCAGATCGAGCCACACGACTACATGGCCGAGCTGTTCGACGCGATCGCCCGCGCCAACACCATCCTGCTCGACCTGAACCGCGACGTCTGGGGCTATATCTCGCTGGGCTACTTCAAGCAGAAGACCAAGGCCGGCGAAATCGGCTCGTCGACCATGCCGCACAAGGTCAACCCGATCGATTTCGAAAACTCGGAAGGCAACCTGGGCCTGGCCAACGCGGTGCTGCGCCACCTGTCCGAGAAGCTGCCGGTGTCGCGCTGGCAGCGCGACCTGACCGACTCGACCGTGCTGCGCAATATCGGCGTGGCCTTCGGCTACAGCCTGCTGGCGTACGAGGCCTGCCTGCGCGGCCTGGGCAAGCTCGAGACCAACCCCGAGCGCCTCGACGAAGACCTCGACAACTGCTGGGAAGTGCTGGCCGAGCCGGTGCAGACCGTGATGCGCCGTTTTGGCGTGCCCAATCCGTACGAGCAGCTCAAGGAGCTGACCCGCGGCAAGGGCATCTCGCGCGAAGCGCTGCAAACCTTCATCAACGGCCTGGCGATCCCCGACGATGCCAAGAAGCTGCTGCTGGAGATGACGCCCGCCAGCTATATCGGCAAGGCCGTGACGCTCGCCGAGCGCATCTGACGCCACTTTTATGGCTGCCAGACTGGCGGCGCAAACGGAAAGCCATCCCTCGGGATGGCTTTTTTGCTTTTTTCGGCATGCTGGACCGCAGGCGCTGCGCCGTTGTGACGCTTGCGCCAGAATGTCGCTTCAAAGCATTTGAATAACTTAATGAAGGACTGTCCTGCACCGGCGCACATCCGGCCGCAATAATGCGAGAATCGTCAGCGCACGGGCGGGTGGATCCGGCCCTTGCCTTCCCCAAAATTGTGAAACGCCCGTGTGCGGGCAAGAGGAATCCGATGCGTTCTACCGCCACTGCCCCCGCCGGCTACGGTGCCACCGCGATCGCCCTGCACTGGCTGGTGGCGCTGGCCATCTTCGCCGCTTTCGGGCTGGGCCTGTACATGACCGGCATTCCGGGGCTGACGCCGACCAAGCTCAAGCTGTACTCCTGGCACAAGTGGCTGGGCGTGACGATCTTCGCCATCGCCGTGCTGCGCGTGCTGTGGCGCGCCACCCACGCCGCGCCGCCGGTCGCGCCCGGCACCCCGGCGTGGCAGGCCAGGGCGGCGGCCGGGGCCCACCACCTGCTGTACCTGCTGATCGTGATCGTGCCGATCAGTGGCTACCTGTACAGCTCGGCCGCGGGTGTGCCGGTGGTCTACCTGGGCCTGTGGAAAATGCCGGCGCTGATCGAGAAAAGCGATGCGCTGAAGGAAGTGCTGAAGTTCACCCATATCTGGCTGAACTACCTGATGGCCGCGGTGGTCGTTGTCCATGCGGCGGCGGCGGTGAAGCACCAGTTTGTCGACCGTGACGGCACGCTGGGCCGGATGCTGCCGTTCCTGCGCTGAGCCTGGCGCGCCAACCATTTTCGTTCCGCGGCGCGCCTGCGCCGTCCCTGACAGGAGTTTTCCCCGATGAAAAGCAATTCCCGCCGCGGCTCGGCAACTCTCCGCGCCACCCTGGCCGCCGTGCTGGCCGCCACCGGCATCGCCGCCAACCTGGCCTGGGCCCAGGTCGACGCCGCCAAAAGCTCGGTCACCGCGGTGGCACGCCAGATCGGCGTGCCGATGGAAGGCAAGTTCAGGAAGTTCGACGCCAACGTCAGCTTCGACCCCGCCAAGCTGGCGACATCGACGGCCAAGATCGAGATCGACGTGGCCAGCTTCGAGATCGGCGATGCCGAGACCACCAGGGAAGTGAAGGGCAAGGACTGGTTCGACGCCGCCAAATACCCCAAGGCGGTGTTCCAGTCGACCAGCATCAAGAACGGCACGCCGGGCAAGTACGACGTGGCCGGCAAGCTGACCATCAAGGGCAAGACCGTGGACGTGGTGGTGCCCGCCACCTACCGCCAGGAGGGCGGCGCGCAGGTGTTCGAGGGCGCGCTGCCGATCAAGCGCACCGCGTTCAATATCGGCGACGGCGAATGGAAGGACACCTCCGTGGTCGCCGACGATGTCCAGATCAAATTCCGTATCGTGCTGGCCAAGAAGTAAGGCCGGCATTCCGCTGACGTACCCCAGGACCTACCTGAACCGCTCCATCCCAACCCTGATTTGTCGGGAGACACCATGAAACTGCGTTCCCTCGTTGCCGCCGTCGCGGCCGTTTCCGCAACCGCCGCCTTCGGCGTGGCTTCGGCCAACACCGTGACGTACAACCTCGATCCGACCCATACCTATCCCAGCTTCGAGGCCGACCACCTGGGCGGCCTGTCGACCTGGCGCGGCAAGTTCGACAAGTCCAGCGGCGTGGTGACGCTGGACCGCGCCGCCAAGGCGGGCTCGGTCGAGGTCAACATCGACCCGGCTTCGATCGATTTCGGCAATGCCAAGCTGAACCAGCACGCCAAGGGCCCGGATATGTTCGACGTGCAGGCCTTCCCCGAGGCCACCTACAAGGGCAAGTTCTCCAAGTTCAAGGGCGACGTGCCGACCGAGGTCGACGGCGTGCTGACGCTGCGCGGCGTGTCCAAGCCGGTCAAGCTGGAAATCCGCGAGTTCAAGTGCATCCAGCACCCGATGCTCAAGCGCGAAGCCTGCGGCGCCGACGCCGTGGGCCAGTTCAACCGGACCGATTTCGGCCTGGACTATGGCGTCAAGATGGGCTTCAAGCCCGAAGTCAAGCTCGCCATCCAGGTGGAAGGCGTGCGCGCCGACTGAGCGCGCGGCCCGCTACGGCGGGCAAACCGCTGTCAAGGCCGGCCCATGCCGGCCTTTTTTGTTGCCTTACCCCGTGCGGGGGGCTGCCGGGGCACTTTGTTGTGCGAGTTGCGACGGGCACAGTACAATGGCCGCGGCAATCCACCATGATCCGGGGTATTGCGACTCCTGCCACGGCGGGGGGCAGCCATGCCCGCAACTGGCCTGAGCGCATCACTATGAGCATTCGCTGCATGTCCCGATACCGGTAGCCATTCCCGCGACCCCCTCGCCCCTCATGCTGTACCCGGCCGTTCCGCCCTGGCTGTATGGCCCGCAGCGTTTCCCGGTTTTCCCTGGCGCTATACCGTGTACTCCAAAACGCAAATCGATCCGGTAGTTAGTTTCCGCAACTCGCAGGGCGAGCAGGTGCGGGGCACCATCGTCAATCTCCAGAGAAAGTCTCTGGTGATGGAGATTTACAACCCGTATTCGATCGTGCAGGTCAGCGAGGTGCTGAGCGAGCTCAGCGTCCGCATGGGCGCGAAGAACGCGTATCTCGGCAAGGCGGTGGTGATGAGCCTGGTCAACACCGGCCTGACCGCGGTGGTGTCGCTGACGCTGATCGACGAATGGCTGGAGCTGAGCAACCTCGACGACGAGCCCAAGTCGGTGGCGCGCGAATCGCTGCAGTTCGTGCAGGACTGGGAGAAGCGCTTCAATATCCGCCGCGACTACCAGATCGTCGTCAACGAGATGCGCGCGTTCCTGTCCGAGGTGTCGCGCTGGGTCGAGCAGGTCGACATGACCAGCACGCTGCCCAAGGAAGGCGATACCCTGCGCATGGACGTGTTCGAGGAACTGGCCACGCCGATCGCGCTGAAGATCCGTGAATATTCCGCGCGGCTCGACGGCGAAGCGGCGCATGTGCCGGAAGAAGACACGGTGATGCACCGCACCTTCACCCAGGCGGCGCTGCATCCGTTGTTGCTGCGCTCGCCGTTCGTGTTCCGCACCTACACCAAGCCGCTGGGCTATGCCGGCGACTACGAGATGGTCAACCAGATCCTGTCGGATCCGCGCCAGGGGCCCAGCACCTACTTCCAGATCGTCAATGCGACCTTCCTGCAGTCGTCGGTAGCCGCTGCGCATCGCAACCGCATCGACCTGCTGGTGGATTTCCTGGCGCGCATGGCCGACCAGGCGCGGGCCGCGGGCAAGCCGTTCCGGCTGCTTAACGTAGGCTGCGGCCCGGCGGTGGAGATCAACCGCTTCATTACCGAATATCCCGAGCCGCACTGGCTCTCGTTTCAGCTGCTCGACTTCAGCCAGGAAACGCTCGATTACGCCCGCGAGCGCATCAACGAGAGCTGCCGCAAGGCCAACGCCAGGGTCGAGGTGGAGTATGTCCACCACTCCGTGCATGAGCTGCTCAAGCGCCGCATCGATCCGGACCCGTCGCTGCGAGAGTTCGACGGCGTCTATTGCGCCGGCCTGTTCGACTACCTGTCCGACCGGGTCTGCGCGCGCCTGCTCAGCTATTTCTCCACGCGCACCCACCCCGAGGGGCGCATCCTGGCCACCAACGTCCACGTCAACAACCCGGAACGGTACAGCATGGAACATATGCTGGAGTGGTACCTGATCTATCGTGACGAGGCCGGCATGGCGTCGCTGCTGCCGTCCAATACGCGCGACAGCCGAACCTATGCCGACCCGACCGGCGTCAATGTGTTCGTGGAAGCGGTAGTGACCGAGCCGGCCAAGGCCTGACACCATGCTCAAACGGACCGCGAGCAGGTATTCCCCGTACGAGGCCGACCTGCGCGAATTCCGCCTGGTATCGAGCCGGGCCGGCGCGCTGACGGCCATCGTGCTGGTGATGGCCGGGGTCGGGCTCGACTACGGCATCTATCCCGGGCACCAGCTGCAGTTCTTCGTCGCGCGCCTGGTGGTGTCGGCCCTGATCGGGCTGATCCTGCTGATGCTGATCAACGAGGCCGGCAGGCGCTTCGTGCAGCCGCTGACGCTGGCATGGCTGCTGCTGCCGCAGATGATGATCGCGTGGATGATCGCCACCACCGACGGCGCGGCATCGATCTACTATGCGGGCCTGAACCTGGTCATCTTCGCGGTCGGGATCGCCATGCCGATGGGCTTGTGGCAGACCATCGGCTTCGGCGTGGTGACCTACCTGATGTACCTGGCCGCCTGCCTGGTCCACCCCGACGGGCTGGCGCAGCGCGCTCACTTTATCGTCAATTCGCTGTTCATCCTGTTTTCGATCGTGGCCAGCGCGGTCTACACCTTCATGAACGAGCGCGGGCATTTCCACCTGATCCGCCTGAAGGAAGAGCTGGCGCGCAAGAACGAGGAACTGGCCGACATCAACCGGCGCCTGGCCGACATCAAGGGCCAGATGCTGCAGCAGGAAAAGATGGCCGCCATCGGCACGCTGGCCGCGGGGCTGCTGCACGAGGTCAACAACCCGGTCAACTTCTGCCTGATGGCGATCGAAGTGGCGATGGAAGAGCCGCCAGCGAAGGAGAGTCCGGCGCTCGAAGAATGCCTGGTCGACGCCAAGCAGGGCATGCAGCGCATCCAGCATATCGTTTCCGACCTGAAGACTTTTGCCTACCGCAAACCTGGCGCCGAGGTCGAAGGCACGCCGTTCCTGTTCGAGAAGGCGCTCGATTCGTCGCAGCGCCTGACCGCGCACGAGCTGCGCGGCGTCACCCTGACGCGCGAGCTGGCCCCCGACACCCTGGTGCTCGGCGACGAGGCCGCCATCATCGGCGTGCTGATCAACCTGTTCTCGAACGCCGCGCTGGCCATGCGCAAGGCCGGCACGGTTGCGCCGGCGATCCACACCACGGCGCGGTGGGACAACCATCGTCTCCATGTCACCGTGCGCGACAACGGCCCCGGCATCCCGAAGGAAAACCTGGCGCGCGTGTTCGAGCCGTTCTTCACCACGCGCGAGGTGGGGCAGGGGCTAGGCCTGGGCCTGTCGATCAGCTACGCGGTGATCGAGCGCCATGGCGGGCAATTGTTTGCCGAGAGCGAGCTCGGCCAGTGGACCGCCTTCAGCTTCGACCTGCCGCGTGCGGAGTAACCAGCCATGAGCGATGTCCTGCAGGCGCGGCCCGCCATCCTCTACGTCGATGACGAGGACATGGCGCGCAAGTACTTCGCCCGCGTGGTCGGCACCGACTATGAGGTGCTGCTGGCCGGCAGCGCCGACGAAGCCATGTCGGTGCTGCGCTCCGATCCCGCCCGCGTTGCCATTCTCGTGACCGACTTCCGCATGCCCGGGCGCGATGGCGGCGTGCTGCTGCGGCAGGTGGCTCAGGCCTATCCGCAGGTGGTGCGCATCCTGGTCACGGCCTATGCCGACAAGGACGTGCTGCTGCAGACCGTCAACAGCGGCGAGATCTTCCAGATCCTGGAAAAACCGCTGAGCGTGAGCAACCTGCGCGACGTGCTGGCGCGGGCCGCCGAGCGCCATCGCGAACGCACGCTGCGCCAGCACCGGCTGATGGCGATCGACGAGACCCTGGCCTTCCTGGCCCACGAGCTGAACACGCCGCTGGCAGCCATCGCCAATTTCGCGCGCGGCATCAGCGGCCGCGTGGCGGGCGAATACAGCGCCCAGCGCCAGAATGAAATCGGCCAGGCCGCCAGCGCCATGCATGACAACGCCCAGTATTGCCTGGCGGTGCTGTCGTCGTTCCTGCAATCGGTGCGCGACAGCGCCGGCAGCGCCCCGGCCCGGCGCGGCACCGGCAACGAGGTCCGTGCCGGCGCGCTGGTGTCCGCGCTGCTGGACAGCTATCCCTTCGTGGGTGACCAGCGTAGCTGGGTGGAAGTGGACCTGCAGGGAGATTTTCCGGTGCAGACCTTGCCCAACTGCGTGGCGCTGGTGCTGTCGTCGGTGATGAGCAATGCGCTGCGCGCGCTGGCCGATGTCCGTGCGCCGTCGCTGCGCTTCGTCGTGACGGCGCAGCCGCATGCTGAAATCCGCATCTGCGACAACGGCCCCGGTATCCCGCCCGAGGTGATGGACCGGCTCCTGGTCGATCCGGTCACCACCCACGCCAATGCCGGCGGCAGCGGCCTGGGCATGATTTTCTGCAACCGCGTCATGCAGTCCTTTGGCGGCGGGATCCGGATCGAATCCGCATCCGGCGCCGGCACGACGGTGACGCTGGACTTTCCAAGTTTCAAGAGTCGAACGCACAGGAGTGAGTAATGACCGAACCGATTGCCACCCAGGCACCACCCCCGGCGATTCTGTTCGTCGATGACGAGGCCACCGCCGTCAAATATTTCCAGCGGGCCATCGGCGCGCTGGCGCCGGTGGTGACTGGCGGCTCGGTGGAGGAGGGCAAGGCGCTGCTCGACGCCCATGCCGACAGCCTGGCGGTACTGGTGTCGGACCAGCGCATGCCGGGCGAGTATGGCAACGAACTGCTGCGTTACGCGCGCGAGCGCTACCCGCATATCGTGCGCATCCTGACCACCGCGTATTCGGAGCTCGACCAGACCGTCGAGGCGGTGAACCAGGGGCAGATCCACCGCTATATCAAGAAGCCGTGGGACATCACCGCGCTGCGCATGGAGCTCAAGCAGGCGCTGGAACTGGCGGGGCTGCGCAAGGAGCGCGATCAGCTGATCCGCGAGAAGCTGTCGGTGCTGCAGACCCAGACCGTGGCCTCGCGCATCGGCATGGTGCACGCGCTGTGCGCCAGCCTGATCGGCCCGGGCCGCTTCCAGCCGGTGGAAACTTACCTCGCCGCAGTCGACCTGGCCGGCGCGGGCAGTGTCGATCCGGACTGGCAGCGCATGGACTACGCCGACCTGGTGCGCGCCGAGGCCGAACGCAGCGGCAGCTTCGGGCATGCGGTCGGCACGCGCCTGGCGCAATTGCGCGCCGCCCACGCCGGAAAGGGGGCGGCGGACGCCGCCGCGGTGATCGCCGATGCGCTCGGCAGCGAAGTGGTGCGCCGCGACGGCGACGCCGTGGTGTGGACCGCGCCGGCCACGCTGGCCGAGTTCCTGGCGCAGCCGGTGGGTTCGCCGGTGTCGGCGCCGCACGCAGGCTGGCTGGCCAGCCTGCTGTGGCTGGAAGAGGCGGGTGGCGCGGTCAGGCTGGTGCGCGACGGCGACACCATCGTCTGCCGCGCCGCCCCGCGCAGCGAGAGCTTCGCCGCCGACCGCCTGGCCGCGTGGATCGAGCGCTTCTCGATGCCGGCCTGAGTTTTTCCGGCCCGGCCATGAAAAACGGCGCCCCGCGGGGCGCCGTTCTGTTTTGCGGCAGGGCAGGGCTCAGGCCTGCGCGCCGTAGTTGGGGTCGTTGCGGTCGGTCGACTCGCCCTTCTTCTCGCCCTTGACCAGGTCTTCGCGCTTCACGCCCAGCCACATCGCCAGCGCCGCCGCGACGAACACCGACGAGTAGATGCCGAACAGGATGCCCACCGTCAGCGCCAGCGCGAAGTAGTGCAGCGTCGGGCCGCCAAAGAAGAACATCGACAGCACCATCATTTCGGTCGAGCCGTGGGTGATGATGGTGCGGGACATGGTGCTGGTGATGGCGTGGTCGATGACCTCGTGGGTGGTCATCTTGCGGTACTTGCGGAAGGCCTCGCGGATCCGGTCGAAGATCACCACCGATTCGTTGACCGAGTAGCCCAGCACCGCCAGGATCGCCGCCAGCACCGACAGCGAGAATTCCCACTGGAAGAAGGCGAAGAAGCCCAGGATGATGACGATGTCGTGCAGGTTGGCGATGATGCCCGCCACCGCGAACTTCCATTCGAAGCGGAACGACAGGTAGATCACGATGCCCGCCACCACGCACAGCAGCGCCAGCAGGCCGTCGGTGGCCAGCTCCTTGCCGACCTGCGGGCCGACGAACTCGACGCGCTGCAGCTTGACCTCAGGCGCCGCCGCGCTCAGCGCGCCCATCACCTGCTCGCTCTGCTGCGCCGAGGTCACGGGCTTGCCGTCCGGCCCCTTTTGCAGCGGCAGGCGGATCATCACGTCGCGCGAGGTGCCGAAGTTCTGCACCTGCACGTCGGTGTAGCCCAGCTTGCCCACCTGGCCGCGGATCTTTTCCAGGTCGGCCGCCTGCTGGTAGCTGACCTCCATCACCGTGCCGCCGGTGAATTCGATCGACAGGTGCAGGCCCTTTTGCCAGAGGAAGAACACGGCCGCGGCAAACGTCAGGAAGGAAATCACGTTGAAGATCAACGCGTGCTTCATGAACGGAATGTCGCGCCGGATGCGGAAGAATTCCATGTTGAATCCTGTTCTGTACTACGTGTTGTGCCGCGGGCCGCTTACTTGGCGACCGGCGTGTCGGTGGTATTGCCCGGCTTCCAGATCTGGCCGATGGCCACGCTCTGCAGCTTCTTCTTGCGGCCGTACCAGAGGTTGACCAGGCCGCGGTTGAAGAACACCGCCGAGAACATCGAGGTCAGGATGCCCAGGCAGTGCACCACGGCGAAGCCGCGCACCGGGCCCGAGCCGAACGCCAGCAGCGCCAGGCCGGCGATCAGCGTGGTCACGTTGGAGTCCAGGATGGTGGCCCAGGCGCGGTCGAAACCGACCGCGATCGCCATCTGCGGCGACGCGCCGGCGCGCAGTTCCTCGCGGATGCGCTCGTTGATCAGCACGTTGGCGTCGATGGCCATGCCCAGCACCAGCGCGATGGCGGCGATGCCCGGCAGCGTCAGCGTGGCCTGCAGCATCGACAGCACCGCGATCAGCAGCAGCAGGTTGACGCCCAGCGCGACCACCGAGAACACGCCGAACAGCATGTAGTACAGGATCATGAACACGCCGATGGCGGCAAAGCCGTAGGCGACCGAATCGAAGCCCTTCTCGATGTTGTCGGCACCCAGCGACGGGCCGATGGTGCGCTCTTCGATGATCTCCATCGGCGCGGCCAGCGAGCCGGCGCGCAGCAGCAGCGCCAGGTCGTTGGCGGCTTCGGTGGAGTAGGAGCCGGTGATCTGGAAGCTCGAGCCCAGTTCGGACTGGATCGTCGCCACCGTCAGCACTTCGCCCTTGCCCTTCTCGAACAGCACGATCGCCATCGGCTTCTTCAGGTTCTCGCGCGAGACATCGCGCAGCACGCGGCCGCCCTGGGCGTCGAGCTTGATGTTGACCGAAGGCTGCTGGTTCTGGTCGAAGCCGGCCGAGGCGCTTTCGATGCGGTCGCCGGTGAAGATCACCTGCTTCTTCAGCACCACCGGGGCGCCGTTGCCTTGCGTGAACAGTTCGCTGCCGAACGGGATCGGGTCGCCCGGGCGCGGGCTGCGCGGCGCGTCGTTGTCGACCAGGCGGGCTTCCAGCGTGGCGGTGCGGCCGATGATGTCCTTGGCCTTGGCGGTGTCCTGCACGCCCGGCAGCTGCACCACGATGCGGTCGGCGCCTTGCTGCTGGATCACCGGCTCGGCCACGCCGAGTTCGTTGACGCGGTTGTGCAGCGTGGTGATGTTCTGCTTGACCGCGGCGTCCTGCACGGCGCGGCGGGCGGCTTCGGTGAAGGTGCCGACGATGTTGTTGCCGTCCATGGCGAAGGCCACTTCGCGCAGGTTGTCGGTCAGCAGCGCGCGCGCGCGGCCGGCGTCGTCGGCGTTGTTGAAGCGCACCGTCAGGCGTTCGCCGTCGCGGTCGATGCCGCCGTGGCGGATGTTCTTGTCGCGCAGCAGCGTGCGCGCGTCGCCGGCCAGGCTGTCGAGCTTCTTGTCGACCGCGCCCTTCATGTCGACCTGCAGCAGGAAGTGCACGCCGCCGCGCAGGTCCAGGCCCAGGTACATCGGCAGCGCGTGCAGCGAGGTCAGCCAGCGCGGCGAGCCCGACAGCAGGTTCAGCGCGACCACGTAGGCGGGGTCGGACGCGTCCGGGTTCAGCGCGCGCGACAGCACGTCCTTGGCCTTGAGCTGCTCGTCGGTGGTGCGGAAGCGCGCCTTGACCGAGCCCGACTGGCCGGAAATATCGAAGAAGACGCCGTCGGGCTGCAGCTGGTTCTGCGCCAGGATCTCTTCGACCTGCTTCTGCATCGACAGGTCGACCTTGACCGTGGCCTTGCCCGAGGACACCTGCACGGCAGGCGCCTCGCCGAAGAAGTTCGGCAAGGTGTAGATGATGCCGATGGCCAGCGCCACCAGGATCACGAGGTATTTCCAAAGCGGATAACGATTCATCTCGGGCCAGTCATTCAGCGGTTGGCGGGGCCGGCGCAGGCGTGGCGCGCCACGTCGGCGGGGCCGAACCGGTTTGGCAAACAGCCGCCTGGCAGCCGCGGAGCGAAGCCGTGGGGCTTACACGGGCTTCGTCGGGCTGGATCAGGCGGCTGCCGGGGCATGCGCGAACGGGCATGCCGGAAAAGACAAAGGCGGGAGTCGCGAGCGATCCGGGGATCAGAGCGCCTTCAGCGAGCCCTTGGGCAGCACCGTGGTCACGGCATTCTTCTGCACCGTGATCTCGGTGCCTTCGGCGATTTCCAGGCTGACGTACTGGTCGGTGACCTTGGTCACGCGGCCCAGGATGCCGCCGGCGGTGACGACTTCGTCGTTCTTGGCCAGCGCTTCGAGCATTGCCTTGGCTTCCTTCTGGCGCTTCATCTGCGGGCGGATCATGATGAACCACAGCACACCAAACATCAGGATGATGGGCAGGAAGCTCATCAGGCCGCCAGCCGCGCCGCCGGCACCGGCGGTCTGGGCAAATGCGTTAGAAATCAGCACGTTGATTCTCCGTCACAAAAGTCAGTCAATTAATCGAACATTCTACCATTCGCACCCGGCCCGCCCTTGGCATTCTAGGGCGGAATACGGGTTTGTTCGGGGTGATGCCGGGGCGACTCACAGCTTGCATGGAAATGACCCCGCTATTCGACCGGCACGGCCGCGAAAGTTCTCGAACCGGCCGCCGTTACTGCGTGCCGCGCGCCCGGTCGGCGGCGAACTGGCGGCGGAAGTCGGTAAAGCGGTGCTGCTCGATCGCCTCGCGCACCTCGCGCATCAGCTGCAGGTAGTAGTGCAGGTTGTGGATCGTGTTCAGGCGCGCGCCTAGGATCTCGCCGACGCGGTGCAGGTGGTGCAGGTAGGCGCGCGAGAAATTGCGGCAGGTGTAGCAGGCGCAGCTCTCGTCGAGCGGGGGCGGGTCGTTGCGGTGCGCGGCGTTCTTGATCTTGACGTCGCCGTAGCGGGTGAAGAGCCAGCCGTTGCGCGCGTTGCGGGTCGGCATCACGCAGTCGAACATGTCGACCCCGGCGGCGACGCCGGCGACCAGGTCCTCGGGCGTGCCCACGCCCATCAGGTAGTGCGGCTTGTTGGCCGGCAGGCGCGGCGCCACGTGTTCCAGCACGCGCATCATGTCTTCCTTGGGCTCGCCCACCGACAGCCCGCCGATGGCAAAGCCATGGAAGTCCAGCTCGGACAGCCCCGCCAGCGACTCGTCGCGCAGGTCTTCGTACATGCCGCCCTGGACGATGCCGAACAGCGCGTTCGGGTTGGCCAGCCGCTCGAATTCATCGCGCGAACGTTTGGCCCAGCGCAGGCTCATGCGCATCGACTTGGCCGCTTCCTCGTGCGTGGCGGGACGGCCGTCGATCTCGTACGGGGTGCATTCGTCGAACTGCATGACGATGTCGGAATTCAGCGTGCGCTGGATCTGCATCGAGATCTCGGGCGACAGGAACAGCTTGTCGCCATTGACCGGCGACGCAAAGGTGACGCCATCCTCGGTGATCTTGCGCAGATCGCCCAGCGAAAACACCTGGAAGCCGCCGGAGTCGGTCAGGATCGGTTTGTCCCAGCCGATAAAGCGGTGCAGGCCGTCATGGGCATTGACCACGTCCAGACCCGGGCGCAGCCACAGGTGGAAGGTGTTGCCCAGGATGATCTGTGCGCCGATCTCGTTCAGTTCCAGCGGCGACATCGCCTTGACCGAGCCATAGGTACCCACCGGCATGAAGATCGGCGTTTCGACCACGCCGTGGTTCAGCGTGACGCGGCCGCGGCGGGCGTTGCCGTCGGTGGTGAGGAGTTCGAAGTTGAGCATGTCGGATAGTCTGAGATCAGGCCGCCGCCGCGGCCGCGGCGTCCGGCTGGCGGGTCAGCAGCATGGCGTCGCCGTAGCTGAAGAAGCGGTAGCGCTGCTCGACCGCATGGCGGTAGGCGGCGCGGATGGCTTGCACCCCGGCCAGCGCCGACACCAGCATCAGCAGCGTCGACTTGGGCAGGTGGAAGTTGGTGATCAGCGCGTCGACCAGGCGGAAGCGGTAGCCGGGCGTGATGAAGATATCGGTGTCGCCGCTGCCCGCGGCGAGCGTGCCGTCGGGCTGCGCGGCCGATTCCAGCGCGCGCAGCGAGGTGGTGCCGACCGCGATCACGCGGCCGCCGCGCGCGCGCGTGTCGCGCACCGCCTGCGCCAGCTCTTCGGAGATCGCGTACCACTCCGAATGCATCTTGTGCTCGGCCAGGTTCTCGGTGCGCACCGGCTGGAAGGTGCCGGCGCCCACATGCAGCGTCAGGAAGGCGCGGCGCACGCCCGCGGCATCGAGCCGGGCGAACAGCGCGTCGTCGAAATGCAGGCCGGCGGTGGGCGCGGCCACCGCGCCCGGGCTGCGCGCGTAGACGGTCTGGTAGCGGGTCTCGTCGTAGGCGTCCGGGTCGTGCGTGATATACGGCGGCAGCGGCGGGCGGCCGTAGCGCTCGATCAGGTCCAGCGCCGGCTCGGGGAAGCGCAGCGTAAAGAACTGGTCCACGCGCGGGCCCACGGTCACGGCAAAGGCATCGTCGGCCAGGTGCAGGGCGCTGCCTTCGGCCGGCGTCTTGGACGCGCGCACCTGGGCCAGCACGGTATGGGTGTCGATCACACGCTCCACCAGCACCTCGACCTTGCCGCCGCTGGGCTTGTGGCCGAAGAAGCGGGCCTTGATCACGCGGGTGTCGTTGAACACCAGCAGGTCTTCCGGACGCAGGTAGTCGACGATGTCGCTGAAGGCGCGGTCGGCCATGCGCACCGCGTCGGCGGTGTCTTCAGGGGCGAGCCGTTCCACCACCAGCAGCCGGCTGGCGCTGCGGTCGGGCAGCGCGCTCTGGGCGATCAGTTCGGGCGGCAGCGGAAAGTCGAAATCGGAAAGCGTCAACATCGTGGGAGGGGCGGTCTGCGCGGTCTGCAGGGTGTGGCGGAGGTGCGCGCCGGGCATGGCGCGTCACTCCGCTGCCCGGTTTGGCAGCCGGCATGGGTACAATCGGCGAATCCGATATTGTAAGGCCACGGGCGCGCTTGCCGCCGGCCCGCGCGTGATACCGGCCATTACCGTCCATGCGCCGGCGCCGCGCCAGCCAGTACCGAAGCCCGCAGCGACCGCTGCCAACTTTTCCACCGATGCCCGGAACCGCCGCCGAACCGATCCAGGACCCTGCCGACGCCAGCGATGCCAATGGCGCCAAGGGCACGGCGGCGCCCGCGCGCGGCAAGGCGGGCGCGGCCAAGGGCAAGGCCGCAGGCTCGGGCGCATCCACCGCTGCCGCGCGGCTGGCCAAGCTGGGCCTGCGCCGACCGGTCGACCTGGTGCTGCACCTGCCGATGCGCTACGAGGACGAGACCACGGTGGTGCCGATCGCCGAGGCCATCCACCGTGCCGGGCTGGGGCTGCCGGCGCAGGTGGAAGGCGAGGTCGTCTCCAACGAGGTCACGTTCCGGCCGCGCCGCCAGCTGGTGGTGAAGCTTGCCGACGACAGCGGCGAGCTGACCCTGCGCTTCCTGAACTTCTACGGCAGCCAGACCAAGCAGATGGCCGAGGGCGTGCGCCTGCGCGTGCGCGGCGAGGTGCGCGGCGGCTTCTTCGGCGCCGAGATGGTCCATCCGACGGTGCGCCCGGTGCTGGCGGGCGAGGCGCTGCCCGACCGCCTGACGCCGGTGTACCCGTCCACCGCCGGCATTCCGCAGGCCTATTTGCGCAAGGCCATTGGCGGCGCGCTGGCGCGCACGCCCCTGCCCGAGACGCTGCCGCAGCCGGTGCTGAAGGGGCCGCTGGCGCGCCTGCAGCTGCGTCCGCTGGCCGACTGCCTGCGGCTGCTGCACGCGCCGCCGCCGCAGGAAAGCGAGGCCGCGCTGGCCGACCGCTCGCACCCGGCCTGGCAGCGCGTCAAGTTCGACGAACTGCTGGCGCAGCAGATCTCGCTGCGGCGCGCGCACGCGGCGCGCCGCGACAAGACCGCGCCAACCATGCCGCGCCGCGAGGGCGGGCTGCTGACGCGCTTCCTGGCGGCACTGCCGTTCCGGCTGACCGGCGCGCAGCAGCGCGTGGTCGGCGAAATCGCCGCCGACATGAGCCTGCCGCACCCGATGCACCGGCTGCTGCAGGGCGACGTCGGCAGCGGCAAGACCATTGTCGCCGCGCTGGCGGCGTGCCAGGCCATCGATGCCGGTTTCCAGGCGGCGCTGATGGCGCCGACCGAGATCCTGGCCGAGCAGCATTTCCGCAAGCTGTCGGCGTGGCTGGAGCCGCTGGGCGTGCCGGTGGCGTGGCTGGCCGGCAGCCAGAAGGCGCGCGACAAGCGCGCGGCGGTGGCGCGCGTGGAATCGGGTGAAGCCCAGCTGGTGATCGGCACCCATGCGCTGATCCAGGACACCGTGCGTTTTGCCAGGCTGGGGCTGTCGGTGGTCGACGAGCAGCACCGCTTCGGCGTGGCGCAGCGGCTGGCGCTGCGCGGCAAGGCCGGCGCGGCCGATGCACCGGTCGCGCTCAGCGCCGCCGAAACCGTGCCACACCAGCTGATGATGTCGGCCACGCCGATCCCGCGCACGCTCGCCATGACCTACTACGCCGACCTCGACGTCTCGGTGATCGACGAGCTGCCGCCGGGGCGCACGCCCATCGTCACGCGGCTGGTCAACGACGAGCGCCGCGACGAGGTGATCGGGCGCATCCATCATGCCGCCGCCGAAGGCCGCCAGGTCTACTGGGTGTGCCCGCTGATCGAGGAAAGCGAGGCGCTGCAGCTGCAGACCGCGGTCGAGACCTACGAGACCCTGGTGGCCGCGCTGCCGGACCTGCGCGTGGGCCTGGTGCACGGGCGCCTGCCGCCGGCGGAGAAGGCCGCGGTGATGGATGACTTCAGCGCCAACCGGCTGCAGGTGCTGGTGGCCACCACCGTGATCGAGGTCGGCGTGGACGTGCCCAATGCCTCGCTGATGGTGATCGAGCATGCCGAGCGCTTCGGCCTGGCGCAGCTGCACCAGCTGCGCGGCCGGGTCGGGCGCGGCAGCGCCGAATCGGTGTGCCTGCTGATGTACCAGGCGCCGCTGTCGCCCACCGCGCGCGAGCGCCTGGCGACCATGCGCGAGACCACCGACGGCTTCGAGATTGCGCGGCGCGACCTTGAGATCCGCGGCCCGGGCGAATTCCTGGGCGCGCGCCAGTCCGGCGAGGCGATGTTGCGCTTTGCCGACCTGCAGACCGATGCCTGGCTGGTCGAGTACGCCCAGGCGGCGGCCGAGCTGATGCTGGCGCACTATCCGGAAGCGGTCGAAGCGCACCTGTCGCGCTGGCTGGGTGGGCGCGAGCACTACCTGAAAGCCTGAATGACGTCTTTGGCCGGCTTTGTGGCGGAGCCTGCGCATACCGGCTCGCGTGAAGTGGGCACTCTGACAGATCCGACAATCGAAGGTAAAATCTATCGCCTACCCGGATTTGATAAGTCATGACGCTCACCGAACTCAAGTACATCGTCGCCGTGGCGCGCGAGCGCCATTTCGGCCGGGCCGCCGAAGCCTGCTTCGTGTCGCAGCCGACGTTGTCGGTCGCCATCAAGAAGCTGGAAGACGAACTCAACGTGCAGATCTTCGAGCGCGGCACCTCCGAGGTGTCGGTGACGTCGGTCGGCGAGCAGATCGTGGCGCAGGCCCAGCGTGTGCTGGAGCAGACCATGGCCATCCGCGAGATCGCCAAGCAGGGCAAGGACCCGCTGGCGGGGCCGCTGCGCGTGGGCGTGATCTATACCATCGGGCCGTACCTGCTGCCGTCGCTGGTCAAGCAGATGATCGACACCGTGCCGCAGATGCCGCTGATGCTGCAGGAGAACTACACCCACAAGCTGATCGAGCTGCTCAAGCAGGGCGAGATCGACTGCGCGGTGATGGCCGAGCCGTTCCCCGATTCGGGCCTGACGGTGCGCCCGCTCTATGACGAACCCTTTGTCGTGGCGGTGCCGCGCGGCCACCAGCTGGCGCAGGCGCACGCGGTCGATCCCGAGGAACTGAAGCAGCAGACCATGCTGCTGCTGGGCAGCGGCCACTGCTTCCGCGACCACGTGCTGGGCGTGTGCCCCGAGCTGTCGCGCTTTTCGCAGGCGGCCGACGGCATCCAGAAGACCTTCGAGGGCTCGTCGCTCGAGACCATCCGCCATATGGTGGCCAGCGGGGTCGGCATCACCGTGCTGCCGCGCACCTCGGTGCCCGACCTGAAGGCCAAGGGCGACATGCTGTCGTACGTGCCGTTTGCCGACCCAGTGCCAGACCGGCGCGTGGTGCTGGCCTGGCGCAAGAGCTTCACCCGCCTGCCGGCGATGGAAGCGCTGGCCAACGCCGTCGCCGCGTGCGACCTGCCCGGCGTGCGCAAGCTCGACGCCAAGGAACTGGCCGAAGCCGCCTGAGCGTCGCGTCGAAGAACTGTCAATGCAATGGCCGCAGCGGAGTTTCCGCTGCGGCCATTGTCGTTTTTGCTTCCCTGACCGGCTATTTCTGCGGCGCTGTCTTGGGGTGGTCACCTGCCGCTGGCATAAGTTTCACTAACCCCGGATAGATTTGACCTAATACATAGGTATAAATAATTAAATTCTCAATCTAATAGATAATTTGTAGACTGGATCCTGTCGATGCGGATGGCGTCGACGCAAGACAGGAACCGATGATGAGCACCAGCGCCCAGTCACTGACAACGACACCGACCCAGCCCCGTTTTTCCCTCCGCATGGGGCGCTGCCTGCTCGATTGCCTTGCCTGCTATGCCGCCGCGCACTGACGCGGCGTTCCCTTTCAGCCCACCCACAAAGAGGAAAAGATGAGCAAGAAGGACACTCTCACCACTGCTGCCGGCGCACCGGTCGCCGATAACCAGAACTCGCAGACCGCCGGCCCGCGCGGCCCGATGCTGCTGCAGGACGTCTGGTTCCTCGAAAAGCTGGCCCACTTCGACCGCGAAGTCATCCCCGAGCGCCGCGTCCACGCCAAGGGCTCCGGCGCCTACGGCACGCTGCGCATCACGCACGACATCACCAGGTACACCAAGGCCTCGGTGTTTGCCGAGATCGGCAAGGAAACGCCGCTGTTCATCCGCTTCTCCACCGTCGCCGGCGAACGCGGCGCGGCCGACGCCGAGCGCGACGTGCGCGGCTTCTCGATCAAGTTCTACACCGACGAAGGCAACTGGGACCTGGTCGGCAACAACACGCCGGTGTTCTTCGTGCGCGACCCGCTCAAGTTCCCCGACTTCATCCACACGCAGAAGCGCAACCCGCGCACCAACCTGCGCGACCCGATCGCGGTGTGGGACTTCTGGTCGCGCCATCCGGAATCGCTGCACCAGGTCACCATCCTGATGAGCGACCGCGGCCTGCCGCAGAACTACCGGCAGATGCATGGCTTCGGCTCGCACACGTATTCGTTCATCAACGCCAGTAACGAGCGCTTCTACGTCAAGTTCCACTTCAAGTCGCAGCAGGGCGTGGAGAACTGGACCAACGAGGAAGCCGCCAGGGTGGTGGCGAACGACCGCGAGAGCGCCCAGCGCGACCTGTTCGACAATATCGAGCGCGGCAACTTCCCGCGCTGGAACCTGCGCGTGCAGGTCATGCCGGAGGCCGAGGCGGCCAAATACCACATCAACCCGTTCGACCTGACCAAGGTCTGGCCGCACAAGGACTACCCGCTGATCGACGTGGGCGTGGTCGAGCTCAACCGCAACCCGGACAACTACTTTGCCGAGGTCGAGCAGGTGGCGATGAACCCGGCCAATATCGTGCCCGGCATCGGCTTCTCGCCCGACAAGATGCTGCAGGGGCGGCTGTTCTCGTATGGGGACACGCAGCGCTACCGCCTGGGCATCAACCACGCCCAGATCCCGGTCAATGCACCCAAATGCCCGTTCCACAACAGCTTCCACCGTGACGGCGCGATGCGCGTGGACGGCAACCAGGGCGGCAAGCTCAACTACGAGCCCAACCGCGAAGGCGCCTACGCCGCCAGCGAGCGCATGATCGAGCCGCCGCTGGCGCTCGACGGCGCCGCCGACCGCTGGGACCACCGCGTCGACACCGACTACTACAGCCAGCCCGGCGCGCTGTTCCGGCTGTTCGACGAGGGCCAGCGCCAGCGCCTGTTCGCCAATATCGCCGCGGCGATGCAGGGCGTGCCGGAGGCCATCGTGCGCGTGCAGCTGGAGCACTTCAGCAAGGCCGACCCGGCCTATGGCGAGGGCGTGAAGCGGGCGCTCAACCTGCAATAAGCGCGTGCAATAAGCGCCCGCCCGGCAACGGCCGCCCGGCACGGGGTTTGGCGGGACCGTTGCCCGGTGCAATAATGCGGGGTACCGCGCCGCCCGGCCCCCGAATCACCACGATTCGGCAAGCCCGGCGGCGCGCCTCGTGGCTATACCTGAACGGAGCGTATCTACCATGGCAAAGAAGAACGAGATGAGCGTGAATATCGGTATTTCCGACAAGGACCGCAAGAAGATCGCGGAAGGGCTGTCCAAGCTGCTGGCGGACACCTATACCCTCTACCTCAAGACCCACAACTTCCACTGGAACGTGACGGGTCCGATGTTCAATACGCTGCATCTGATGTTCGAGACCCAGTACAACGAGCTGGCACTGGCCGTGGACTCGATCGCCGAGCGTATCCGCGCGCTGGGCTACCCGGCCCCGGGCACCTACAAGGAATACGCGCGCCTGTCGTCGATCGCCGAGGAAGAGGGCGTGCCCGAGGCCACCGAAATGATCCGCAAGCTGGTCGAAGGGCAGGAAGCCGTGGTGCGCACCGCGCGCTCGATCTTCCCGGTGATCGACGCCGCCGGCGACGAGCCCTCGGCCGACCTGCTGACCCAGCGCATGCAGACGCATGAAAAGACCGCGTGGATGCTGCGCTCGATGCTGGCCTGAGGCCGGCCCGCTCTCCTGGCTGCCGCGCCCGCGGCGGCCGGCGCCGCGCGTCGCAGCCGTCCGGGCTGCGGCGCGTTTTCATTGAATCGCCCGCCCCGGATCCACGCCGTGCAGACCCTCTCGCCGTTGCCCCCGACCCCCATGCTTGAACGCCTTGCCCTCTACGCGCGCCTGGTGCGCATCGACAAGCCCATCGGCACGCTGCTGCTGCTGTGGCCGACGCTGTGGGCCATGTGGATGGCGGCGGACGGGCCGCCGCGCTGGGGCCTGTTCTGGATTTTCGTCGCGGGCACCTTCCTGATGCGCTCGGCCGGCTGCGCCATCAACGACTGGGCCGATCGCGACTTCGACAAGCACGTCAAGCGCACCCGCGAAAGGCCCCTGACGGCCGGCAAGATCGCCGCGTGGGAAGCGCTGGCGGTGGCCGCCGTGCTGGCGCTGGTGGCGTTTACGCTGGTGCTGCCGCTGAATGCGCTGACCAAGTGGCTGGCGGTGGTGGCGGCGGTGGTGGCGGGCACGTACCCGTTCTTCAAGCGCTTCTTTGCGATCCCGCAGGCCTACCTGGGGATCGCATTCGGCTTCGGCATCCCGATGGCGTTCGCCGCGATCCAGGACCAGGTGCCGCCGGTGGCGTGGCTGATGCTGGTGGCCAATGTGTTCTGGGCGGTGGCGTATGACACCGCCTATGCGATGGTCGATCGCGACGACGACCTGCTGATCGGCATGAAGACCTCGGCCATCACCTTCGGGCGCTTCGACGTGGCGGCGATCATGCTGTGCTACGCCGCGTTCTTTGCGCTGATGGCGTGGACGGGCGTGCTGCTCGGGCTGGGATGGCCGTACTGGGCGGGGCTGGTTGCCGCGGTCGGCTGTGCCGGCTACCACTACACGCTGATCCGCGAGCGTGACCGGATGCGGTGCTTCGCGGCGTTCCGGCACAACAACTGGCTGGGGGCCTGCGTGTTTGCGGGGACGGCGCTGGCGTATGCGGTGCGGTGATTGCTATCGGTGATTGCTACGCTGGCTGAGGGTTTGCTCCCCTCTCCCATTTATGGGAGAGGGGCGGGGGAGAGGGCCGGCGTGTCAACGGAGTGAGATGCCGGCGTCCTTGGCACACGCCTGCCCTCTCCCCCGGCCCCTCTCCCGCAGGCGGGCGAGGGGAGCTTGCTGCGGGCGTCCTGGTACTTCAATCCTTCCCGAACTCCGCCCCCATCTCCTTGCCGCGCGCCGCGGCCGCGTGCATCGCGCGCACGAAGGCATCGCCGATGCCGGAAGCTTCCATCGCGGTCAGCGCCGCATAGGTGGTGCCGCCCTTCGACGTCACGCGCTCGCGCAGCGTCGCTACCGGTTCGGGCGACTGCCCCGCCAGCGTGGCCGCGCCGCGGAAGGTTTCCACCGCGAGCTCGCGGCCCTGTTCGGCGCTCAGTCCCAGTTCGGTGGCGGCGCGCTGCATGGCCTCGATGAAATAGAACACGTAGGCCGGGCCGCTGCCGGAAATCGCGGTGACGGCGTCGATCTGGTCATCGCCATCGACCCACACGCACTTGCCGACGGCCTCGGCCACGGCGCTGGCGATCGCCCGGTCCCCGGCCGACAGCGCAGCCGGTGCCGCCAGCCCGGTCATGCCCATGCCCGACAGCGCCGGCGTATTCGGCATCGCGCGCACCACGCGGCTGCGCCCGCCCAGCCAGCGTTGCATGTCCTGCAGCCGGATGCCGGCGGCCACGCTGATCACCAGGTTGCCCGGGCCATCGGCCGGCAGGTGCGGCAGCAGCTGTGCAGCGGCGTCGCGGAACTGCTGCGGCTTGACCGCCAGCACCAGCACATCGCTGGCGCCGAAGGCGGCGTCCGGCGCCGCGGCCGCATGTACGCCGAGGTCGCGCGCCAGGCGCTGCTGCGCTTCCGGGAACGGGTCGACCACGCGGATCGCGCCGGCGGGCACGCCGCGTGCGATCAGGCCGCCGATCAGTGCGGAAGCCATGTTGCCGCCGCCAAGAAAACCGAAGGTGAGGGTGTCGAGCATGAAGGTCTCTGGGGTCTGAAAGATTCCGGGCGGCGCGCGGACGTCAGCCGCGCGCGCCGAAGATGGCGGTGCCGATCCGCACCAGGGTCGCGCCCTCGCCGATGGCGGCCTCCATGTCGCCCGACATGCCCATCGACAGCGTGTCGAGCTGCAAGCCGTCGGCGCGCAGCGCCTGCAGCATGGCGCGCATGGCGGCGAACGGTCGGCGTTGCGCGGCGGGATCGTGTTCGGGTTCGGGGATCGCCATCAGCCCGCGCAGCCGCAGGTTGGGCAGCGCCGCGACCGCATGCGCCAGCGCAGGCACCTCGGCCGGGGCGACGCCGCTCTTGCTGGCTTCGCCGCTGATATTGACCTGGATGCAGACCTGCAGCGCCGGCATGCCGGCCGGGCGCTGCGCCGACAGCCGCTCGGCGATCCTGAGCCGGTCGATGGTGTGGACCCAGTCGAAATGTTCCGCCACCGGCCGCGTCTTGTTGCTTTGCAACGGGCCGATGAAATGCCATTGCAGGCGGTCGCGCAGGTCGGCCAGCGCGGCGATCTTGTCGATGCCTTCCTGGACGTAGTTCTCGCCGAATTCGAATTGTCCGGCGGCGTATGCGGCCCTTATGCGGTCGGGGGAAACGGTCTTGGAAACGGCCAGCAGGGCGATGTCCGCGGGTCGCCTGCCGGCCTGTTGTGCTGCCGCCGCAATGCCCTGGCGCACGGCTTGCAAGTTGGCGGCAATCACAGACATAATCCGGCGAACATATATAAAAGGTACCTCAAGTACCGATAACAAATCAGGGTGGGGTCATTATAGATGGACATCGCGCAGCTATTGGCTTTCGCCGTCAAGAACAAGGCGTCCGATCTTCATCTGTCCGCGGACATGCCGCCGATGGTGCGGATCCACGGCGACATGCGGCGCATCAACGTCGCCTCGATGACGCACAAGGATGTCCACGCCATGGTGTACGACATCATGAGCGACACCCAGCGCAAGGCTTACGAGGAACGCCTCGAAATCGATTTCTCGTTCGAGATCGCCGGCCTGTCGCGCTTCCGCGTCAATGCCTATAACACCCAGCGCGGCGCCGCCGCGGTGTTCCGTACCATTCCGTCCAAGGTGCTGACGCTGGAAGAGCTGCGCGCGCCGGCAGTGTTTGCCGACCTGTGCATGAAGCCGCGCGGGCTGGTGCTGGTGACCGGCCCGACCGGCTCGGGCAAGTCCACCACGCTGGCGGCGATGGTCGACCATCGCAATGAAAACGACATGGGCCACATCCTCACGGTGGAGGACCCGATCGAATTCGTGCACAGCTCCAAGAAGAGCCTGATCAACCAGCGCGAGCTGGGGCCGCATACGCATTCGTTTGCCAACGCGCTGCGCTCGGCGCTGCGCGAAGACCCCGACGTGATCCTGGTGGGCGAGCTGCGCGACCTGGAGACCATCCGCCTGGCGCTGACCGCGGCCGAGACCGGCCACCTGGTCTTCGGCACGCTGCACACCAGCTCGGCGGCCAAGACCATCGACCGCGTGGTCGACGTGTTTCCGCCCGAAGAAAAGGACATGGTGCGCACCATGCTGTCGGAATCGCTCGAGGCGGTGATCTCGCAGACGCTGCTGAAGACCCGCGACGGCAACGGCCGCACCGCCGCGCACGAGATCATGATCGCCACGCCCGCGATCCGCCACCTGATTCGCGAGAACAAGATCGCGCAGATGTACTCGATGATGCAGACCAGCAGCGGGCTGGGCATGCAGACGCTGGACCAGTGCCTGTCGGACCTGATCAAGCGCAGCGTCATCAGCTACAACGACGCGCGCGCGATTGCCAAGAACCCGGACGCGTTCATGGGCTGAGGCCCGGCTTGCGCCTTCGCCCTTCCTCCAGCAGGACACCGCCATGCTCGACCGCGAATCCGCCGCCAAGTACATCAACGACCTGTTGGAGCTGATGGTCAGCAACCGCGGCTCGGACCTGTTCATCACTTCGGACTTCCCGCCGGCGATCAAGGTCGACGGCAAGATCACGCCGGTGTCGCAGCAGCCGCTGAACCCGACCCAGGCGCTGGGGCTGGTGCGCTCGGTGATGAACGAGCGCCAGGTGCAGGACTTCGACACCAGCCGCGAGTGCAACTTCGCCATCAGCGCGCCCAAGGCCGGGCGCTTCCGCGTCTCGGCCTTTATTCAGCAGGGCAAGGCCGGCATGGTGGTGCGCACCATCAATACGCGCATCCCGTCGGTGGCCGACCTGGACCTGCCGCAGACGTTGCATGAGGTGGTGATGGCCAAGCGCGGGCTGGTGATCGTCACCGGTGCGACCGGCTCGGGCAAGTCGACCACGCTGGCGGCGATGCTGGACCACCGCAACGCGCATTCCTACGGCCACATCATCACCATCGAGGATCCGATCGAATACGTGCATGCGCACCAGAACTGCATCGTCACGCAGCGCGAGGTCGGCATCGATACCGAGTCGTGGCACGTGGCGCTGAAGAACACGCTGCGCCAGGCGCCCGACGTGATCCTGATCGGCGAGATCCGCGATCGCGAGACCATGGAGTACGCGATGCAGTACGCCGAGACCGGCCACCTGTGCCTGGCCACGCTGCACGCTAACAACGCCAACCAGGCGATCGACCGCGTGGTCAACTTCTTCCCCGAGGAAAAGCGCCAGCAGCTGCTGATCGACCTGTCGCTGAACCTGAAGGCGATGATTTCGCAGCGCCTGCTGCCGCGCGCCGGCCGCAAGGGCCGGGTGCCGGCGGTGGAGATCATGATCGGCACGCCGCTGGTGGCCGACCTGATCTTCAAGGGCGAGATCCACGAGCTCAAGGAGGTCATCAAGAAGTCGCGCGAGCAAGGCATGATCTCGTTCGACCAGGCGCTGTTCGACCTGTACGAGCAGGGCAAGATCACCTACGAAGACGCACTGCGCAATGCCGACTCGCTCAACGACCTGCGCCTGATGATCAAGCTGCACAGCACGCATGCCAGGGACTCGGACCTGGGTGCCGGCACCGAGCATCTCAACGTCATCTGAGGGCTGCACATTGCTTCTCACGGCGGTATGCTTGGCTATCTACAGGAGTCTGCCATGAGCAATGTCTACCAGTTCGAAGCCAACTCGCTCGCCGGCCAGCCGGTGCCGCTGTCGCAGTTCCAGGGCAAGGTGATGCTGGTGGTCAATACCGCCAGCGAATGCGGCTTTACCCCGCAGTACGAGGGCCTGCAGAAGCTCTATGACGAGTACCACGGGCGCGGCCTGGAGGTGCTGGGCTTTCCGTGCAACCAGTTCGGCAAGCAGGAACCGGGCGATGCGCAGCAGATCGGCCAGTTCTGCGAGACGCGTTTCGCGGTGCGCTTCCCGATGTTCGCCAAGATCGACGTCAACGGCCCCAACGCCCATCCGCTGTACCGGTGGCTGACCACCGAAAAGCGTGGCGTGCTCGGTACCCAGGGCATCAAGTGGAATTTCACCAAGTTCCTGCTGCGCCGCGACGGCACCGTGTTCAAGCGCTATGCGCCGACCACCAAGCCGGAAGAGCTGCGCACCGATATCGAGCGGCTGCTGTCCGACCCGGCGGCCTGAACTCGGCCTGAGCCTCAGCTGCTGCTCGCGCGCACCGCGCGCAGGAAACCGTTGAGCGAACGCTCCGGGGTCTCGTGGAAGTGGTCGTCGAGCATGCGGATGGCGCGGCAGCGGTCGAGCCGGAAGCTGCGGTAGTCCTCGCGCGTGGTGCACCACGTCGCCAGCAGCCAGGCATTGCCCCAGAAGAACAGCCCCAGCGGCATCACCACGCGTTCGGTGATGCGCTGCTGCACGTCGCAGTAGTCGAGCTGCAGCAGCTTGTGCGCGCCCAGCGCGCCGTGCACCACGTCGAAGGCCTCGCGCACATGCGCCTGGTTGACGTACTCGGGCGCGAACACACGGCTTTGCTGCGCCGCCAGCCGGCGCGGCGGCGGCAGTGCCGCCATCAGCTTTTCAAGCGCGGGATCGGCCGCGGCGGCGAGCGCGCCGCCGCCCCAGGCCTTCAGCAGCCGCAGGCCGGCGACCAGCGCTTCCACTTCGATGGCGGTGAACATCAGCGGCGGGACGTCGAAGTCGGCGCGCAGCCGGTAGCCGATGCCGGCCTCGCCCTCGACCGGCACGCCCGACAGCGACAGCGCCTGGATATCACGGTAGACGGTGCGTTCCGAGACCCCGAGCCGCTGCGCCAGCAGCGCCGCCGTGGTCAGGCGGCGGCCGCGCAGCACCTGCACAATCTGGAACAGGCGGTCGGCGCGGCGGCTCATCGGTCGGCGTGGTCCAAGGCAGTCATCCGGCCACCGGTTCGTGCAGGCCGATGCGGTTGCCTTCGCTGTCGGTGATATGCGCGATGCGGCCGATCTCGCCCGGCAGGCGCAGCGGCCCGAACACGGTCTTGCCGCCGGCGCGCGCCGCGCGCGCCAGCAGCGCGTCGAGTTCCGGCGCGTGCAGGTACGGCACCGTGCCGTAGTAGTTGCTGGGCCGGTAGCCTTCGCCGGCGACCAGCGCGCCGCCGGGATCGGGATGCGGGAACACCGCCATGTCGACCTGGCTCATGGTTTCGCGGCGCAGCCGGATATCGAAGACCTGCTCGTAGAAGCCGATGGCGCGGGGCATGTCGACGACGGGGATTTCCAGCCAGTTGATCAGACGTTGGCTCATGATGGGCTCCTGGGTTCCATAGGTAAGGGAGTGAGGAGCTCGCATCATGCGCGGGGGCTGCTGACAGCGTGCTGTCAGGAGGATGTCAGGGAAGGGAGGTCAGTGCGGCATCCACGCCGCCATCACCGGTACCAGGATCGCGGTCAGCACGCCGTTCAGGCCCATGCCGAGCGCGGCGAAGGCGCCGGCCTCCTGGTTGACCTGGAACGCGCGCGCGGTGCCGATGCCGTGCGCCGCCACGCCGGTGGCAAAGCCGCGCACGCTGTAGTCGCGGATGCGCAGCAGGTTCAGCAGCATGGTCGCGCTGACCGCGCCGATGATGCCGGTGCCCATCACCAGCACCGCCGTCAGCGACGGCAGGCCGCCGATCTTCTCGGCCACGCCCATGGCGATCGGGATCGTCACCGACTTGGGCGCCAGCGAGCGCACCGTTTCCGGCGAGGCGCCGAGCAGCCACGCAATGCCCACCGCCGACACCACCGCCACCACCGACCCCGCCACCAGTCCCGCCAGCAGCGGGAACACATGGGTGCGCAGCTTGGGCAGCTGCAGGTACAGCGGCACCGCCAGCGCCACCGTTGCCGGCCCCAGCAAAAAGTGCACGAACTGCGCGCCGTCGAAGTAGGTCTTGTAGGGCGTGCCGGTGACGGTCAGCACCGTGACCAGCAGCGCCACCGCGATCATCACCGGGTTGGCCAGCGGCGAGAAGCGCGATTTCTCGTAGATGCGGAAGGCGAACACATAGGCCAGCAGCGTCGCGGTCAGGCCCACCAGCGGGCTGGCGGCCAGGTAGACCCAGATCTCGTTCAGGCGCGGCGTCATCATGCCTGTTCTCCCTTGGCGTCGGCCGGCGGCGCGTCGGGCGTGCCGGAACGCTTGCGCATCAGCATGCGCGTGACCACCGCGGTGGTGGCGATGGCCAGCCAGGTGGACACCACCAGCGCGACCAGGATCGGCATCCACTCGCCCTCGATGCGGTTGGCGTGGACCATGATGCCGACGCCGGCGGGCACGAACAGCAGCGACAGGTGCTTGAGCAGTTCGGTGGTGGTGCCCTGGATCACGGGCAGCAGCCGGTCGTCGAAGACGAGCCAGCCGAACAGCAGGATCATGCCGAGCACGGGGCCGGGCACGGGCAGGGTCAGCGCGTAGCTGATCACCTCGCCGACGGACTGGAAAACCAACAGGATGGCAAAGGTCTGGAGCATGGGGGCGTGGTTGGTTGGCTCTTCCGCCCCTCTCCCGCAAGCGGGAGAGGGGAGACAACCACAGGGCCTTGCTCCGGTCGGGGGCTTATCCCAGCATCCGGTCGACCAGTTCGATCCAGTGCATGACCGGCGTATCGGTGCCGCCCTGCAGGTGCGAGATGCAGCCGATATTGGCCGAGACGATGGCTTCGGGCTGCGTCGCCTGCAGTTTGGCGAGCTTGTCGTCGCGCAGGCGCTGCGACAGTTCCGGCTGCAGCACCGAGTAAGTGCCCGCCGAGCCGCAGCACAGGTGGCTGTCAGCGCAGAGTTTGACTTCCACGCCGAGGCCGGTCAAGAGCGCTTCGACTTTGCCGCGGATCTGCTGGCCGTGCTGCAGCGTGCACGGCGGGTGGTAGGCCACGCGCCGGCCGTCGCGCGGCACCGCGCCGGCGGCGGCGTGCAGGTCGTCGGCGAAGTCCGGCAGGACCTCGGACAGGTCGCGCGTCAGCGCCGAGATGCGGCGCGCGCGCTCGGCATAGGCGGGATCGTTGCGCAGCAGGTGGCCGTAGTCCTTGACCATCGCGCCGCAGCCTGACGCGGTCATCACGATGGCTTCGGCGCCGGCCTCGACATGCGGCCACCAGGCGTCGATATTGCGGCGCATATTGTCGAGGCCGCCATCGTGGTCGCCGGTGTGGAAGCGGATTGCGCCGCAGCAGCCGGCCTCGCGCGCCACCACCAGTTGTACGCCGACACGGTCGAACACGCGCGCGGTGGCGGCATTGATGTTGGGCGACATCGCCGGCTGCACGCAACCGTCGAGCAACAGCATCTTGCGCGCATGGGTGTTGCGCGGCCACGCGCCCGGCGCGGCGCTGGCCGACAGCGGCGGCACCTTGGCGCGCAGCGTGCCCGGCAGCAGCGGGCGCACCATCTGGCCCAGGCGCAGCGCCGTGCCGAACAATGCCGGGCGCGTCAGCCCCTCGCGCAGCACCCAGCGCGCGATGCGCTGGCTGGCGGGACGCCGCACGCCTTCGGCCTCGAGCTTGTCGTCGACCAGCTGCCGGCCGATGTCGACCAGCCGTCCGTAGCGCACGCCGGAGGGGCAGGTCGATTCGCAGTTGCGGCAGGTCAGGCAGCGGTCCAGGTGCAGGCGCGTGCTTTCGGTAATGGCATGGCCTTCGAGCACCTGCTTCATCAGGTAGATGCGACCGCGCGGCCCGTCCAGTTCATCGCCGAGCAGCTGGTAGGTCGGGCAGGTGGCGGTGCAGAAGCCGCAATGCACGCATTTGCCGACGATGGATTTGGCTTCCTCGCCTTCGGGCGTGTCGCGGAGAAAATCGGCCAGGGTCGTTTGCATGATGTGGGGTGTAGTGCCTGGAGTGTCTTGGCCCGCGGGTTCAGAGCCCGGGGTACATGCGCTGCGGGTTGAAGATGCCGGCGGGGTCGAAGGTCTCCTTCAGGCGGCGGTGGATCGCGGCCAGCGGGGATGCCAGCGGCGTGAACACGCCCATCGACTTGTCGCCATGGCGAAACAGCGTGGCATGGCCGCCGGCAGCCTGGGCCACCGCGCGCACGCTTTCGGCGTCGGCCCTGGCCGAGCCCTCTTCGGGCAGCCACCAGCGCTGGCCGCCGCCCCATTCGACCAGCTGTTCGCCCGGCAGCGCCAGCGGCGCGGCCACGGTGGGAACCGCCAGCCGCCACAGCGCGCGGCCGGCGTGCGCCGGGGCAAAGAACGGATGGGTCTGCTCGCGCAGCGCTTGCCACAGCGCGGCAGCCGACTCCGGGTCCAGCCGTTCGCCGCCGAGCCGGGCGCAGGCAGCACGCACCGCGGCGCCGGCGCCGGACAGGCGCACGTGCAGCACGCCCGCATGCCACACCGAAGATGCCAGCGGCAGCGGCTGCCCGCCCCACTGGTTCAGTTGCCGGATGGCTTCGTCCTGCGCCATCTCGAAGCGCAGCGTGGCCTCGTCGAACGGCGCCGGCAGCACCTTGACCGAGACCTGCAGGATCAGCCCGAGCGTGCCGAGCGAGCCCGCCAGCAGCCGCGACACGTCATAGCCCGCGACGTTCTTCATCACCTGGCCGCCGAAGTCCATCACCTCGCCGCGGCCGTCCATCAGCTGCGCGCCCAGCACGAAGTCGCGCAGCGCGCCCACCGACTGCCGGCGCGGGCCCGACAACCCGGCGGCGACGGCACCGCCCAGCGTCGCCACGCTGGGCTGGCCGGGCAGTGCGAAGTGGGGCGGCTCGAATGCCAGGATCTGGCGCTTTTCCGCCAGCGCGGCTTCGATCTCGGCCAGCGGCGTGCCGCAGCGCGCGGTGATGACCAGCTCGGCCGGGTCGTAGTCGACGATGCCGGTGTAGGCGCGCGTGTCCAGCAACTGGCCTTGCGGCGGCTGGCCGTAGAAGTCCTTGCTGCCGCCGCCGCGCAGCCGCAGCGCGGTGCGGGTCTCGGTGGCTTGCCTGACGGCGTCGCGGAAGGCGTCGAGGGTGGCTTGCATAGTCATGCGAGATGGGGATGAGTTTCTGGCCAGGCTCAGGGACCGGGCGAGCCGTCGCGGCCGCCCGGGACTTCGGGCCGGTCGTTCTGATAGGCCGGCAGCGAGCTGCCGCAGTGCTTGCAATACTGCGCGTCGGGCTCGTGCCCCTCGGTCAGGCAATGGGTGCAGGTGCGCGTGGTCAGCGGCCGCTTCATGATGCTGGCGGCCAGCTCGGCGCCGACGATGCCGGTGGGAAAGGCGATGATGCCGTAGCCCAGCAGGATCGTCAGCGAGGTAATGAACTGCCCCAGCGCCGTCTTCGGCACCATGTCGCCGAAGCCGGTGGTGGTCAGCGTCACCACCGCCCAGTACATGCTGACCGGGATGCTGTGGAAGCCGTGCTCCGGGCCCTCGACCACGTACATCACGGTGCCGAGGATCACGGTGATGATGAACACCGCGGCCAGGAACACGAAGATCTTGCGCCGGCTGTTGACCAGCGCGCGGTACAGGATCTCGGCTTCCTCGAAGTACACGGTCAGCTTCAGGATCCGGAATACGCGCAGCAGCCGCAGCAGCCGCACGTCGATCAGGAAATGCAGTTCCGGCACGAAGAACGCCAGCCAGGTCGGCATGATCGAGATGAAGTCGATCACGCCGTAGAAGCTCAGCGCATAGCGCCACGGCCGCCGCACCACCAGCAGGCGCATGGCGTACTCGGCCGTGAACAGCAGCGTGAACATCCATTCCAGCGCCGTGAAGACCCCGCCCAGGCGCTGGTTCACCGCGGGCAGGCTGTCGAGCATCACGATCATCACGCTGGTGATGATGGCGAGCAGCAGCGCGACATCGAAGATGCGCCCTTCGCGCGTATCGGCCTCGAAGATGATGGTGTACCAGCGCTGGCGCCAGCCGGCCTCGGGCTGGCCCAGGCGCTGGCGCACCACGGCTTCCTGGTGCTGGCGCCGGCGTGGATTCTCTCGCATGGCGGGGCTCAGAAGCGCGGCAGCTCGGGATGCGGCAGCAGGCCCTTCTTCACGTGCATCTTGCCGTACTCGGCGCAGCGCGCCAGCGTCGGGATGGCCTTGTCGGGGTTGAGCAGCCGCGCCGGGTCGAAAGCGGCCTTGACGCCGAAGAAGGCGTCGCGCTCGGCGGTCGAGAACTGCACGCACATGGAGTTGAGCTTTTCCACGCCGACGCCGTGCTCGCCGGTGACGGTGCCGCCCAGCTCGACGCAGGTTTCCAGGATGTCGGCGCCGAACAGCTCGGCGCGGTGCCATTCGTCCTGGTCGCCGCCGTCGAACAGCACCAGCGGATGCATGTTGCCGTCGCCGGCATGGAACACGTTGATGCAGCGCAGGCCGTACTTCACTTCCATCGCCTCGATGCGCTTGAGCAGCGTGCCGATGTGCTTGCGCGGGATGGTGCCGTCCATGCAGTAATAGTCGGGCGAGATCCGCCCCGCCGCCGGGAAGGCGTTCTTGCGGCCGCTCCAGAAGCGCAGCCGTTCGGCCTCGTTCTGCGAGACCACGATGCGGGTGCAGCCCGATGCCGTCAGCACCGCGCTCATGCGCTCGATTTCCTCGGCCACTTCCTCGGGCGTGCCGTCGGACTCGCATAGCAGGATCGCGGCGGCATCGAGGTCATAGCCCGCGTGCACGAACTGCTCGACCGCGGCGGTGGCGGGCTTGTCCATCATTTCCAGCCCGGCCGGGATGATGCCCGCGGCGATCACGTCGGCGACCGCGTTGCCGCCTTTCTCGACATCGTCGAAGCAGGCCATGATCACCTGCGCCAGCTGCGGCTTGGGGATCAGGCGCACGGTGACCTCGGTGACCACCGCCAGCATGCCCTCGGAGCCGATCAGCACGGCCAGCAGGTCCAGCCCGGGCGCGTCCGGGGCCTCGGAGCCGAACACCACCACCTCGCCCGACATCGTCACCGCGCGCACGCGCAGCACGTTGTGCACGGTCAGGCCGTACTTCAGGCAGTGCACGCCGCCGGAATTCTCGCTGACATTGCCGCCGATGGTGCAGGCGATCTGCGACGACGGGTCGGGCGCGTAGTACAGGTTGTGCGGCGCGGCGGCGTCCGAGATCGCCAGGTTGCGCACACCCGGCTGGACCACCGCGGTGCGTGAGTACGGGTCGACCGACAGGATGCGCTTGAACTTGGCCAGCGACAGCACCAGGCCCTCGGCGATCGGCATGGCGCCGCCCGACAGGCTGGTGCCGGCGCCGCGCGGCACCACCGGCACGCCCAGCTGGTGGCACAGCCGCAGGATCGCGCAGACCTGCTCCTCGGTGTCGGGCAGGGCCACCGCCATCGGCACCTGGCGGTAAGCGGCCAGGCCGTCGCACTCATAGGGCACGGTGTCTTCCGGCTTCCACAGCACAGCGGCGTCGGGCAGGATCTGCGCCAGGCCGGCCAGCAGCGCGTCGCGGCGGCCGTCGGCGGCCGTGGCCGTGGCCGCGGCCGTTGCCGAACTGTCGGCGGCGCCGGGAGCGAGGGTTTGGGCTTCGTGCGGGGCATTCATCAACGACTCCTGTGGGGTCTCCTGAACGGCGGCCTGTGGTGATCGTGTGCGGGCCTGCCGGCCGCGGCGGTGCAGGGCCAGCCGCGGGGGACGGGTGACTATAGCGCAGGCCACCTGGCGCGGGCACCACGCCGGACGTGAATTCGGCATGCCGGGCCGATCAAAAATGCTCATCATGCCCGGCGGGCACGGGCGCCGGTTTCAGCGTAGCACCGGCGGCGCGCCAGCGGTAAAGCGGGACAGGCGGGGGCTGCCTTCAGAGATCCGGCCGCGCCGGGGCGGCCGGCAGCCGCAGCACCATGTCGAGCTTGTCGTAGAAGTGCGGCGCGACATACAGCGCGTCGGGCTCGAGCCCGAAACGCTCGAAGCCGAGCGACTCGTAGAGACGCACCGCGCCCGCGCTGCCGGCATTGACGCACAGGATCACCTGGCGCACGCCCTCCATGGCGACGGCCTGCTCCAGCGCGCGCTCCATCAGCGCGCGGCCGAGCTTCTTGTCGCGCCAGCCCGGCGCCACGTACATGCCGAAGATCGACGCCTTGTGCCAGTGCTTGCGGCGCGGCTCGCGCATGATGCCGACCGCGCCGGCCAGCGCGCCGCCGTCGAAGGCGCCGAACACAGCCTTGTCGGCGCTCGGCGCGAGCCGCTGCGCCACCGCCTCGGGCTGCAGGTCCTGTTCTTCTTCCAGGCTGGCGGCAAAGGCTTCCGGCGCCTCGGCCAGGCCCTGCAGGCGCAGCGCGTGGAAGGCCTCTGCATCGGCGGGTGTCAGCAGCCGGATCTCCAGATTCTGCATACGGGCGGTCTCCTACCAGTCCAGGCTCAGCAGCCAGTCGACGAAATAGCGCGCCTCGGGCTTGAGCGGCGCCTGTTCGCGCTCGACGATGTAGTAGCCGTGCGGCGATACCGATTCCACATCGAGCAGCCGCACCATCTGTCCCAGCGACAGCCAGTGCCGCGCCATGCGCTGGCGCACCAGCGCCACCCCCTGGTTGGAGGCGATCGCTTCCAGCATCAGCCCGATGTCGTTGAACTGCGGGCCGGTCTGCGGCTCGGGCCAGTCCAGCCCGGCGGTCTCGAACCACGGCTTCCACGGCTCCAGCGGGCTGCGCAGCAGCACCAGGCCGTGCAGGTGCTCGGGCCGCGTGATGGCGCGGCCGTTGACGCGCTCGTAGTATTCGCGCCCGCACGCCGGGAACACCGGCTCGACCAGCAGCCTGGTGGTCTTCAGGTCGGGGTAGCGGCCGGTGCCGTAGCGGATCTCGACATCGGTGTCCTCGGCCTTGACGTCGAGGAACGGGATCGCCAGGTGCAGCTCGAGGTCGATATGCGGATAGAGCGCGCCGAACTCCGGCAGCCGCGGCACCAGGTGCTGGCGCCCGAAGGTGGGCGGGATCGCCACGCGCAGGCGCGTGCGCATCTTGTTGTACTCGGGCCGCGCCAGCTCGTTGAGCGACTTGAGCGCGTCCTGCACGTTGCGCAGGTAGCGCGTGCCGGCCGCGGTCAGGCGCAGCGCGGCGTTGGCGCGCACGAACAGGTCTTCGCCCCACAGCTCCTCGAGGTTCTTGATCCGGTGCGAGACCGCGCTGGGCGTCACCGACAGCTCCTCGGCCGCGCGCGCGAAGCTGCCCAGGCGCGCCGCGGCCTCGAACGCGATCAGCAGGTGCAGCGGCGGCACGCGGTTGAACATGGAGGCCATCCGGTTGCGAGCTTTACTGCGCGGCGCCGCGCGTGGCGCTGAAGATCTTGCCCGGGTTCAGGATGTGGTTGGGGTCGAGCGCAGCCTTGATCGCGCGCATCAGGTCGAGCGCGTCCTCGCCGTGCTCCGCCACCAGGAAGCGCTGCTTGTGCAGGCCCACGCCGTGCTCGCCGGTGCAGGTGCCGCCCATCGCCAGCGCGCGTTCGACGATGCGCTGGTTGATGGCCTCGGCCTCGGCCATCTCCTCGGGTTTGTCGGGGTCGACCAGGATCGCCACGTGGAAGTTGCCGTCGCCGACATGGCCGACGATGGGGCAGGGCAGCGCCGACGCGTTCAGGTCCTTCTCGGTCTCGGTGACGCAGTCGGCCAGGCGCGAGATCGGCACGCACACGTCGGTGGTGACCGACTTGCAGCCCGGCTTGAGCTGCAGCATCGCAAAGTACGCGGTATGGCGCGCGTTCCACAGCCGGCTGCGGTCTTCCGGGCGCGTGGCCCACTCGAAGCCCTGGCCGCCGAAGTCGGCGGTGATCTGCTGCACGGTCTCGGCCTGCTCGCGCACGCCGGCCTCGGTGCCGTGGAATTCGAAGAACAGGTGCGGGGTCTCGGGCAGGGTCAGGTTGTCGTGGCGGTTGATGGCGCGGATCGCCAGCGCATCGACGAATTCCACGCGCGCCACCGGCACGCCCAGCTGGATGGTCTGGATCACCGCCTGCACCGCGCTGCCCATGCTGGGGAAGGCGCACACCGCGGCCGAGATCGCCTCGGGCTGCGGGTAGAGCCGCACCGTGACCTCGGTGATGATGCCGAGCGTGCCTTCGCTGCCGATAAAGAGCCGGGTCAGGTCATAACCGGCCGACGACTTGCGCGCCTGCGTGCCGGTGCGGATCACGCGGCCGTCGGCGGTCACCACCGTCAACGCCAGCACGTTCTCGCGCATGGTGCCGTAGCGCACCGCGTTGGTCCCCGACGCGCGCGTGGCGCACATGCCGCCCAGCGACGCGTCGGCGCCCGGGTCGATCGGGAAGAACAGGCCGGTGTCCTTGATCTCCTGGTTCAGCTGCTTGCGCGTGACGCCGGGCTGCACGGTCACGGTCAGGTCCTCGGGCTGCACCGCCAGCACCCGGTTCATCTGCGACAGGTCCAGGCTGATGCCGCCGGCCACCGCCAGCAGGTGGCCTTCCAGCGACGAGCCCGCGCCGTACGGGATCAGCGGCACGCCGTGCTGGTTGCACAGGCGCGCGACCTCGGCCACTTCCTCGGTGCTGTGGGCAAACACCACCGCATCCGGCAGCGCCGGCGGGAACGGCGATTCGTCGCGGCCATGGTGCTCGCGCACGCCGGCGGAGGTGGTAAAGCGCTCGCCGAAGCGTGCCGCGAGGGCGTCGGCGATGGCGGGCGGCAGCGGACGGCGGGCGAGGGAGGCGGACGGCGTGGGGTGGTTCATGCGGGGTCTCCGGCGGGTCGGTGCGGCCTCATGGACTTGCGAGGCCGCCGAAGGTGCCGGCGGCAGGCTGGGGCGCGACCCGGTTATCGAATGGACGAACAACTGGACGAACAACTGCATTCTACGCCGCGCGGCGGCTGGTGCACCTTCAGGTGGCGAGCGCGCGGCCGATAGCCGCACAAGCAGAATGGCCGTGCAAGCCGCAGCCGGCGGCTGCGCCCCGCATGGCTAATGGCTAAGTCAGCGGCTCTGGCGCGATAATGCGCCATTTCCCAACGACCAACCGCTGACAAGGAGACCGGCATGGGCAACCGCCTGTCGAAGATCGCCACCCGCACCGGCGACGCCGGCACCACCGGCCTGGGCGACGGCAGCCGCACCGGCAAGGACAGCCTGCGCATCGCCGCGATCGGCGACGTCGATGAACTGAACTGCCACGTCGGCGTGCTGCTGACCGAAGAGCTGCCCGCCGACCTGCGCGCCGCGCTGCTGCATATCCAGCACGACCTGTTCGACCTGGGTGGCGAGCTTTCCATCCCGGGCTACACGCTGCTCAAGCCCGAGCAGGTGGCGCAGCTCGACACCTGGCTGGCCGACTACAACGCCAACCTGCCGCGCCTGGCCGAGTTCATCCTGCCCGGCGGCAGCCGCGCCGCGGCGCAGGCGCATGTGTGCCGCACCGTGTGCCGGCGCGCCGAGCGCGCACTGGTGGCGCTGGGCGCGGCGGAGGCGCTGAACGAGGCGCCGCGCCAGTACCTGAACCGGCTCTCGGACCTGATGTTCGTGCTGGCGCGGGTGCTGAACCGGGCGGGCGGCGGCTCGGACGTGCTGTGGCAGCGCGACCGCGATGCCGCGAAGAAGTAATCCAGGGGCCACATAACACGGCTTGTCAGCACTGCCGGCTCAAGCCGGGGCCGCGGCTGCCGTTGAACGGGGGCAGAAACCGAGAAAATTACTCGGATTTGCCGGTTCTGCCCTTGAAAAGCCCCCGGGCGGCCACATTTCGGCCTCAGGTTGAATTGCAGCCGCGTGGATAGCGCTGGCTCAAGAGGAGAGAATAATGGGTAAGATCATCGGTATCGACCTCGGTACCACCAACAGCTGCGTCGCGATCCTGGAAGGCAACACGCCCAAGGTCATCGAGAATTCCGAGGGTGCCCGCACCACCCCGTCGATCATCGCCTACATGGAAGACGGCGAGATCCTGGTCGGCGCGCCGGCCAAGCGCCAGGCCGTGACCAACCCGCGTAACACGCTGTACGCGGTCAAGCGCCTGATCGGCCGCAAGTTCGAAGAGAAGGAAGTCCAGAAGGACATCGGCCTGATGCCGTACGCCATCGTCAAGGCCGACAACGGCGACGCATGGGTGTCGGTGCGCGACCAGAAGCTGGCGCCGCCGCAGGTCTCGGCCGAAGTGCTGCGCAAGATGAAGAAGACCGCCGAGGACTACCTCGGCGAGCCGGTGACCGAAGCCGTGATCACCGTGCCGGCCTACTTCAACGACTCGCAGCGCCAGGCCACCAAGGACGCCGGCCGCATCGCCGGCCTCGACGTCAAGCGCATCATCAACGAGCCGACCGCGGCCGCGCTGGCCTTCGGCCTGGACAAGAACGAGAAGGGCGACCGCAAGATCGCCGTGTATGACCTCGGCGGCGGCACCTTCGACATCTCGATCATCGAGATCGCGGACGTCGATGGCGAGAAGCAGTTCGAAGTGCTGTCGACCAACGGCGACACCTTCCTGGGCGGCGAAGACTTCGACCAGCGCATCATCGACTACATCATCGCCGAGTTCAAGAAGGACCAGGGCGTCGACCTGTCCAAGGACGTGCTCGCGCTGCAGCGCCTGAAGGAAGCCGCCGAAAAGGCCAAGATCGAGCTGTCGAGCTCGCAGCAGACTGAAATCAACCTGCCGTACATCACCGCCGATGCCTCGGGTCCGAAGCACCTGAACCTGAAGATGACCCGCGCCAAGCTGGAATCGCTGGTCGAGGAGCTGATCACCCGCACCATCGAGCCGTGCCGCACCGCGATCAAGGATGCGGGCGTCAAGGTCAGCGACATCGACGACGTGATCCTGGTCGGCGGCATGACCCGCATGCCCAAGGTGCAGGAACAGGTCAAGGAGTTCTTCGGCAAGGAAGCGCGCAAGGACGTGAACCCGGACGAAGCCGTGGCCGTCGGTGCCGCGATCCAGGGCTCGGTGCTGTCGGGCGACCGCAAGGACGTGCTGCTGCTGGACGTGACGCCGCTGTCGCTGGGCATCGAGACCCTGGGCGGCGTGATGACCAAGATGATCACCAAGAACACCACCATCCCGACCAAGCATGCGCAGGTGTTCTCGACCGCCGACGACAACCAGCCGGCGGTGACCATCAAGGTGTACCAGGGCGAGCGCGAGATGGCCACCGGCAACAAGCTGCTGGGCGAGTTCAACCTCGAGGGCATTCCGCCGGCACCGCGCGGCACGCCGCAGATCGAGGTCTCGTTCGACATCGACGCCAACGGCATCCTGCACGTGGGCGCCAAGGACAAGGCCAGCGGCAAGGAAAACCGGATCACCATCAAGGCCAACTCGGGCCTGTCGGAAGACGAGATCCAGCGCATGGTCAAGGATGCCGAGGCCAACGCCGAGGAAGACAAGAAGGCCCGCGAGCTGGCTGATGCCCGCAACCAGGCCGACGCGCTGATCCACTCGACCAGGAAGGCGCTGACCGAGTACGGCGACAAGCTGGACGCGGGCGAGAAGGAAAAGATCGAGGCCGCGATCAAGGAACTGGAAGACGCCGCACGCGGCGGCGACAAGACCGAGATCGACGCCAAGGTCAACGCGCTGTCCGAAGTCAGCCAGAAGCTGGGCGAGAAGGTCTACGCCGACATGCAGGCCAAGGCCGGCGAAGGCGCCGCGGCAGGTGCCGCGGGTGCCGCCGGCGGCCAGCAGCAGGCCCAGCCGCAGGACGACAACGTTGTGGACGCCGAATTCAAGGAAGTCAACGACAAGAAGTAATCGGGATACGCGGGCGGCGGTGCAGGCACTGGCCGGCGCCGCTCCCGTCCCGACGCCGGGCGACGGCCATCAGACCTGCGGGAAACCGCCGTCGGATGCCGCGCTCGGCTTTTTTGCTATTCGCCGGCCCGTGCCGCTTGCACCCGCCGGCCAATGAGGTAATGAGCCACCATGGCAAAACGTGACTATTACGAAGTGCTCGGGGTAGGCAAGAATGCGAGCGAAGACGAAGTCAAGAAGGCTTATCGCAAGCTCGCGATGAAATACCACCCGGACCGCAATCCGGACAGCAAGGAATCCGAGGAAAAATTCAAGGAGGCCAAGGAGGCCTACGAGATGCTTTCCGATCCGGAGAAGAAGGCCGCCTATGACCAGTACGGCCATGCCGGCGTGGACCCGAACATGGCGGGCGGCTTCGGCGGCGCGCAAGGCTACGGCGGCTTCGCCGAGGCCTTCGGCGACATTTTCGGCGACATCTTCGGCCAGGCCGGCGGCGGCCGGCGCGGCGGCGGCCCGCAGGCCTACCGCGGCGCCGACCTGCGCTACAGCATGGAGATCTCGCTGGAGCAGGCCGCGCACGGCCACGAGGCCCAGATCCGCGTGCCGCACTGGGACGACTGCGACCACTGCCACGGCAACGGCGCCGAGCCCGGCTCGAGCGTGGAAACCTGCCCCACCTGCCACGGCGCCGGCCAGGTGCGCGTGTCGCAGGGCTTCTTCACCATGCAGCAGACCTGCCCGAAGTGCCACGGCAGCGGCAAGTACATCCCCAAGCCCTGCACCAAGTGCCACGGCCAGGGCAAGCTGAAGTCGCAGAAGACGCTGGAAGTGAAGATCCCGGCCGGCATCGACGAAGGCATGCGCATCCGTTCGTCCGGCAACGGCGAGCCGGGCATCAACGGCGGCCCCCCGGGCGACCTGTACGTCGAAGTCCACATCAAGCCGCACGCGGTGTTCGAGCGCGACGGCGACGACCTGCACTGCCAGATGCCGATCTCGTTCGCCACCGCGGCACTGGGCGGCGACCTGGAAGTGCCGACGCTGAGCGGCAAGGCCACCTTCCCGGTGCCCGAGGCCACCCAGTCGGGCAAGACCTTCCGGCTGCGCGGCAAGGGCATCAAGGGCGTGCGCTCCGGCTACCCGGGCGACCTCTACGTGCATGTGAACGTCGAGACGCCGGTCAAGCTGACCGAGGCGCAGAAGGAAATGCTGCGCCAGTTCGACCGCTCGGTGCACGAGGGCGGCTCGCGCCACAGCCCGCAGGAAACCTCGTGGCTGGACAAGGTGAAGAGCTTCTTCAGCTGATCCGGCTTGGCAGTATGGAACCGGCCACGTGCGAGCGTGGCCGGTTTTTTGTTTTTGGCGCATGACGCCGGCGCACCGCGGGTTTGCTCCCCTCTCCCGCCTGCGGGATGTATAGACCGGGGACATGGTGGACGCATGTGCGAGGACATGGTGGACACATTGTAGACGTCAAGGGGTTACGTCCCTAGGTGATGCTTGTGGCCTGCACGCCGCTACGGCGTGCAGGCTAATTTCGCCGATTTCAAAGCGGCTGAACCATATGGCCAACACGCCGTCGCGCCGGGTCGGGCGTAGCGCGATCCACTGGCCGATGAACGCCTTGCCGATCTTGATGCGCCGGTTGCCAACCATGATCCGTGCGCTGCTGTCGACCTTGTAGACACGGTCGCCGCTCTGGTACTGCACCTCCGGCAGCGCCTCCGGGTAGGCCACGTTGCTCACGCGATAGCGTTGGGCCGGCACCTGCATTCCCAGGGCCTGATGGGGTCGCTCGTGGTTGTACACGTACCGATATCGATCGAAGACCTGCTGCGCCTCGGTGTTGTCCACGAAGCGGCGGTGCTGCAGGACTTCGGCCTTCAGGGTGCGGTGGAACCGCTCGTCCTTGCCCTGTGTTTGTGGGTGATAGGGCCGTGAATGGCTGACCCGGATCCCTAGTTGCATTAACCAGACCGTCAGCCTGGTGTAGCCCAGCCCCTCTTCGTCGCCGCCTCCCCATGGAGGGCCGTTATCCATGGTGATGCGCCGGGGCAGGCCGTAGCGGCGGAAGGCCCCGATCAGCTGCTGCTGCACCGTCTGGCGGCGCTGGTCCGCGCAGGCTGCCAGGCACAGGTTGAAGCGGGAATGGTCGTCGATCAGCGTGAGCGGAAAGCAGACGCCCTGCTCATTGGGCACCTGACCCTTGAAGTCCATCTGCAGCAGCTCGTTGGGTTCGTCGTGCTCGAACCGCCGCCAGGGGGTGGCCTGGGCGCTGGCCTGCGGATCGATCAGACCATGTCGATGCAGGATCGAGGTCACCGTGCTGGGCGCAGGCACCTCGGCGTGGCCCAGGTCGGACAGCCTGCGGCTGATCTTGCGCCCACCCCAGGTCGGGTGTTCGCGGCGCAGCATCAGCACCAGTTCCTCCAGGAAATCAGCGGTGCGCTCGGGGCTGTGGTGCGGCCGCCTGGGCCGGTCGGCCAAGCCCGCGGCGCCTTCCTGCCGATGCCGGGCCAGCCACTTATAAGCGGTTTGCGGACTGATCGAGAACCGTCGGCACAGCTCCCGACGGTTGCATCCCGGCTGGGAAGCCAGGGCAATGAACTCCAGGCGAAGGCTCATGGTGTCTCGGGCGCTCCACGGCATGGTTCGTTCTCCCGGGCAGATATCTGCCCGGGAGTGTCAACCATGTCCTCGCACACCTGTCACCTATGTCCCCGGTCCATACAGCGGGAGAGGGGCCGGGGGTGAGGGCCGGCGCGTCCATCGCCGCCATGCCTGCGCCGCGCGATAATGCATGCCGGCGCCCTGTCGGTACGCCGGCAATCCTGTTTTCCCTGAAGATTTCCCGTGGTAGCAAGCATCCAGCGCCCCCCCTCACCCCCAGCCCCTCTCCCGCAAGCGGGAGAGGAGAGCACGCAAGCGGGCGGCGTTGACGCCTTCGTCCTGCTCGACGACGCCACCGCACCCGCCGCACAACCCGCATCCCGCCTCTACACCGGCTTCGTCCACGAAGACCTGCTGCCGCCCGGCAGCGACATCGCCCGGCTCGACGCCATGCTTGCCGAAGGCTGGCGCCAGGGCTGGCACGCGACCCTGTTCGCGCCCTACGAATTCGGTGGTGCGCTGGTCGATGCGCCGGTGCATACCGGCAACGCCATGCCGTTCCACGACGGCGCGCTGCGCCTGCTGTGGTTCCGAGATTTGCAGCGGCTCGATGCCGCGGCGGTGGCGGCGTGGCTGCAGGCCCATGCGCACCCGCAGCCGGCGGGCCTGATGGATATCGCTTCCGATACTTCGCGCGCGGCCTTCGACGACGCCATCGCGCGCATCCACCAGTGGATCGAAGCCGGCGACACCTACCAGGTCAACTACACCCAGCGCCTGCGCTGCGAGGCCTTCGGCGATCCGGTGGCGCTGTACGCGGCGCTGCGCGCCGCGCAGCCGGTGCCTTATGGCGTGCTGGCGCGGCTGCCGGATAACGCCATGGTGCTGTCGCTGTCGCCCGAGCTGTTCGTGCGCCACGACGGCCAGGGCCATCTGCTGACGCGGCCAATGAAGGGCACCGCGCCGCGCGCTGGCGATGCCGCGCGCGATGCGCAGGCCGCCGCCGCGCTGGCCGCCGATGCCAAGAACCGGGCCGAGAACGTGATGATCGTCGACCTGCTGCGCAACGACCTGGGCCGCATCGCGCAGCCGGGCAGCGTGGCGGTGCCCGAACGCTTCGCGGTGCAGCCGTTCGGCGCGGTGCTGCAGATGACCTCGACCGTGACCGCGACGGCGCGGCCCGGCACCGGCTTCGGCGCGCTGATGGCGGCGCTGTTCCCGTGCGGCTCGATCACCGGCGCGCCCAAGCGGCGCACCATGCAGATCATCACCGAGCTCGAGCGCGCGCCGCGCGGGCTCTACACCGGCGCGATCGGCTGGATCGAGGCGCCGTCCGGCGCGGCCATGGCCGGTCCGTTCGCGCTGTCGGTGGCGATCCGCACGCTGGTGCTGGCACCGCCCGCGGCCAGCGCGCTGCGCGCCGGCGAGATGGGCGTGGGCGGCGGCATCGTCCATGACAGCGTGGCGGCGGAGGAATTCGCCGAATGCGGCTGGAAGGCGCGCTTCCTGACCCGGCACGATCCCGGCTTCACGCTGTTCGAGACCCTGCGCGTGCAAGACGGCGCGTGCCCGCACCTGGCGCGGCACCTGGCGCGCATCGGGGCGTCCGCGCGGGCATTCGGCTTTGCCTTCGACGCCGGCGCCGCGCGCGACGCGGTGGCCGCGCAGGTGGCAACACTGGGCGCCGGCAGCTGGCGCCTGCGCCTGAGCGTGGACAAGTCCGGCACGCTGTCTTTCGCCAGCGGCGCGCTGGCACCGCTGCCGGCGGGGCCGGTCGGTGTCGACCTCGCGCCGGACCTGCTGCCGCTTGCCGACCCGCTGCGCCGCCACAAGACCAGTGCGCGCGCGCTCTTCGATGCCGGCTGGCAGGCCGCCGAGCGCGCCGGCGGCTTCGACCGGCTGTTCTTCAACACCCGCGGCGAACTGCTCGAGGGCGGGCGCAGTTCCGTGTTCGTGCGCATCGATGGCCGCTGGCTGACGCCGCCGCTGTCGGCCGACATCCTGCCGGGCGTGATGCGGGCGGTGGTGCTGGAGACGGGCGGCGCGGCGCTCGGGGCGCCGGGCGAGCCGGTCGAAGAAGCGGTGGTCACGCGCGCGATGCTGGCGCGCGCCGAGGCCATCGTGCTGGTCAACGCCCTGCGCGGCGTGATGCCGGCGAGGTTGCAGGCCTGAGCTGGTGGCTAAGGGTGGTGGGTGTCGAGCACGCCGTCGCCCAGTTTCCAGCGCACCACGCCCGGCAGGTTGATCAGCTCGCGGTCGTGGCAGATCATCACCACGGTGCGGCCTTCGGCGGCGAGGTCGCCGACCAGCGCGATCACCTGCTCGCGCGCATGGCCGTCGAGGCTTGAGGTGGGTTCGTCGAGCAGCAGCAGTTCCGGCTCCAGCACCTTGGCGCGCGCCAGCGCGACGCGCTGGATCTCGCCGCCGGACAGGTATTCGGGCGCGGTGTCCTGCAGGTGCGAGACCCCGGCCCAGCCCAGCGCCTCGCCCACGCGCAGGTCGATGTCATGGCGCGGCAGGCCGCGTGCGCGCAGGCCGTAGGCGATGTTCTCGCGCACCGAGGTGCGGAACAGGTAGGGATGCTGGTGCAGGTAGGCAATGCGCCGGCGCAGCGCCGGCGGCAGCGGCGTCAGCGCCGCGCTGTGGGCGTGGCCGTGCGCATCGGTCCAGTGCGCGACCGCGCCGGGCGCGGGCTCCAGCCCCGCCAGCATGCGCAGCAGCGTGGTCTTGCCGGCGCCGTTCATGCCGGTCATCACGATCGCGGTGGCGCGCGGGATCACCAGCGTGTCGATCGCAAACAGCTTGCGCAGGCCGATGCTGCGCGCCAGCCCGCGCACGATCAGCAGCGGGCCGTGGTCGGCGGCGACGGTCGGTGTCATCGGCGAAAGCCTCCGGCACCCTGCAGCCAGGCCATGCCGATATTGACCAGCAGCGCCAGCGCCACCAGCACCAGGCCCAGCGCAATGCCCTGCGCGAATTCGCCCTTGCTGGTTTCCAGCGCGATCGCCGTGGTGATGGTGCGGGTCGAGCCCTCGATATTGCCGCCGATCATCAGCGCCGAGCCCACTTCGGCAATGACCCGGCCAAAGCCGGCGACCACCGCCGCCATCAGCCCGAAGCGCAGTTCGCGCAGTACCGTGACGAAGGTGCGCCAGCGGCCGGCGCCCAGCACCCAGGCGGTTTCGCGCAGGCGCACGTCGGCGCCCTGCAGCGTCGACAGCGCAAACGCCAGCACCACCGGGAAGCCGATCACGGCCTGCCCCAGCACCATGCCGGCCGGGGTGAACAGCAGGTGCAGGCTGCCCAGCGGCCCCTGGCGCGTGAACAGCAAATAGAGGATCAGCCCGACCAGCACGGTCGGGAACGACAGGAAGGCCTGCGCCACCACCACCACCGCGCGCCGGCCCGGGAACTGCCGCGTGGCGATCAGCCAGGCCGCGGCGATGGCCGGCACGGTGGCAATGGCCAGCCCCAGCACCGCCACCACCAGCGAGGTCCAGACGATGAACCACAGCCCGGCGTCGCCGCTCGCCAGCAGGCGGAAGGCTTCGGCGGTGGCGCTGCCGATCTCCACCGCGTCAGGCGGAGAAGGTGTGCTCGACGGCGGGGAAGCTGCCGTCCTTGACGGCGGCCACGTAGGCGCGCACCGCGGCCTCGATCGACGGCTGGCCGTCCATGAAGTTGCGCACGAACTTGGCCTTGCGGCCGGGATAGATGTTGAGCATGTCCTGCAGCACCAGCACCTGGCCCGTGCAGTCGGCGCCGGCGCCGATGCCGATGGTGGGCACCGCCAGCGACTGCGTGATCTCGCCGGCCAGCGCGGCCGGCACCGCCTCCATCAGCACCACCTGGGCGCCGGCGGCCTGCAGCGCGAGCGCGTCGCGCCTGAGCTGGGCCGCGCCGGCGTCGGTCTTGCCCTGCACCTTGAAGCCGCCCAGCGCGTGCACCGACTGCGGCGTCAGGCCGATATGCGCGCACACCGGGATGCTGCGCTCGACCAGGAATTTCACGATCGGCGCCAGCCAGTCGCCGCCTTCGAGCTTGACCATCTGCGCGCCGGCCTTCATCAGCGTGACGGCGCTGGCGAACGCGGCTTCCGGGGTCGGATAGGTGCCGAACGGCAGGTCGGTCAGCAGCAGCGCGGTCTGGTTGCCGCGTGCCGCGCATTCGGTGTGGTAGGCCATCTGTTCCAGCGTGACCGGCAGCGTGGTCTGCTGGCCCTGCATCACATTGCCCAGCGAGTCGCCCACCAGGATCATCTCGACGCCACAGTAGTCGAGCAGCGCGGCGAAGCTGGAGTCGTACGCGGTCAGCATGGCGATTTTCTCGCCGGCGTCACGCATCGCCTGCAGTTTGGGAATCGTGATGGTCTTGCGGGAGGGATCGAGGAGGTAGCTCATGGCAGTGCCCGTGTAGGACGGCCTTGCCGGTGCCGGGAGGGCTGCCCGCACGGCAACGACAGCCGTCGTTATTGTGTTGTGTCTGGCAGGCGAGGGGGCCTGTCAGGGCGCGGCGAGATTGAGAAAGGCCTTGCGGCCGCGCATGTTTTCGATGCGCGACAGTAGTGTACGGAAATCGTCGTCATTGTCCACCGGATTGAAGTGGGCGGTGTCGACCACCAGCACCGGGGCGTCGTCGTAGCGGTGGAACAGTTCGCCATAGGCGCCGGCCAGGCGCTGCAGGTAGTGCTCGTCGATGCCGGCCTCGCCGGGCTCGCCGCGGCGCACGATGCGCTCGCGCAAGAGCGACGGCGTCGCCTGCAGCACGATCACCAGGTCGGCGCGCTGCGGCGGCAGCGCCAGCCGGGCGGCGATGGCGTCGTAGAGGGCCAGTTCATCCCCGGACAGCGTCAGCGCGGCATGCAGGCGGTCTTTGGCGATCAGGAAGTTGCTGACCATGCGCTGGCCCGAGGCGACGCCCGCCTGCCACTGCTGCAGCTGCACCGCGCGCTGGGTCAGGCACCACAGCTGCAGCGCCAGTGCATGGCGCGCGGGGTCGCGGTAGAACGGCTCGAGGAACGGGCTGCGGCGGGCGTGGTCGGGCAGTTCCTGCGCCTGCAGCGTGCGCGCCAGGCGATGGGCCAGCGAGGTCTTGCCCGATCCGACGGGGCCTTCGACGACAATGCGGCGCAGGTGATCGAGCATGGCGCTCCGGGCGTCAGTGAGGAGGATGGCAGCGCCGCGGGCGCCGTCGCGCGGGATCAGCCGGGCGTGCCGCCATTGCCAGGTTCGCCGGCGGCGGCCTGCATGCGCAGGCACTTGCAGGTGGAGACCTTCTCGATGCGCTGCGCGCCCACGCCGGCCAGGTAGTCCGCGGCGCGGCCGCGCCCCGGGATCGCCAGCGCGGCGTCCAGTTCCAGCAGCGGCACCAGCGTGAAGGCGCGCTCGGTCAGGCGCGGGTGCGGCACGGTCAGGTGCTCGTGGTCGTGCTGTTCGTCGCCGAACAGCAGCAGGTCCAGGTCGAGCGTGCGCGGCGCGTTGCGGAACGGGCGCTCGCGGCCGAACTGGTCCTCGATGTGGTGGCAGATGCGCAGCAGCTGCGCTGCGGTGAACGAGGTCTGCACCTTGACCACCGCGTTGTAGTAGTCGTCGCCGCCGGCATCGACCGGCGCGGTGCGATAGAGCGAGGAGCGCGCCAGCACCGTGATGCCGACCTGCTGGGCCAGGCACACGATGGCGTCCTTGATGGCCTGGCGGGCATCGCCAAGATTTGCGCCGATGCCGATGAAGGCGAGAGTCATTTACGTTTCCTCCGGCTGGCCGGGGACGGCATGTGCTGCCTCGCCCGCGTCCGAGTCGCTCCGGGAAGAAACTTTATCCGATTTCCGCGGACCGCGCCGGCGGCGCTTCTTGCGCGCCGGGCCTTCGCCTTCCGCGCCCTGGGCGCCACCCTGGCCCCCACCCTGGGCGCGCGTGCTGCGCACCGCGTCGATCAGGTCTTCGCGCTCGTGCGGCTCGGCGTTCTGGAAATCGTTCCACCACGCGCCCAGCTCTTCCGGCAGCTCGCCGGACTGGCAGCGCAGCACCAGGAAATCGTAGCCGGCGCGGAAGCGCGGCGACTCCAGCAGCCGGAACGGCATGCGGCCCACGCGCTTCTCGAAGCGCGGCTGCATGCCCCAGATATCGCGCATGTCGATGACGAAGCGGCGCTGGATCGCGAGCTGGCCGGTCTGCTTTTCCAGCACCGTGTCCATGGCCGTGTTGAGCGCGGCGATGGCGTGCTCGCCCTCGTCGCGCAGCTGGTTCCAGCGCTGCAGCACGTGGTGCCACAGCAGCGCGGCGAACAGGAAGCCCGGCGACACCGGCTTGCCGGCCTGCACGCGGCGGTCGGTGTTGTCCAGCGCCAGCTGCACGAAGCGCTGGCCCATGGGCTGCTCCAGCGCCACGTCCAGCAGCGGCAGCAGGCCCTTGTGCAGGCCCGCCTTGCGCAGCTCCTGCAGCGAGGCCCAGGCGTGTCCGGACATCAGCAGCTTGAGCATCTCGTCGAACAGGCGCGCGCTCGGCACGTTGTGGATCAGCTCGGCCAGGCCGGCGATCGGCAGGCGCGTGGCCTCGTCGATGTCGAAGCCGGTCTTGGCGGCGAAGCGCACCACGCGCAGCATCCGCACCGGGTCTTCGCGGTAGCGCGTGGCCGGGTCGCCGATCATGCGCAGCAGGCGCGCGCGGATGTCTTCCATGCCGTGATGGTAGTCATGCACGGTCTGCGCGGCCGGGTCGTAGTACATCGCGTTGATGGTGAAGTCGCGGCGTTCCGCGTCTTCGGCCTGCGAGCCCCACACGTTGTCGCGCAGCACGCGGCCCGAGGCATCGATCGCATGGGTCTTGCTGTCGAGCTCGGCGCGCTTCAGGCGCCGGCCTTCGGGCAGGGTCTCGCTGGCGATGGCGTCGACCAGCGCGCGGAAGGTCGAGACCTCGATGATCTCCTGCTCGCGCCCGCCGTAGAAGGTCACGTGCACGATCTGGAAGCGCCGGCCGATGATGCGCGAGCGCCGGAACAGCGACTGCACCTGCTCGGGCGTGGCGTTGGTGGCGACGTCGAAGTCCTTGGGCTTGATGCCGAGCAGCAGGTCGCGCACGGCGCCGCCGACGATATAGGCCTGGTAGCCGGCCTGCTGCAGCGTCGAGGTGACCTTGACGGCATTGCGCGACAGCAGCGTCGGGTCGATCCGGTGTTCGTCGACGTTGACGATGCGCGGCGTATGGGCGCGGCCGGTACGGCGCTGCTTGGGGCCGGGTTTGCCCAGCAGCCGGGTAATGAGCTTCTTGATCACGTCAGAACAGATCCATGATGCGCCAGCCGGCCGCGGCGGCGTGGTGGCGCAGGCGATCGTCCGGGTTGGTGGCGATCGGCTCGGAGACCTTTTCCAGCAGGGGCAGGTCGTTGGCCGAGTCGCTGTAGAAGGTGGTGGTCTCGAAGTTGTCCCAGCCCGCGCCCTGGGCCTTGAGCCAGGCCTCGACGCGGGTGATCTTGCCTTCGCGGAAGCTGGGCACGCCGAAGACCTCGCCGGTGAACTGGCTCTCGGGCTTGCCGTCGACGGTGGCCGGCTCGGTCGCGATCAGGTGCTTGATGCCGAAGGCGGCGGCGATCGGCGCGGTGACGAAGCTGTTGGTGGCGGTGACCACGGCGCACAGGTCGCCGGCCTCGAGGTGCTTGTAGACCAGCGCGCGCGCCTGCGGCGTGATCACCGGGTCGATCACCTCGTGCATGAAGCGCACCCGCATGGCATCGAGCCGGTCGCGCGGGTTGGCCGCCAGCGGCGCCAGCGCAAAGCGCAGGAAGGCCTGGATATCGAGCGTGCCGGCCTTGTAGTGGCCGTAGAACTCATCGTTCTTCTGCCGGTAGATTACCTCGTCGACGACGCCCAGGCGGACCAGGAAACGGCCCCATTCATGGTCGCTGTCGGTCGGGATCAGGGTGTGGTCGAGGTCAAAGAGTGCCAGATTCATGGGCGGCGATTTTACCTGAAGGCAGGATGGGGGTAGGGGAGCATCGGTGCCGGGGAGGGGCCGTGGGCCATCGCCTAATCCCGGAATTCGGCGAACATCTCGCGCAGCAGCGGCAGCGTGACCGGCCGCTTGCGCTCGAGCGAATAGGTGTCGAGCGCGTCCAGCAGCGCCATCAGGCTGGGCATGTCGCGGTAATGCCGCGTCACCAGCCAGTGCGTGATCTCGGGCGACAGCTGCAGGCCGCGCTCGCGTGCCGCATGCAGCACGGCGGCCTTCTTGTCGTCGTCCGACAACGGCGCGACCTGGTACACCAGGCCCCAGCCCAGCCGGGTGCGCAGGTCTTCGCGCACCGGCATCGCGCGCGGCGCCAGGCCGCCCGCCACCACCAGCGCGGTGCGCCCGTGCGCGCGCACCTCGTTGTAGAGCGAGAACACCGCGATCTGGCGCGCCTCGTCGAGCAGCTCGACGTCATCGACGGTATAGAGCTGGCACCACGGGTCGAACATGAAATCGGACAGCGGGTGGTGCGGGCTCAGGTAGCGGCAGCGGATGCCATGTTGCGGCCCGGCCTCGCACACCGCATGCAGCAGGTGGGTGCGGCCGCAGCCGACCTCGCCCCACAGGTAGATCAGGCGGTCGCTGGCATGCTCCTGCGCCAGCGCGGGCGGCAGCTCGCGCAGCCGCTGCACCGCCTCGCGGTTGGACGCCACCACGAAATTCTCGAAGGTCGAAGGCGGCGGGCTGCCCAGCTCGAGCGACAGTTGCTTGGGACGCGGGGACATGACGTATGGCTAACTTCGGCTTAGATTCGTGGAGCTGCAGCGGGTGGCGGGCAGTGGCAGCAGCCGTTATTTTCGATAGAGATCGCTGGCCAGGTAAACCCGCCGCAGCTGGCGCGCCCCCACCAGCAGCACGGCGCAGGTCGGCAGCGCCAGCAGCACGCCGAAGAAGCCGAACAGCTGGCCGAACGCGAGCAGCGCGAAGATCACCACCAGCGGGTGCAGGCCGATGCGCTCGCCCACCAGCCTTGGGGTCAGGTAGAAGCTCTCGATGAACTGGCCGAAGCCGTAGACCACCGCCACCGCGGCCAGCCCGTACCAGTTGCCGAACTGCAGCAGCGCGGCCAGGATCGCCATCACCAGCCCGACGCCGAAGCCAATATACGGGATAAACACCGCCAGCCCGGTGAAGACCCCGACCGGCACGCCGATATCGAAGCCGGCGATGGTCAGCCCGATCGAGTAGATCGCCGCCAGGATCACCATCACCAGGATCTGGCCGCGCAGGTACTGCGACAGCAGCGCGTCGGTCTCGTTGGTCAGCTCGCGCACCTTGGGCACCCAGCGGCGCGGCACCACGCCCTCGATGCGGCGCATCACCATGTGCCAGTCCATCATCAGGTAGAACATGACGATCGGCACGATAAAGACGATGCCCGCCACCGTGATCAGCGCCGAACCCGACATCTTGACGTAGTTCAGCAGCACCACCAGCAGGTCTTCCGGGCTGGCGGCGAAGCGGTCCGACATCATGTTGCGCAGGCCGGGGAAGTCGAAGCGCACGCGCACGCCGAACTCGGCCAGCCGCGGCGACACCACCGAATTGAGCTTCTTCAGCAGGATCGGCAGTTGCTCGCGCACCTGCGGGATCTCGCGCTGGAGCACCGCGATCAGCAGCAGCACCAGCATCACGCAGACCACCGTCAGCAGCAGGATCATCAGCGTCACGCCGATCGCGCGCGGCACGCGGCGGCGCTGCAGCCAGTCGACGCCGGGGTTGAGGATATAGGCGAAGATGAATGCGAACAGGAACGGGGTCAGCACCGGCGCCAGCGCGATAATGGCGGCGAACAGCGCCACGGCCACGACGATCCACAGCAGGATGCGCTTGGCCTCTTGGTTCAACAGCGGGGCATTCATCAGGGGTTGCAGGAGGGCGGCAGCGCGGTTTGCGGCGCGATCTCGCCGGAAACTGGAAGCGGGGGGCCTCTATCCGTTAAAATTGCGATTCTACTGGACTCGCGCCCGCCTTCCGATGCCACGCGCCGGAAGCGACGGTGGCCCGAGCGCCGAATTCCTCACTTTATTTCCTCCAGGACAAGCAGGTTCCCATGAGCGCATCCCCGACCGCCGGCCAGGCAGGCCTTTCCTACCGCGACGCCGGTGTTGACATCGATGCCGGCGACGCGCTGGTCGACCGCATCAAGCCGTTCGCCAAGCGCACCATGCGCGAGGGCGTGATGGCGGGCATCGGCGGGTTCGGTGCGCTGTTCGAGCTGTCGAAGAAGTTCCAGGAGCCGGTGCTGGTGTCGGGCACCGATGGCGTGGGCACCAAGCTCAAGCTGGCGTTCCAGCTGAACCGCCATGACACCGTCGGCCAGGACCTGGTCGCCATGAGCGTCAACGACATCCTGGTGCAGGGCGCCGAGCCGCTGTTCTTCCTCGACTACTTCGCCTGCGGCAAGCTCGACGTCGACACCGCCGCCACGGTGATCCAGGGCATCGCCCGCGGCTGCGAACTGGCCGGCTGCGCGCTGATCGGCGGCGAGACCGCCGAAATGCCGAGCATGTACCCGGACGGCGAATACGACCTGGCCGGCTTCGCCGTCGGCGCGGTCGAGAAGAAGAAGATCATCGACGGCAGCACCATCGCCCCGGGCGACGTGGTGCTGGGCCTGGCCTCGTCGGGCGCGCATTCCAACGGCTACTCGCTGGTGCGCAAGATCATCGAGGTGGCCAAGCCGGACCTGAACGCCGACTTCCACGGCCAGCGCCTGCAGGACGCGATCATGGCGCCGACCCGGATCTACGTGAAGCCGCTGCTGTCGCTGATCGAGACGCTTCCGGTCAAGGGCATGGCCCACATCACCGGCGGCGGCCTGACCGAAAACGTGCCGCGCGTGCTGGCGCAGGACGTCACCGCGGTGCTGCATCGCGATGCCTGGACGCTGCCGCCGCTGTTCCAGTGGCTGCAGGCACAGGGCCGCGTCGCCGACGACGAGATGCACCGTGTCTTCAACTGCGGCATCGGCATGGTCGTGATCGTCGCCAAGGAAGACGCCGAACGCGCCATCCGCCACCTGCAGGCCGCCGGCGAAGCCGTGTGGCAGATCGGCGAGATCCGCGAGCGGGCCGAGGGCGAGGCGCAGACCATCGTGATCTGACGCTACTTCAGCATCGATAAAAAAAACGGCGCATGCCTTCGGGCATGCGCCGTTTTTTTTGCCGTGCGATATCTAGGTGTTTACCCGCAACAATATCCAGCATGCATATGCATCCTCACTGACAAACAATATTTCGCTTGATTGTATGGCGGTTTATGGCCTAATGTACTGAGCAAAGGCGAGGCACATGCATGCCTCGTCGGAGACAACCCGGCGCGACGCCAGCGAACGGCGCGCACCGGACCGGCCAGGGACCATTGGAGGATCCACCATGCAAGCAGTCAGCATCGACGCCGCGGACAACGGCGCGTCGGCCAAGAAACAGTCAGTCGCGCGAGTTGCCGGGGCCAGCCTGGCCGGCACCACGCTCGAGTTCTACGACCACTTCATCTACGGATCGGCCGCCGCGCTGGTCTTCCCCAAGCTGTTCTTCCCGCAGAGCGATCCGCTGACCGCGACGCTGCTGTCCTTCGCCAGCTACGGCGTGGCGTTCGTGGCGCGGCCGCTCGGTGCTGCGATCTTTGGCCACTACGGCGACAAGATGGGCCGCAAGTCGATCCTGATCATCACGCTGCTGATGATGGGCCTGGCCACCTTCGGCATCGGCCTGCTGCCGACCTATGCCACCGCCGGCGCGCTGGCGCCGCTGCTGCTGGTGCTGCTGCGCGTGGTGCAGGGCCTGGCGCTCGGCGGCGAGTGGGGCGGGGCGGCGATCATGGTCAACGAGCTCGATCCGGAAGGGAAACGGCGCGGTATCCTTGGCAGCCTGGTGCAGCTGGCGGCGCCGATCGGACTATTGCTGGCCAACGGCATCTTCGCGCTGGTGACCTGGCAGGTATCGGAAGAAGCCTTCCTCAGCTGGGGCTGGCGCGTGCCGTTCCTGCTGTCGGCGCTGCTGGTGGGCGTCGGGCTGTATATCCGTTCCAACGTGCGCGAATCCGGCATGTTCGAGAAGCTGGAGGAATCGCATGCCGAAGCACGCGCGCCGATCATGGAAGTGCTGCGCAACTACAAGAAGCAGCTGCTGATCGCATTCGGCGCGCGGCTGGGCGGCGACATCGCCTTCTACGTCTTCACGCTGTTCCTGCTGTATTTCGTGCCGACCAAGCTCGGCCTGCCCAAGAGCATCGCGCTCAATGCCGTGCTGCTGGGCGCGGTGGCGCAGATACTGTTCATCCCGATCGCCGGCCTGCTGGCGGACCGCATCGGCCGCCGTCCGGTGCTGATGATCGGCGGCATCGGCGGCGCGGTGTGGGCGTTCGTGTTCTTCGCCATGGTCAAGACCGGCAGCCCGGCGCTGATCATGCTGGCCTCGTTCGTCGGCATGGTGCTGGTGTCGTTCATGTTCTCGCCGCTGGCGTCGTTCCTGCCCGAGCTGTTCGCCACCCGGGTGCGCGTGACCGGCGCCTCGCTGGGCTTCCAGTTTGCCGGCGTGTTCGGCGGCGCGCTGGCCCCGCTGATCGCCGTGGGCCTGCTCGACCGCTTCGGCAACACCATGCCGGTGGCGCTCTACCTGGCGGCGGTGTGCGCGCTGATCGCGGTGGCGGCGTTCGCGGCGCGTGAAACCGCGCGCATGCACCTGGCCGACGCCGACCGCTGAAGCGCGGCCGCTCTCTCCTAGTCCTCACAACCAGACCGTACCGTGAAACAGTTCGACCTCATCATCCGCAACGGCACCGTGGTGACCGCCAGCGACACCATGCAATGCGATATCGGCATCGCCGGCGGCCGCATCGTGCAGCTTGGCCACGACCTGGGCGAGGCCGCGCAGGTCATCGACGCCAGCGGCAAGCTGGTGCTGCCGGGCGGTGTCGACGCGCACTGCCACCTGGACCAGCCGATGCCGGACGGCCTGCGCATGGCGGACGACTTCCGCACCGGCTCGGTCTCGGCGGCGTGCGGCGGCACCACCACGGTGATCCCGTTCGCCGCGCAGGAAAAGGGCCATTCGCTGCGCGCCGCGGTGGCCGACTACCATCGCCGTGCCGGCGGCAAGTCGGTGGTCGACTACGCCTTCCACCTGATCGTGGCCGACCCGACCGAGGCGGTGCTGAACGACGAGCTGCCGGGCCTGATCCGCGAAGGCTATTCGTCGTTCAAGGTCTACATGACCTACGACGACCTCAAGCTGAACGACCGCGAGATCCTCGAGGTGCTGTCGGTGGCGCGCCAGGAAGGCGCGCTGGTGATGGTGCATGCCGAGAACTCGGACTGCATCGCCTGGCTGACCGACAAGCTCGAGGCCGCCGGCAATACCGCGCCGAAGTTCCACGCGCTGGCGCGGCCGATGGCGATCGAGCGCGAGGCCACGCACCGCGCCATCACCTTCTCCGAGCTGGTCGACGTGCCGATCCTGATCGTCCATGTCTCGGGCAAGGAAGCGGTCGAGCAGATCCGCTGGGCGCGCAACCGCGGCATGAAGATCTTTGCCGAGACCTGCCCGCAGTATCTGTTCCTGACCGCCGAAGACCTCGACCAGCCCGGCTACCACGGCGCCAAGTGCGTGTGCAGCCCGCCGCCGCGCGACCGCAGCAACCAGCAGGTGATCTGGGACGGCTTGGCCGACGGCCTCTTCACCATCTTCTCGTCCGACCATGCACCGTTCCGCTACGAAGACGCGCAGGGCAAGAAGCCCGGCGGCCAGGAGGTCCCGTTCCAGTACATCCCCAACGGCATCCCCGGACTCGAGACGCGGCTGCCGCTGCTGTTCTCGGCAGGCGTGGTGGGCGGCCGCATCTCGGTCAACCAGTTCGTCGCGCTGACCTCGACCAACCCGGCCAAGCTCTACGGCCTGCATCCGCGCAAGGGCACCATCGCCATCGGCGCCGATGCCGACCTGGCGATCTGGGATCCGCGGCGCGAAGTGACGATCCGCAACGAGGAACTGCACCATGCCGTCGACTACACCCCGTACGAGGGCCTGCGCGTGACCGGCTGGCCGGTGACCACGCTGGTGCGCGGCAAGGTGGTGGCGCACGAGGGCGAGCTCATGGCCGAGGCCGGCCACGGCGAGTTCCTGCCGTGCGGCCTGCCCGAAATGGCGCGGCCGCGCTACCGCACCTCGGGCGGCAGCCTGTAAGCGCCGCCTTGCGCGATCGATACTTTGACCGACACTGTAGACATGGAACTGACCAACCGCCTGGATGCCGCCACCATCGCGGCCCGCGTCGCCGCCGGGCGCCTCGACCCCGCTGAGGTAACGGCGGCGTTCCAGGCGCGCATCGCGGCGCGCAACGACCAGCTCAACGCCGTCTTCGAACAACGCCAGGAGCTTGTCGATGCCGACCTGGCGCAACTGCGCGCGCGCCTGGCGCAGGGCGAGCGCCCGCTGCTGGCGGGGGTGCCGGTGATCGTCAAGGACGTGATCTGGAGCCAGGGCCGGCGCGTGACGCAGGGCTCGCAGCTGTACCGTGACTTCATCGCGCCCGCCGACGCGATCGCGGTCGAGCGGCTGCGCCGCGCCGGTGCGATCGTGCTCGGCATGGGCAACACCTCGGAGTTCGCCTGCAAGGGGCTGACCACCAACAAGGTCTACGGCCTGACGCGCCATCCGCTCGATGCCACGTTGACCGCGGGCGGCTCGTCCGGCGGCTGCGCGGTGGCGGTGGCCGCGGGCATGGCGCCGCTGGCGCTGGGCACCGATGGCGGCGGCTCCAGCCGGCGCCCGCCCGCGCATGCCGGCGTGGTCGGCTTCAAGCCCTCCTACGGCGCGATTCCGGATTCGGTCGGCTTTGCCCATGCCTTTAACGGCATCCAGGTGATTGCGCCGATCACCCGCACCGTCGCCGATGCCGAGCTGATGTTCGAGGCGCTGGCCGGCGCCGATCCGCGCGACCCCGACACGCTGGGCTTTGCGCTGGCCGCGGCGCGGCCGCTGCATACGCTGAAGATCGCGGTCAGCCCGCGCCTGGGGCTGGACACGCCGGTCGACGACGATGTCGCGCAGGCCTTCGACCAAGCCGTGGCGCGCCTGCAGGCCGCGGGGCTCAGCATCGAGCGCGCCGACCCGGTCTGGCCGCAGGGCGCCGACGAGGCCGCGCTGATGCCGCTGCAGCATGTCGGGCTGGCCCATCTCTATGGCGAGGCCTGGCGCCGCGACCCGGAAGTGTTCGATGCCGACATCGCGCGCCAGATCGAGCGCGGCCTGGCGTGGACCGGCGCCGAGGTGGCGCGCGCGCGCGAGGCCAGCCGACAGATCGCGCTGGCGGTGGCCGGCTTCTTTACCCGTTACGACCTGCTGCTGTGCCCGACCACGCCGTGCGTGGCATGGCGCAATGACCGCCTGGGGCCGGAGCGCATCGGCGGCATCGCGGTCGAGCCGCGCGCCCACGCGGTGTTCACGCCCTTCTTCAACCATGCGCTGGCACCCGCGATCTCGGTGCCTTGCGGCAGCGGCCGCGACGGCCTGCCGGTGGGCCTACAGATCGCGGGCCCGCGCGGTGCCGATCGCAGCGTGCTGGCCGCCGCCCGGCTGGCCGAAAGCCTGCTGGCGTCCCTAGTCAACCCTGCCTGATCCCCTGACATGCGAATCCTTGTCCTGAATCCCAACACCAGCGAAGGCATCACCGCGCGCCTGATGGCCGCGGCCACCGAGGCCGCCGCGCCCGGCACCGAGCTGGTGCCGCTGACCGCCAGCCGCGGCGTGCCGTATATCGCCACCCGCGCCGAGGCGCAGATCGGCGGCGCCATCGCGCTGGAAATGCTGGCCGAGCACCACGGCCAGTTCGATGCGGCGGTCATCGCCGCTTTCGGCGATCCCGGCCTGATGGGCGCGCGCGAGCTGTTCGACCTGCCCGTGGTGGGCATGGCCGAGGCCGCGATGCTGTCGGCGTGCATGCTGGGACGGCGCTTTGCCATCGTCACCTTTGCGCGGGCGCTCGGGCCCTGGTACGAGGAATGCGTCGACATGCACGGGCTGCGCGGCCGGCTGGCCGGCATCCGCATGCTCGACGGCAGCTTTGCGTCGGTGTCGGACGTGCAGGAAGAGAAGGAAGCCGTGCTGGTGGAACTGGCCAACCGCGCGGTGGTGGAGGACGAGGCCGATGTGGTGATCCTGGCCGGCGCGCCGCTCGCCGGCCTGGCCGCGCGCGTGCGCGACCGCATTCCGGTGCCGGTGGTCGACCAGATGGCCGCCGCCGTCAAGCAGGCCGAGGCGCTGGTCGCGCTGCAGCCGCGCAAGGCCACCGCGGGCACGTTCCGCCGCCCCGATGCCAAGCCCACGCTGGGTTTGCCGGCGGCGCTGGCGGCGCGCATCGAGCACCGCTAAGCCGCGCCGCGGCTTGCGTTCAGGCTAACGCCGCGGCTCAGACCGCGGCGAACACCGCTTCCAGGTCGACCTTTTCCTCGGCCGGCAACTCCAGCCGAAGCGTGCTTTCGACGTGGCCGAGGTGCTCGCTCATCAGCCGCGCGGCGCGTTCGCCGTCGCCGGCTTCCAGCGCATCGACGATATCGTCGTGCTCGTGATGCGGGCACGACGGCACGCCCGGCGCGTCATACAGCGCGATGATCAGGCAGGTCAGCGAGCACAGCTCGCGCATATACTTGCCCAGGTACTGGTTGCCCGTCATTTCCGCCAGCTTGCAGTGGAACTCACCCGACAGCCGGATGATGGCGCGGCGGTCGTTGCTGTCGCGCGCCTGCGCTTCCTGGCGCGTGGTTTCGCGCAGCGCGCGCACGCCTTTCGCACTGATCGCGCTGGCCAGGTCGCGCACCAGCGCTGGTTCCAGCAGGTGGCGCGAATGCAGCACCTGGCGCGCTTCGGCCACGCTCGGGCTGGAGACGAAGGTGCCGCGGTTGGGATGCACGGTCAGCACACCCTCGTGCGCCAGCTTGGCGAAGGCCAGCCGCACCTTGGTGCGGCTGACGCCGAACACACCGCCCAGCTTTTCCTCGACCAGCTTGGTGCCCGGCGGCAAGCGGTGCTCCCAGATCGCGGTCAGGATGCGGTCGGCGATTTCCTCGACCGATGCGCCGCGCGTGCCGTCCGCGTCGGTCTCAGGGAGTCCGTCGGCGGCGGGGGCGGGCGGTTCGGCTTTGGTGCGTGGCATGGCGGTTGGCGCGGTCCGGAAAAAAGACAGTTGGTGCTGCCATTGTATGGCGGTTCGGCATCAAGTGTATAACACCGACGGTGGACCGGTCGCCGTCTTATGCAGCGCCGAGCCGGTCCAGTGCGGCGCCGGTCACGCGGCAGATGCGCCAGTCGGGCATCACGTCGGCGCCCATGGCCCGGTAGAAGTCGATCGACGGCTGGTTCCAGTCCAGCACCGACCATTCGAAGCGGCCGCAGCCGCGCTCGATCGCGAGCGCGGCCAGATGCTTGAGCAGCGCCTTGCCCAGGCCGTGCCCGCGCCAGGCCGGATCGACGTAAAGGTCTTCCAGGTAGAGGCCCGGCTTGGCCAGGAAGGTCGAGAAGTTGTGGAAGAAGAGGGCAAAGCCGACCGCCTTCCGGCCTGCATTGCCGCCCGCATTGCCGCCAACATCGGTGTCGACTTCCACCAGCACGGCCTCGGCATGCGGCGTGGCGCCGAACAGCGCCGCCTCGATCTTCTGCGGCGTGGCTTCGACCAGATGGGTCAGCTTTTCGTATTCGGCCAGCGCCAGGATCAGGTTGAACAGGGTTTCGCTGTCGGCGGCGGTGGCGGGGCGCAGCGTGAAGGTGGGGTTGGACATGCGGGTCGGCCTTGCGAGGTCAGGGATCGGCAATTATCGCCTGTCCGTCACTCGCCATGCCAGCCGGCATGCCGCCGGATCAGTGGCCGAAGTCCGCCAGCCAGCGCACCTGGTCGACATAATCGGGCGCCAGGCAATCCACCACCAGCCGCTCGGGCGTGCTGCGCAGCCAGGTCAGCTGGCGCTTGCACAGCTGGCGCGTGGCGGCGATGCCGCGCTCGCGCATGGTGGCAAAGTCGGCCTCGCCGTCCAGGTATTCCCACACCTGGCGGTAGCCGACGCAGCGGATCGACGGCAGCCCCGGATGCAGGTCGCCGCGCGCGCGCAGCCGCTCGACCTCTTCGACAAAGCCGTGCGCCAGCATGGCGTCATAGCGTTGGGCGATGCGGGCATGCAGCGCCAGCCGGTCCGACGGTTCCAGCGCGATCACGCGGTAGCGCTGGTCGGCCGCGCCGGCAAAGGTGCGGCCCTCGGCCTGGCGTGCCAGCAGCGCCGACATCGGCTGGCCGGACAGCCGGTGGATTTCGAGCGCGCGCTGGATGCGCTGCGCGTCATTGGGCGCGAGCCGCGCCGCGGTGACCGGGTCGACCTCTGCCAGCATCGCATGCAGCGCCGGCCAGCCGCGTTCGGTGGCGAGCTGGTCGAGCTCGGCGCGCAGCGCGGCGTCGGCTTGCGGCAGGTCGTTGAGCCCCTGCGTCAGCGCCTTGTAATACAGCATGGTGCCGCCCACGATCAGCGGCACATGGCCGCGCGCGCGGATTTGCGCGACCAGCCGTTCGGCATCGGCGACGAACTGCGCGGCCGAGTAGCTGTCGGCCGGGTCGATGATGTCGATCAGGTGGTGCGGCGCCACGGCCAGTTCTTCGCGCGTGGGCTTGGCGGTGCCGATATCCATCTCGCGGTACACCAGCGCCGAGTCCAGGCTGATGATCTCCACCGGCGCGTCGGCCGCCAGCGCCAGCGCGGCGGCGGTCTTGCCCGACGCGGTGGGGCCGAGCAGGCAGACCACGGGCGGGTGCGAGGCGGAATCGGGGGGCACGGCGGACATCGAAAGCCTTGGATCGAAGATGCGAGCGCGCCTATTGCCCGCGCATAAAGAGCCGGTCGAGCTCGGTCACGGTCAGCTGCACCCAGGTGGGCCGGCCGTGGTTGCACTGGTCGGCGCGCTCGGTCTGCTCCATCTGGCGCAGCAGCGCGTTCATTTCCTCGACCGTGAGCTTGCGGTTGGCGCGCACCGCGCTGTGGCAGGCCAGCGTGGCGAGCAGCTCGTTGCGACGCTCGGCCAGCACGCGCGAGCCGCCGTAGGCGTGCAGGTCGCGCAGCACGTCGCGCGCCAGCGCCTCGGCATCGGCCTGCTGCAGCAGCGCCGGCACCGCGCGCACCGCCAGCGTGGTCGGCGACACCGGGGCGATATCGAAGCCCAGCAGCGTCAGCGTCTGCTGGTGTTCTTCGGCCACGCCGATCTCGACCGGGCTGGCGGTCAGTGTGACCGGGATCAGCAGCGGCTGCACCGCCAGTTCGCGCGCGTCCAGTGCGGCCTTGATCTGCTCGTAGAGGATGCGCTCGTGCGCCGCGTGCATGTCGACCAGCACCAGCCCGCGCGCATTCTGCGCCAGCACGTAGATGCCGTGCAGCTGGGCGATGGCATAGCCGAGCGGATGTTCGTCGGCGGCGCCGGGCTCGTCAGGCGCCGGCGCCAGCCGGTCCAGCAGGCCGGGCGGATCGCCGGCGCGCGCGGCCTGGACGTCGGCCAGCCATGCCGGCGGTTGCGCCGACGCGCCGGCCCAGCCGCCCGAGGGCGTTGCGGGTGCGCCGTAGGGGCGTGGCGCCGGTGCGGTCGCCTCGCGCACCATGCCCAGGTAGGCCTGGCGCGGCTGGGCGATGCCCAGTTCGGTCTGGCGCGCCGCGGAATAGTTGATCCACTGGCCCGGACCGCCGGCGCCAGGACGCGCCGCAGCCGCCGGCGTCGCGGCGCCCGGCGGCAGCGTGATCTCGTCGTCGGCATCGGTATGCAGGCTGTCGCCGTTGGCACCGGCCTGGCGTGCCAGGCAGCGCTGCACCGCGTGGTAGACAAACTGGTGCACGGCGCGCGATTCGCGGAAGCGCACTTCGATCTTGGACGGGTGCACGTTGACGTCGACCATCTCCGGCGGCAGGTCCAGGCACAGCACATACGACGGGAAGCGGTCGCCGTGCAGCACGTCCTGGTAGGCGCTGCGCACCGCATGGTTGAGCAGCTTGTCGCGCACGAAGCGGCCGTTGACAAAGAAGTACTGCTGGTCCGGCCGCCCGCGCGAGGCGGTCGGTAGCCCGGCAAAGCCGTACAGGCTCAGGGTGTCGGCGTGCTCGTCCAGCGCCAGCCGGGCGCGGGCGAAGTCGCTGCCCAGCACCTGCGCCGTGCGCGTGGCGACGTCGCCGGCATTCCAGTGCTCAAGCGGCTTGCCGTTGTGGTGGACCGAGATGGTCACGTCCGGCCGTGCCAGCGCGACGCGCCGGACCATCTCCAGGCAATGGCCCAGCTCGGTTTGTTCGGTCTTGAGGAACTTTCTGCGCGCCGGCGTGTTGAAGTAGAGGTGCTGCACGTCGACCGTGGTGCCGACGCCGCCGGAGGCGGGCTGGACCGCACCGGAATCGGCGCTGACCTGGGTGGCGTGGGCATCGGCCGCGGTGCGGCTGGTCAGAGACATCTGCGACACCGACGCGATCGAGGCCAGCGCCTCGCCGCGGAAGCCCAGCGTCAGCACCGATTCGAGTTCGTCGAGCGAGGCGATCTTGCTGGTGGCGTGCCGCATCAGCGCCACCGGCAGCTCGGCGGCGGGAATGCCGCAGCCGTTATCGGTGATGACGATGCGTCGCACGCCGCCTTCCTCCAGCCGGATGCCGAGCTGCGTGGCGCCGGCATCGAGCGCGTTCTCCAGCAGTTCCTTGACCACGGACGCCGGCCGTTCGACCACTTCGCCGGCGGCGATCTGGCTGATGAGCTGGTCCGGCAGCGGCCGGATCGGGCGCGGCTGCTGGGTGGTGCGCAAGGCAGTGCTGGAAGGGGAGGCGGGCATCCGGCGATTATACGTGCACGTTCCCCCACGCAGACGGGTTGCCGAGGAGGGGGAAAGGGGCGGCCGCTCTTGTATGATTCAGGCCATGGCGGCGCGGATCGGACACCCGCGCCGCATTGAAAGAAAACCGTCAAACCACCACACGGGGAACGACTTGGATCTCGCTTTGCAGCTCATCGACATGCTGGTGCATGTCGACAAATATCTCGGCACGGTCATCGACCAGTACGGCCACTGGGTCTATGCCATCCTGTTCCTGATCGTCTTTGCCGAAACCGGGCTGGTGGTGCTGCCGTTCCTGCCGGGCGACTCGCTGCTGTTTATCGCCGGCGCCTTCTGCGCGACCGGCGCCATGAACGAATGGGTGCTGATCGGCCTGCTGCTGGTCGCGGCCATCTCAGGCAATACCGTCAACTACTTCGTCGGCAGCTGGATCGGGCCCAAGGTGTTCGACCACCAGTGGCGCTTCCTGGACCAGGATGCCTTGCGCCGCACCCATGACTTCTATGAGCGGCATGGCGGCAAGACCCTGGTGATGGCGCGCTTCGTGCCGATCGTGCGCACCTTCGCGCCGTTCGTCGCCGGGGTGTCGCAGATGACCTTCGCGCGCTTCCAGATGTTCAACGTGGTCGGCGCAGTGGCATGGGTGGTCGGCCTGGTGTTTGCCGGCTACTTCTTCGGCAACCTGCCGTTTATCCGCCAGTACCTGAACCTGATCGTGCTGGCCGGCATCGGCGCGGCGGTGGTGCCGCTGGTGCTGGGCGGGCTGTGGAAGCTGGTGCGCGGCAACCGCCGCCGGCCCACGCGCGTCGAGCGCTGAGCCGCATGAGTCAAGCCCGCCGCCTCAGCTGAGGCTGCGGCTCATCATCCGCAGCGCGGGCATGCGCTCGCGGATCTGGCCGATATCGGCGGCGTCGGGGCGGGCCTGGACATAGGCTTCCAGGTCGGCCAGCGCGGGGCGGAAGCACTCCAGGTTGGCATAGGCCAGGCCCCGGTCGCGCACTTCCTCGATCGAACCCGGCAGCAGGATCACCAGCCGGTTCTGCACCGCCAGCAGCCGCTGCCAGCGCGACTCCTGCAGATAGATCGCCTTCAGGTTGCGCAGCATGCGCGCGATGATCTCGCGATGGCTGGCCGCGCGCAGGAACAGCCCCAGCGGCACCTGGCTGGCATCGCTGATACCTTCGCGCTCCAGGTACGGGTCCAGCATCTCCTGCAGCTGTTCCTTCGACAGGGTTTCGCCGGTGAGCGGGTCCAGTATCACTTCGCCGGCCGGGATCGTCATCCGCAGCAGGAAATGGTTGGGGAACGACACGCCCTTGAGCGGCAGGCCGATCTGCTGGCCCAGCTCCATATGCAGCACCGCGAGCGAGATCGGGATGCCGCGGCGCTGGCGCAGCACCACGTTCAGGTAGGAGTTGTCGGGGTCGTAGTAGTCGTTCGCGTTGGCGCCGAAGCCCAGATCGCGATAGAAGAAATGGTTCAGCAGCCGCAGCCGCTGGATCGCGGGGGTGCCTTCGGCAATCCGCCGCTTCAGCCGCAGCGCCAGCACGTCCAGCGCCGCCAGCTCGCCCTGCAGGTCCAGGTCTGGGTAGGCATCCTGCGCGATGGACAGCGCGGTTTCGGTCAGCGGGATGCCGTTTTCGTCGGCCACGAGGCTGGCGAAATAATCCAGGACTTTGGTGGATGTCATGTCGGTTTCCCGGTGCAGCCGCCGGCACCGCGCGCAGCGTGGGTCACCCATGCCAGGCCGTCAGCCGGCAATGGCAGTTGCCGCTGACCCATCAGCCGGCCCGGCGCCTGAAGGCAGAGTAGCGCAGTCCCATGAGCCACAGTGTACCGAAGTAGACCACCGCTGCAAGTACCAGGCACGAAGCCAGCAGCGCAATGCGCAGCAGCGGCGTCGCGCCCAGGCCGATCCAGTCGAAGTTGCGCGCGAACCAGAGCAGCATGCCGGACAGCAGCAGCACCGACGCGCTCAGCTGCGCCAGGAACAGCCACCAGCCCGGCGCCGGGCGGTACAGGCCGCGCCGGCGCAGGCCGAAGAACAGCAGCAGTGCGTTGAGCGTGGCCCCGGCGCTGATCGACAGCGCCAGCCCGGCATGGCCGATCCAGGGCACGAACGCCACGTTGCAGGCCTGCGTGATCACCAGCACCAGCAGCGCGATCTTGACCGGCGTGCGGATATCCTGGCGCGCATAGAAGCCCGGCGCGAGGATCTTGATCGAAATCAGGCCTATCAGGCCCACGCCGTACGAGACCAGCGCCTGCCGCGTCATCTCGACCGCATGGGCGTCGAACTTGCCATAGTTGAACAGCACCGCGGTCAGCGGCGCGCCGAACACGAACAGCCCGACCGCGCACGGCACGGCCAGCAGGAACGTCAGGCGCAGGCCCCAGTCGAGCAGGCTCGAGTACTCGGCATGGTCGCCCGAGGCGTTGGCCCTGGACAGGCTCGGCAGCAGGATCGTCGCCAGCGCGACGCCCAGCAGCGCGGTCGGGAATTCCATCAGCCGGTCGGCATAGGTCAGGTAAGAAACACTGCCCGCCGCCAGCCGCGAGGCGATATTGGTATTGATGATCAGGCTGACCTGCGCCACCGACACCGCCAGCAGCGCCGGCCCCATCTGGCGCAGGATGCGGCGCACGCCCGGGTCAGACCACGCCGCGCGCAGGTTGAAGCGGATGCGCGGCATCACCCCCAGGCGCCGTAGCGCCGGCACCTGGATCGCCAGCTGCAGCACGCCGCCGATCAGCACCCCCCACGCCTGCGCGTAGATAGGCTGCTCCATGTGGGGGCCGACGAACAGCGCCGCCACGATCAGGCACAGGTTGAGCAGCACCGGCGTAAAGGCCGGCACCGCGAACTTGCGCCAGGTATTGAGGATGCCCGACGCCAGCGCCACCAGCGAGATCAGCCCGATATACGGGAACATCACCCGCGTCATGAACACGGCCGCGGTATAGGTATCGGCCTGCCCGCGAAAACCCGTGGCGACCACCGTCATCACCAGCGGCGCGCCGATCACGCCGAGCAGCGACACGGCCATCAGCAACCAGGTCATCACGGTGGCGACCGCGTCGATCAGGGCCTTGGTCGGGGCATCGCCGCGCTTGGTGTGGTATTCGCCGAGGATCGGCACGAACGCCTGCGAGAACGCGCCTTCGCCGAAGATGCGGCGCAGCAGGTTGGGAATGCGGAACGCCACGTTGAACGCGTCGGTCATGTCCGACGCGCCGAAGGCGCGGGCGATCAGGATCTCGCGCACCAGGCCAGTGATGCGCGAGAGCATCGTCAGGCTGCTGATGGTGGCGAGCGCTTTGAGCAGGTTCAAGATGCGGACGGGTGCGGGAACGGTGGGCCGGTGCCGTCGGCACCGCGAGCTTCTTGAGACGCGGTCCGGGCAGTAAAGTTGCCGGCGCGCCACGTGGCCCGGCAGAATGTGGCGCTTATTATACGGATCGCGCCGCGGCGCCCGGCCTGCGCCGGCAAAGTCCCGGCGGTCTTGTCACATGCTCCGGCATCTGTGTATAATTGCCGATTCACAAGGACAGTTGCGTTCCGGATTCGTGTGTCAGTGCATCCCGGGTCGCTCGATATGACTTAATTGTTGTGTCCCCCGCGGCACGCATCTGAATTCAGGATATTTTTTACATGGCAAATTCCGCACAAGCCCGCAAGCGCGCCCGCCAGGCCGTTGCCCAGAACGCTCACAACTCCAGCCTGCGTTCGCGTCTGCGCACCGCCGTCAAGGCCGTCCGCAAGGCCATCGACGCTGGCGACAAGGCCGCAGCCGCCGAGATCTTCAAGAACTCGCAAGCCGTGATCGACAGCATCGCCGACAAGAAGATCGTGCACAAGAACAAGGCGGCACGTCACAAGTCGCGCCTGTCGGCCGCGATCAAGGCCATGGCTGCCTGATAGCAAACTGATAGCTGCCCGGGCCGCTCCAGCGGCCCAGCATGGGCGGATGCCACGGCATGCCGCCATAAAAAAAGCTCGTCATCCGACGAGCTTTTTTGCTTTCCGGCGTCGCCGGGCTTATTCGAGCGAGCAGGCTTCGACCAGCTGCAGGTTGTTGTCGCGGGCGAAGTTGAGCACGAAGTCCAGCGCCTTGGGTTCGATGTCGCGCAGGCGCACGTCCACCACCACGCATTTGACGTTGCCGGCAAAGATCGGCCGCACATACGGCGAGTACGTCAGGCGCGGGTCGCCGCTGTCGCCTTCGGGGCGGAACTGCGCCATTACGCCGCACAGTCGTTCAGCCCAGTCGCTCGGGCGGAAGGTCTTGCCTTCCTTGGTAATGCCTTGGATAAAGTATTCGCGAACGTTGGGGTTCATGAGGCTGGACACTGCGGGTGAGGCGGATGACTCGACGGTAAGCCCGCTGGACGGGGCGCCCGTTTGACGCGGCCGGGACGCGATTGGTTCGCGCTGGTTCCAGCCGGAAGGCGGGGCGTCGGTGTCCTGCAGGGGCACTTTTGATGCCGGCGGCGGGCACTGGCATGGGTATGCCGGGCCCCGCGTGAATCAGCCAGTATTATATCTTATATAAGAGTTGCGCATAAGGGCGAAATCCTGTCAGGAAGCTGTCAGCGCAATGGTGCGGCAGGCCGCAGGCGGGTTGATCCGGGCTCGCCAAAGCAGAAATAATCCCTTATGATCCTTGCAGTTAAATTGCGTATGCGACGCGAAAGGCGGCTCCGCGACGCGCTTCGATCATGAACGGTTTGCAAGAACAGTTCGTGACGGCGTGTCCCCACCGAGCCGCCTTCTTTGTTTTATGAGCTCAACCCCGATCAAGCATTACCTCCAGTTCAGCGACTTCACTCCCGACGAGTACGAGTACCTGCTGGACCGCGCGCGGATCCTGAAGGCCAAGTTCAAGAACTACGAGACCTGGCACCCGCTGCATGACCGCACGCTGGCCATGATCTTCGAGAAGAATTCCACGCGTACGCGCCTGTCGTTCGAAGCCGGCATCCACCAGCTCGGCGGCCACGCGGTGTTCCTGAACACGCGCGACTCGCAGCTGGGCCGCGGCGAGCCGATCGAGGATGCGGCGCAGGTGATCTCGCGCATGGTCGACATCATCATGATCCGCACCTTCGGCCAGGACATCATCGATCGCTTCGCCGCGCATTCGCGCGTGCCGGTGATCAACGGCCTGACCAACGAATACCACCCGTGCCAGGTGCTGGCCGACGTCTTCACCTATATCGAGCAGCGCGGCAGCATCCGCGGCAAGACGGTGGCGTGGATCGGCGACGCCAACAACATGGCGTACACCTGGATCCAGGCCGCCGAGCGCCTCGGTTTCACCTTCCATTTCTCGGCACCCGCTGGCTATCAGCTGGACCCGGCCATGGTGCCGGCATCCGCGTCCGGGCTGGTCAAGGTCTTCGACGACCCGCTCGCGGCCTGCCAGGGCGCCAGCCTGGTCACCACCGACGTGTGGACCAGCATGGGCTTCGAGGCCGAGAACGACGCCCGCAAGCGCGCCTTCAAGGACTGGATGGTCACCACCGCGATGATGGACCGCGCCGAGCCCGACGCGCTCTTCATGCATTGCCTGCCGGCGCACCGCGGCGAGGAAGTCGAGGCCGCCGTGATCGACGGCCCCAAGAGCGTGGTCTGGGACGAGGCGGAGAACCGCCTGCACGTGCAGAAGGCGCTGATGGAATACCTGCTCTGCGGCCGCTACTGAGCGCGCCCGGGGTGAACAGGAGAGGGGCCGTTGCGGCCCCTCTTTTTACGTCTTTCGCAAGACACCCAAGGAGATGGAAGTGAGCCAGTTCGACAACGTATCGGTCGTCAAGAAAGCCAACCTGTATTTCGACGGCAAGTGCGTGAGCCACACCGTGCTGTTCCCTGACGGCACCCGCAAGACGCTGGGCGTGATTTTCCCGGCCTCGCTGACCTTCAACACCGGCGCGCCGGAAATCATGGAAATCAACGCCGGCAGCTGCCGCGTGCGCCTGGCCGGCTCGGAAGACTGGCAGACCTACGGCGCCGGCCAGCAGTTCAGCGTGCCGGGCAACAGCAGCTTCGACATCGAGGTGCAGGAGACGCTGGACTACGTCTGCCACTTCGCGTGACAGTCGCGGCGGGCCGCTGGCCCGCCAGCTTTACAGCACCACCGGCTCGGGCTCGATGCGCACGCCGTAGCGGGCCTGCACGGTATCGGCGATGCGGTTGGCCAGCGCCAGCAGCATCGCGCCGGTGCCGCCGCCGTGGTGCACCAGCACCAGCGCCTGCTTGCCATAGACGCCCACCGGGCCGTCGCTCACGCCCTTGAAGCCGCAGCGGTCGATCAGCCAGCCGGCCGCCAGCTTGTACGAGCCGTCGGGCTGCGCATAGCTGACCAGGTCCGGATGCGCCTGCAGCAAGGCGTCGCGTTGCGCGGCGCTGACCAGCGGGTTCTTGAAGAAGCTGCCGGCATTGCCCAGCTGCGCGGGATCGGGCAGCTTGCGCGAGCGGATCGCGACCACGGCGTCGCGGATGGAGGCCGCGTCTGGTGCGGCCTGGCCGTCGAGTTCGCGCGCCAGTTCGCCGTACGACAGCACCGGCTGCCATGCCTTCGGCAGGCGCAGCGTAACCGCGGTAATGATGTAGCGCCCGGCCCCGGCACGCTTGAACAGGCTGTCGCGGTAGCCGAACCCGCACGCTTGCAGGTCCAGCCAGGCGAAGCTGCCGGTGTGCCGGTCATAGGCACGCACGCCGGCAAAGCGCTCGCGCAGTTCCACCCCGTAGGCGCCGATGTTCTGGATCGGCGCCGCACCGGCGGTGCCCGGGATCAGCGCCAGGTTTTCCAGCCCCGGCATGCCGTCGGCGATGGTGCGGTTGACCAGCGCGTTCCAGTTCTCGCCCGCGCCCACGGTGACCAGCCAGGCATCGCCGCCCGCTCCGGGGGCTTCGACCTGGTAACCGGGGATTTCCATCAGCAGCACCAGCGCGTCGAGATCGCCGGTCAGCACGACATTGCTGCCGCCACCCAGCACCACCAGCGGCAGGCCTTCGGCGCGCGGGTCGGCCAGGGCCGCGATCAGGTCGGTCTCGCTGCGCACATGCACTGCAAAGCGCGCGCGCGCATCGAATCCGAATGTATTGTGGCGACGCAGGGGATAGAATTCGTGGAAATCTGCCATGCAAGGGAAAGGTGACGCGGCCGCCGCTGGTGTGCGCGACCCGGAACTGCGAGGTAGGCTGGATTATACGGAAGCGCCGTGCGCGGCCGGCTTCCGGGCATACGGATCACAAGGAGAATGCAATGCCGTCGTTTGACGTAGTGTGCGAAGCGAATATGGTCGAGGTGAAGAACGCCGTCGAGCAGGCCAACAAGGAAATCTCGACTCGCTTCGATTTCAAGGGCTCCGACGCCCGGGTCGAGCACAAGGAAAACGAACTGACCGCCTTTGCCGACGATGATTTCAAGCTGGACCAGGTCAAGGACGTGCTGATCAGCAAGATGGCCAAGCGCAATGTCGACGTGCGCTTCTTGGATTACGGCAAGACCGAGAAGATCAGCGGCGACAAGGTCAAGCAGGTGATCACCATCAAGAAGGGCGTGACCGGCGACCTGTCCAAGAAGATCGTGCGCATGATCAAGGACAGCAAGATCAAGGTACAGGCCAGCATCCAGGGCGACACGGTGCGCGTGTCGGGCACCAAGCGCGACGACCTGCAGAACGTGATCGCCATGCTGCGCAAGGATGTGTCCGAGGCCCCGCTGGACTTCAACAACTTCCGCGACTGAGTGGCACCCGCGCCGGCTCCCTTGCCGGCGCCGCGCGCGGCCGCCGGTCAGCGCGGCTGCGGCAATCCCCCGATTTTCGCGCCGGCCTTGATGCCTTTCTGCGCGAACCACCCCTGGTTCATTTCCAGCGCATAGCGGATCGCCGTCTTGGGGCAATGGTTGTTCTCGGTGCGCGGCGCCATGTCTTCGATATTGACGATGGTGCCGTCGTCGGCCAGGAACGCAATCGACAGCGGCAGTTCGGTATTGCGCATCCAGAAGCAGTGGCCCGCCTTCTGCTCGAACACGAACAGCATGCCGGCGTTCGGCGCCATCGATTTCCGGTACATCAGGCCTTGCTCGCGCGCCGCAGGCGTGGCGGCGACTTCGGCCTGGATCGCATACATGCCCGCGGTCAGCGGCGCCACCGGCAGCGCGCTTTGCGCGTTGGCAACGCCGGCCGCCAGTGTGGCAAGCAGCAGACAGCAGCGTGAGGTCAGGGTCTTCGACAGCAAGGGCATGATGGTCAGTCCGGGAAGGCTCGGCGTCGGGCAGCCGCAAGCATAACGCAGGTTGCACGCGTGGCACGCCGCGCGTGGAACCGCCATCAAACAGAAAAGGCAGGCGCCCTGGGGCGGCCTGCCTTGATTTCTTGATGCCGGCGCACGGCCCGGCAATGGCGCCAGCCGTGGTTACGCGGCCGGGGCTGCGGCAGCAGCGGTTTCCTTCTTCTTGCTGTGCTTCTTGTGGGTGGACTTCTTCTTGGCGGTCTTCTTCGGGGCTTCCTTGGTGGCCGCGGCCGCGGGCGTGGCCGGGGTGGCGGGCTCGGCAGGCGCAGCGGCCTGGGCGAAGGCGCCGGTGGCGAACAGGCCGACAACCAGTGCAGCGATCAGTTTTTTCATGGCGTATTACCTCGAAGGATAAAAGCAGTCGGGAAAGTGGTGACGCGTGGTTGGACGTGTCCCCGACAAGAACGAGGCCGTTGCTGTCAGCGTTGACGGTCGATTTGTTAGCTTTTGTAACGTAAGCACCGCTTGGCGCCGTTCGCCTGTCTGGTCTTGGAGACATGACTGCGCGGGGCTGGTGCGGGGCGCCCTGGGGACGTTGCCAGCGGCAGGCCCGACTCCGCGAGCGGCACCTCGCAGCTTTCGCCGGGCGCGAGCCCGAGCACGCGCAGGTCGAGCGCGCCGATTGCCACCCGGATCAGCCGCAGCGTCGGAAATCCGACCGCCGCCGTCATGCGCCGCACCTGCCGGTTCTTGCCTTCCCGTATCTTTAATTCCAGCCACGACGTCGGAATGGCGGCGCGAAATCGCACCGGCGGATGCCGCGGCCACAGCCAGTCGGGGGCTTCGATGGCGCGCACCGTCGCCGGTTGGGTCACGAAATCGCCAAGATCGACCCCGGCGCGCAAGCGGGCGAGGGCGTCCGCGTCGGCAATGCCTTCGACCTGCGCCAGGTAAGTCTTTTCGAGCTTGTGGCGCGGGTCGGCGATGCGCGCCTGCAGCGTGCCATCGTCCGTCAGCAGCAGCAGGCCCTCGCTGTCGGCATCGAGCCGGCCAGCCGGGTAGACGCCGGGCACCGATACGCACGACGCCAGCGTCGGCCGCGTCGGGTGTTCCGAGAACTGGCTCATGGTGCCAAACGGCTTGTTCAGGGCAATCAGGGTCATGGGGCGCAAGTATGCCGCAGCGGCGCGTGTGCAGGTCGGTCAGGTCGGCCGGATCGGGGTCCGGCCCGATTGGCGGATGATGAAAAATTGCTGCATAATATAAAATTAGTCTTGTGTCTTATATAAGACTGAAGCCGACCAGGCATGGCGCCGGCATGATGCACGGCAGTATGGGCGAGGCATCCAGGCCCGCTACAATGCACAGCGCCATCTCCCCGAATCTCGCCGTCCGGCCACGAACCGGCGGCAGTCACAACCGTTCCGTAACTGGAGACGTCATGTACCAACACATCAAGGTTCCGGCAGGCGAAAAGATCACGGTCAACCAGGACTTTTCGCTCAATGTCCCGGACAACCCGATCATTCCTTATATCGAAGGCGACGGTACCGGCCTCGATATCACCCCGGTGATGATCAAGGTGGTCGACGCGGCCGTGGCCAAGGCCTACGGCGGCAAGCGCAAGATCGCCTGGATGGAGATCTACGCCGGCGAGAAGTCGACCAAGGTCTACGGCCCGGACGTGTGGCTGCCGGATGAAACCCTGGACGTGCTGAAGGAATACGTGGTGTCGATCAAGGGCCCGCTGACCACGCCGGTCGGCGGCGGCATCCGCTCGCTCAACGTGGCGCTGCGCCAGCAGCTGGACCTTTATGTCTGCCTGCGCCCGGTACGCTACTTCAAGGGCGTGCCCTCGCCGGTGCGCGAGCCGGAAAAGACCGATATGGTGATCTTCCGCGAGAACTCGGAAGACATTTACGCCGGCATCGAATGGGCGGCAGAAAGCGACCAGGCCAAGAAGCTGATCGCCTTCCTGCAGAACGAGATGGGCGTGAAGAAGATCCGCTTCCCGGCCACCTCGGGCATCGGCGTCAAGCCGGTGTCGCGCGAGGGCACCGAGCGGCTGGTGCGCAAGGCGATCCAGTACGCGATCGACAACGACAAGCCGTCGGTGACGCTGGTGCACAAGGGCAACATCATGAAGTTCACCGAAGGTGGCTTCCGCGACTGGGGCTACGAGCTGGCCCAGAAGGAATTCGGCGCCGAGCTGGTCGACGGCGGCCCGTGGTGCAAGTTCAAGAACCCGAGGACCGGCAAGGACATCGTGGTCAAGGATGCCATCGCCGACGCCTTCCTGCAGCAGATCCTGCTGCGCCCGGCCGAATACTCGGTGATCGCCACGCTGAACCTGAACGGCGACTACATCTCTGACGCGCTGGCGGCGCAGGTCGGCGGCATCGGCATCGCGCCGGGCGCCAACATGTCGGACTCGGTGGCGATGTTCGAGGCCACCCACGGCACCGCGCCGAAGTACGCCGGCAAGGATTACGTCAACCCGGGCTCGGAAATCCTGTCGGCCGAAATGATGCTGCGCCACATGGGCTGGACCGAGGCCGCCGACCTGATCATCGCGTCGATGGAGAAGTCGATCCTGTCCAAAAAGGTCACCTACGATTTCGCCCGCCTGCTGGAAGGCGCGACGCAGGTGTCGTGCTCGGGCTTCGGGCAGGTGATGATCGACAATATGTGAGTACAGACTCCCGCCACGGCGGGCCAGCTGTCGACAAGACCCCGGTGCCGGATACCCGGTGCCGGGGTTTTTTCTTGCCCGCCGCCGCCGCGTTGGCTAGAACTTCAGGACCGACGGGCATCCGGCCCGGGGGAGACTGGCATGGACGATCCCTTCCGCCGCACCGCCTTCGGCGCGGCGCTGTTCTACAAGGATCCGCTGGCGGCGCTGGACTGGCTGGAGCGGGCGTTCGGGTTCGAGCGGGTCATGGTGATCCGCGACCAGCAAGGGCAGCTGGTGCATTCCGAAATGCGTTTCGGCGACAGCTATCTGATGGTGGGCAGCGAGTGGGCAGACTTTACCGCCAGCCCGGCGTCGGTCGGCGGCAAGAACACGCAGACCGTGCATGTGCATCTGACCGACGGGCTCGACCAGCATTGCGAGCGGGCCCGGGCCGCCGGGGCCGTGATCCTGCGCGAGCCGCAGGATGAATTCTATGGCGACCGCACCTACACCGCGCGCGATGCCGAGGGCCATGTCTGGACCTTCGGCCAGACTGTGCGCAAGGTCACCAGGGAGGAGGCCGAACAGGCCAGTGGGCTGAAGATCGACGGCTGGACCTGAGCCGGCGCGAGCGGGCGGCGCAAGAAAGGCCGGCCCAAAAACCAGAAAGCCCGGCGCCAGGCCGGGCTTTCGATCGGGTGTGCGTGCCGCTGATGCGAGCCGGTGCCCGCCGCGCCGCCCCTGGCGGCCAGCGGGGCGCTGGCATCGGTCCCGTCCCGGGGGAATCCCCCCACACCCTGGTTGACCGCTCCGGTGGCTCTGCGGCCGGGGATGCGGTCGCGGCGCGCTTTAGCTGGCGTCCTGGATATTGGTGGCCTGCTTGCCCTTAGGGCCCTGGACCACCTCGAACGAGACGCGCTGGCCTTCCTTCAGCGTCTTGAAGCCCGCCATCTGGATAGCCGAAAAGTGCGCAAACAGTTCTTCTTCGCCCTCGTCCGGCTTGATGAACCCGAATCCCTTGGCGTCATTGAACCATTTGACGATACCGCTTGCCATATACTCCCCCAACGAAATAGCAGATTTTCAAGCGGGGAAGCTTGCCAGCCAGACGGCACGGACTGCGGCGCCATGGCTGGCCGCGTGCTGAAATGCGGCCGGCGATGACGCGCGGCGAGGTGCTATCGCGAAGCGGCCAGTCTGATTGCTGACTCGCCGCCGCGGGCCGTGGGCCTCCCTGCTCACGGATCACCCGCCCTCGGCTGTTGCTTTGGCTCGCTGCCTTCGGTGGGTGTGCGGCCGATTTTTCTGGCAAAGCCGGAGACTGTCAAGCTGGCGGATTCCCCACTGCCAGAAGGGTGTGGCAGGAACCGGACGGCGCGCGGTGTTACCGTTGCCAGGAATCGGCGGCTGCCGAGCCGGATTTTCGGCCGGGCGGCGACGTGCCTTGCAAGGCCTTCCGCGGAACTATCCGCTCCCATTTACCACGGAAAACCGGTGGCCGGACTCTTGAATCCACCGCCTTTTCCCCAAATTGCAGAGTTGCGAGTAAGGGTTAGAATAAAGCCATGGCTACACGGCTTGCGAATGTCCCACAACGCGAAGCGGGCACCATCCTGGAGCGCAAAGAGCAGGCGCTGAAACCGCCTGCCATGTTCAAGGTGGTGCTGCTGAACGACGACTACACTCCGATGGAGTTTGTCGTGATGATCCTGCAGCAGTATTTCAGCAGGGACCGGGAAACGGCGACGCAGATCATGCTGACCGTGCACCGGGAAGGAAAGGGCGTCTGTGGTATCTACACCAGGGATATCGCGGCGACTAAGGTCGAGCTGGTGTCAACGCACGCGCGGCAGGCGGGGCACCCCCTGCAGTGCGTGATGGAGGAAGCATGATTGCGCAAGAATTGGAAGTGAGCCTGCATATGGCTTTTGTCGAAGCCAGGCAGGCACGCCACGAGTTCATTACCGTGGAGCACCTGCTGCTGGCATTGCTCGACAATCCCACGGCAGCTGAAGTCTTGCGCGCCTGCGCGGCCAATATCGAGGACCTGCGCACCAGCCTTAAGAACTTCATCGCGGACAACACGCCGGTGGTGCCGGGTACCGACGAGGTCGATACCCAGCCCACACTGGGTTTCCAGCGCGTGATCCAGCGCGCCATCATGCACGTCCAGTCGACTTCCAACGGCAAGAAGGAAGTTACCGGCGCCAACGTGCTGGTCGCGATTTTCGGCGAGAAGGATTCGCACGCGGTCTATTACCTGCAGCAGCAGGGCGTGACGCGCCTGGACGTGGTCAATTTCATCAGCCACGGCATCCGCAAGGACCAGTCCGAGCCGGCCAAGCACGGCGAGGCGGCCGGCGAGGGCGAGGGCGGCGACGGCAAGGAAAGCCCGCTCGAGCAATACACCCAGAACCTGAACGCGCTGGCCAAGGCCGGCAAGATCGATCCGCTGATCGGCCGCGAAAGCGAAGTCGAGCGCGTGGTCCAGGTGCTGTGCCGCCGGCGCAAGAACAACCCGCTGCTGGTGGGCGAGGCCGGCGTCGGCAAGACCGCGATTGCGGAAGGCCTGGCGTGGCGCATCACCAAGAACGAGGTCCCGGACATCCTGGAAAAGGCCACCGTCTACTCGCTCGACATGGGCGCGCTGCTGGCCGGCACCAAGTACCGCGGCGATTTCGAGCAGCGCCTGAAGGGCGTGCTCAAGTCGCTCAAGGACAATCCGAACGCGATCCTGTTTATCGACGAGATCCACACGCTGATCGGCGCGGGCGCCGCCTCGGGCGGCACGCTGGACGCGAGCAACCTGCTCAAGCCGGCGCTGTCGTCGGGCCAGCTCAAGTGCATCGGCGCGACCACCTTCACCGAGTACCGCGGCATCTTCGAGAAGGACGCGGCGCTGTCGCGGCGCTTCCAGAAGATCGACGTGGTCGAGCCGTCGGTGGACCAGACCGTGCAGATCCTGCGCGGGCTGAAGTCGCGCTTCGAGGAGCACCATGGCGTCAAGTACGCGTCGTCGGCGCTGACCGCCGCGGCCGAGCTGTCGGCGCGCTTCATCACCGACCGCCACCTGCCGGACAAGGCCATCGACGTGATCGACGAAGCCGGCGCGGCGCAGCGCATCCTGCCGAAGTCCAAGCAGAAGAAGACCATCGGCAAGGGCGAGATCGAGGACATCGTCTCGCGCATCGCGCGCATCCCGCCGCAGAGCGTGAACCAGGACGACCGCAGCAAGCTGCAGACGCTGGAGCGCGACCTGAAGTCGGTGGTGTTCGGCCAGGATCCTGCGATCGAGGCGCTGGCGTCGGCGATCAAGATGTCGCGCGCGGGCCTGGGCAAGACCGACAAGCCGATCGGCTCGTTCCTGTTCTCGGGCCCCACCGGCGTGGGCAAGACCGAGGTCGCCAAGCAGCTGGCCTTCATCATGGGCATCGAGCTGCTGCGCTTCGACATGTCCGAATACATGGAACGCCATGCGGTCAGCCGCCTGATCGGCGCGCCGCCGGGATACGTCGGCTTCGACCAGGGCGGCCTGCTGACCGAGGCCGTCACCAAGAAGCCGCACTGCGTGCTGCTGCTGGACGAAATCGAGAAGGCGCATCCGGATATCTTCAATATCCTGCTGCAGGTGATGGACCATGGTTCGCTGACCGACAACAACGGCCGGCGCGCCGACTTCCGCAACGTGATCATCATCATGACCACCAACGCGGGAGCGGAGACCATGAACCGCGCCACCATCGGCTTCACCAGCTCGCGCGAGCAGGGCGACGAGATGGCCGACATCAAGCGCATGTTCACGCCGGAGTTCCGCAACCGGCTGGATGCCACCATCAGCTTCCGCTCGCTGGATGAGGAAATCATCCTGCGCGTGGTCGACAAGTTCCTGATGCAGCTGGAAGAGCAGCTGCACGAGAAAAAGGTGGAAGCCAGCTTCAGCGAGAAGCTGCGCAAGTTCCTGGCGCACAAGGGCTTCGATCCGCTGATGGGTGCGCGGCCGATGCAGCGCCTGATCCAGGACATGATCCGCAAGGCGCTGGCCGACGAGCTGCTGTTCGGCCGCCTGGTCTCCGGCGGCAAGGTGGTGGTGGATCTGGACGAGCAGGACCAGATCAAGCTCGATTTTTCCGAGATCGAGCCGGAACCGCCCGAGGCGCCCGAGGAACAGCGCGCAGAAGCCTGAGCGATATTCGGCCGCGTTGCCAGCAACGGGGTCGATCATCGGGCAAAATAGCGGGGCGGCCAGACTGGCCGCCCCGTTTCTTTTTCCCTGCCGCCCCACGCCCCCAGCGCCCCGAAACCGAACGCCCCGATGTCCTCTGCCGACCGCACGCGGCGCCGCCGCCTGCTGCTCAAGATCCTGCCGCTGGGCGCCCTGCCGGGCGCGATGCTCCATGCCGCCGCCGCCAGCGCTGCCGATGGCGCCGCCAGCCAACGTCCGATCGCCCTGGTGCTGCCGTTCCCGCCGGGCGGCAGCGTCGACATCGTCGCGCGCCAGCTGCAGCCCGGGCTGAAGGCGGCGCTGGGGCAGACCGTGGTGGTGGACAACAAGCCAGGCGCGGGCGGGCTGATCGCGTCGAGCACCGTGGCGCGCGCGCGTCCCGACGGCAATACGCTGCTGATGGCGTTCGACACGCATGCGATCAACCCGTTTGCCTACAAGCAGCTGCCCTACGACACCTTCCGCGACTTCTCGCCGATCTCGCAGCTGGTGCGCTTCCCGCTGGTGATCGCCGCCAACCCGGCGCTGCCGGCGTCGAACGTGCGCGAACTGGTGGCGCTGGCCAGGGCCAGGCATGACGGCGTGCGCTATGCGTCGTCGGGCATCGGCAGCCTGAACCAGCTCGCGGCCGAGGCGCTTGCGACCGAGGCCGGCGTGCATATGCTGCACGTGCCCTACAAGGGTGGCGGCCCGGCGGTGCAGGCGGTGCTGTCCAACGAGGTCGACATCTTCTTCAGCAGCTACGCCGCGGTGCAGGCGCACGTGGCCGCGCGCACGATCAAGGTGCTGGGCGTGACCGGCACCAGCCGCCTGCGCCAGCTGCCGCAGGTGCCCACGGTGGCCGAGCAGGGCCTCAAGGGCTTCGAGGCGTATTCGTGGATCGGCGTGTTCGGTCCAGCCGACCTGCCGGCAGCGACGGTGACGCGCCTGCACGGCGCGCTGGTCGAGTCGCTGCGCCAGCCGCGCGTGGTCGACGCGCTCGGCGCGCAAGGCTTCGAAATCGTCGGCGGCAGCCCGGCCGAGCTGGGCCAGCTGGTACGCCGCGAGCATGACAAATGGCAGGCGGTGGCGCGCAAGGCCAATATCCAGTTCGAATAAACCAGTCCGGCGCCGTCGCGCGCCATGCGTCCGGGGGAATGCCGATGGCAACGCAAGCAGAAATGTTCGATCACGCCGTGGTGGTGTGCCCAGACCTTGATGCCGCGGCACAGGCCTGGCAGCGCCTGGGCTTTACGCTGACGCCGCGCGGCTATCACACGCTGGGCTCGCAGAACCACTGCATCATGCTGCAGCGGGACTACCTCGAGCTGCTGCACGTTAGTGCGCCCAGTCCCAGCCGGCAATATTACTGGGACGCCCAGCAGCGCGGCGGCGGCTGTGCGGCGATGTCATGCAAGAGCGCCGATGCCTTTGCCACCGCGGCGCGGCTGCGCGCGGACGGCTGGCATACCTCGGAACCGATCGAATTCTCGCGTCCGGTGCGGCTCGACGATGGCAGCGAACATCCGGCCACTTTCCGCGTGACCGCGCTCGACGACGCCCCGGGTGCGCGCTATTTCGTCTGCGAGCATCGCACGCCCGAGCTGCTGTGGCGGCCCGAGTGGATGCGCCACGCCAATGGCGCGAGCAGCATCGCGACCATGTTCCTGGTGGTGGCCCCGGCGTTGGTGGATGCCGCCGCGCGCGCCTATGCCGAGCTTACCGGCGGCGAGCTGACGCAGCTGAGCGAACATGTCAGCAGCCTGGCGGTCGACAACGCCACGCTGGTGCTCAGCACGCCGCAGGCGCTGGCGTCAGCCACCGGCACCACGCATATCCGGCGCGACGGGCCGGGCTATGCGGCGATCCGCCTGCGCACCCACGACCTTGCGGCGGCCCGTGCCGGCTGGCGCGAGCAGGGCGTGCCGACCCACGACCTGGGCCCGCGCGAAACCCTGGTGACTGCCGATGCCGCCAGCGGCGTGGCCTTGCTGTTCGAACAGCAGGGCTGAAATGCAAACTGGCGCCCCGCGGGGCGCCAGTGCTTCATGCCGAGGCCGACAGCTCGTCAGGCGCTGGCCCTGGCGTGATGCACGCCGGTCGAGCCAAAGCCGCCCGCACCGCGTTCGCTGTCCTGGCTGAACTCTTCGACCGTCGAGAACACCGGCCGCAGCACCGGCACGAACATCATCTGCGCAATGCGCTCGCCCGGCTGGATCACGATCGGCTCGGTGCCGGGCGCGTTGCGGTTCCAGACGCTGACCATGATCTGGCCCTGGTAGTCGGCATCGATCACGCCGATCGAATTGCCCAGCACCAGCCCCTTCTTGTGGCCCAGTCCGGAGCGCGGCACGATGGTCGCGGCCATGTACGGGTTTCCCATATGCACGGCGATGCCGGCCGGCACCAGTTGCGCGGGCGTGCCAGGCGCGATCGCCACCGGCGCGTCGACGCAGGCGTGCAGGTCGATGGCGGCGGCCATCTCGCTCTGGTAGGCGGGCAGGCCCCATTGGTTCAGGCGCGCATCGAGCACCTTGATTTCGACGGTCGGGTTCAGAGGCTGGGTCATAGACAATCTCGGGGAATGCGTTGCAAAAGTCAGGGCCGCGCGCGGCCGGGCAGGCGCAGGCCGATCGCCGCGACCAGCTGGCGTGCCAGCGACAGCTTGTCGGCGCGTGGCAGCCGCGTCATGCCGGCGGCGTCGAACAGCACGATCTCGTTATCGTCCAGGCCGAAGGTGTGGTGGCCGATATTGCCCACCAGCAGCGGCACGCCCTTGCGCTGGCGTTTCTGCTCGCCGTACTGCTCCAGATTCTCGCTTTCGGCGGCAAAGCCGACGCAGTAGGGTGCGTCGGCGCGGGCCGCGACCGCGGCCAGGATGTCGGGGTTCTGCACGAACTGCAGCGTCGGGGTATCGCTGTCGTTGGCCTTCTTCAGCTTCTGCTGCGCGACCTCGGCCGGGCGCCAGTCCGCCACCGCGGCCACCGCGACAAAGACATCGACACCTTGCAGCTGCGCCATCACCGCGTCATGCATCTGCTGCGCGCTGCGCACGTCGGTGCGCATCACGCCGCGCGGCGTGGGCAGTCCGGTGGGGCCGGCCACCAGCAGCACTTCGGCGCCGGCCTCGCGCGCCGCGCGCGCGATCGAGAAACCCATCTTGCCGGACGACAGATTGGTGATGCCGCGCACCGGGTCGATCGCCTCGAAGGTCGGGCCGGCGGTGATCAGCATGCGCTTGCCTTGCAGCGGCTTGGGCTGGAAGAAGGCGATGATGTCGTCGAGCAGCTCCTCGGGCTCGAGCATGCGGCCGTCGCCGACTTCGCCGCAGGCCTGGTCGCCGCTGCCCGGGCCGAGGACCACCACGCCGTCGGCGCGCAGCTGGGCGGCGTTGCGCTGGGTGGCGGGGGCGGCCCACATCTGGCGGTTCATCGCCGGCGCCACCAGCAGCGGGCAATCGCGCGCGATGCATAGCGTGCTCAGCAGGTCGTCGCACAGGCCGTTGGCCAGCCGCGCCATGAAGTCGGTCGATGCAGGGGCGATGACAATGGCGTCGGCCTCGCGCGAGAGGTCGATATGCGCCATGTTGTTGTCGATGCGCGCATCCCATTGCGACAGAAAGACCGGCCGGCCCGACAGCGCCTGCATCGTCACCGGCGTGATGAAATGCGTCGCCGCCTCGGTCATGGCCACCTGCACGGTGGCGCCGGCCTTGGTCAGCAGCCGGACCAGCTCGGCCGACTTGTAGCAGGCGATGCCGCCGGTCAGGCCGAGAACGATGTGCTTGCCGCGCAAATCCATGGTGGGGAACCTGGCTGGGAAGGGAAGGGAAAGTTAGTGGCGCCGCTCAGTGCTTGCGCACCCGCCGCAGCTCGTCGACGATCAGCAGCACCGCGCCCACCGTGATCGCGCAGTCGGCGACATTGAAGGCCGGCCAGTGATACCGGCCCACGTAGAAGTCCAGGAAATCGATCACATGGCCGTAGACCACGCGGTCGATCACGTTGCCGACCGCGCCGCCCAGGATCAGCGACACCGCGAAGCAGAACAGCCGCTGGCCGGTATGGCGGTAAAGCAGCCAGACGATGAACGCGCCGACCACCACGCCCAGGCCGGTGAAGAACCAGCGCTGCCAGCCGCCGGCGTCAGCCAGGAAGCTGAACGCCGCGCCCTTGTTGTAGACCAGCACCAGGTTGAAGAAGCCGGTCACCGGGCGCGACTCGCCGTAGCTGAAGCTGCGCACGATCACGATCTTGAAGAACTGGTCGAGCAGCACCACCAGCAGCGCAAACGCCATCCACAGCAGCGGGGTGGTGGTGGCAGCCTTGTTGCGGCGCGCCGGACGCGCCGAACGGGACGTGGTCGATGCCATCAGGCATGGCTCCTGTGTTCGCCGGCGCCGAACAGGTTGCTGTCGCAGCGGCCGCAGAGGGTGGGGTGGTCGGGGTTGTGGCCGACGTCGGCGCGGTAGTGCCAGCAGCGCTCGCACTTGGCATGCGCCGACGGCGTTACCGTCACCAGCAGGTCGCCGGCCTCGGGCGCGGGCGCGACCTTGGCCGACGAGGTCAGCAGCACGAAGCGCAGGTCGTCGCCCAGGCTTTGCAGCGCCGCCAGCACCGGACCGCCGGCCTGGATGGTCAGCTCGGCCTGCAGCGACGAACCGATCTCGCCTTCCACGCGCACCGCTTCCAGCTGCCGCGTGACCTCGGCGCGCACTTCGCGCAGCGTATGCCATTTCTGCAGCAGGTCGTCGGCGTCGTCGACTTCCGGCACGGCGTAATAGGTGCTGGTGAAGATGGTGTCGGTGTGCTCGGTGCCATGGGCGAACACCTGCCACGCTTCCTCGGCGGTGAACGACAGGAACGGCGCCATCCAGTGCAGCATCGCCTGGGTGATGTGATACAGCGCGTTCTGCGCGGCGCGGCGCGCCTTCGAGTCCGGCGCGGTGGTGTAGAGGCGGTCCTTCAGCACGTCGAGGTAGAAGCCGCCCAGGTCCTCGGAGCAGAAGGTCTGCAGCTTGGCCACCACCGGGTGGAATTCGTAGGCCTCGTAGTGCGACAGCACTTCCTTCTGCAGCTGCGCGGTCAGCGCCACGGCGTAGCGGTCGATCTCCAGCCACTCGGCCGCCGGCAGCGCGTGTTTGCCGTGGTCGTAGTCGGACAGGTTCGACAGCAGGAACCGCAGCGTATTGCGGATGCGGCGATAGCCTTCCACCACGCGCTTGAGGATCTCGTCCGAGATCGACAGCTCGCCGGAGTAATCGGTCGAGGCCACCCACAGGCGGATGATCTCGGCGCCCATCTTGTTTGCGATGTCCTGCGGCGACACGGTATTGCCGACCGACTTGGACATCTTGCGGCCTTCGCCGTCGACGGTGAAGCCGTGCGTCAGCAGCGCCTTGTAGGGCGGCTTGCCGTACAGCATCGACGCGGTCAGCAGCGACGAGTGGAACCAGCCGCGATGCTGGTCCGAGCCTTCCAGGTACAGGTCGGCCAGACGGCCGTCGGTCTCGTCGGCGGCCGCATCGTACAGGTCGTCGCGGTGCGAGCCGCGGATCACGGTCCAGTGCGTGGTGCCGGAATCGAACCAGACGTCGAGCGTGTCGCGGTTCTTTTCATACTGGCTGGCCTCGTCGCCCAGCAACTCGGCCGGGTCCAGCGTCTGCCAGGCTTCGATGCCGTGCTGCTCGACGCGTTTGGCGATCGCTTCCAGCAGTTCAGGCGTGCGCGGATGCAGCGCGCCGGTTTCCTTGTGCACGAAGAACGCCATCGGCACACCCCACTGGCGCTGGCGCGACAGGGTCCAGTCCGGGCGGTGGGCGATCATGTTGTGCAGGCGCTGCTTGCCCCACGACGGATAGAACTCGGTCGCCTCGATGCCGGCCAGCGCGGTCTCGCGCAGCGTCGGCACGGGCTTGCCGTTTTCCTCGGTCGGGTCCACGTCCATGCCCGCGAACCACTGCGAGGTGGCGCGGTAGATGATCGGCGTCTTGTGGCGCCAGCAGTGCATGTAGCTGTGGGTGTACTTGTGCGAGTTGAACAGGTTGCCCGATTCCTGCAGCGCATCGACGATCTTGGGGTTGGCATCCCAGATCGACAAGCCGCCGAACAGCGGCAGCGTGGCGGCGTAGACGCCGTTGCCCATCACCGGGCTGATGATGTCCGCATCCGCCATGCCATGCGCCTTGCACGACTGGAAGTCTTCCACGCCATAGGCGGGGGCCGAGTGCACGATGCCCGAGCCGGTGTCGGTGGTGACGTAGTCGCCCAGGTAGATCGGCGACAGGCGGTCATAGCCGGCGTCCATCCTGGCCAGCGGGTGATGGAAGCGGATTTCCGACAGCGCAGCACCGGTGGCCGTGGCGACGACCTTGCCTTCCAGGCCATAGACCTTCAGTTGTTCCTCGACCCGCTCGGTGGCCAGGATCAGGTGGCCGCGCGGGGTGTCGACCAGCGCGTATTCCACCTCGGGGTGCACGTTCAGCGCCTGGTTGCTCGGGATGGTCCACGGCGTGGTGGTCCAGATCACGATCCAGCCGGGCCTGGCGTCGATCTGCTCGACCGGCACCTTGAACGCGTGCGCCAGCTTGTCGGTTTCCGCGAACGGAAAGCCCACGTCGATCGACAGGTCGACCTTGTCCTTGTATTCGACTTCGGCCTCGGCCAGCGCCGAGCCGCAGTCGAAGCACCAGTTCACCGGCTTCAGGCCGCGGAACACATAGCCCTTTTCCATGATCTTGCCGAGCGCGCGCAGTTCGTCGGCCTCGTTGCTGTAGTTCATGGTCAGGTAGGGGTGGTCCCAGTCGCCCAGCACGCCCAGGCGCTCGAAGTCCACCATCTGGCGCTTGATCTGCTCGGTGGCGTACGCGCGCGCCTTGGCCTGGACTTCCTGCACCGGCAGGCCCTTGCCGAACTTCTTCTCGATCTGGATCTCGATCGGCATGCCGTGGCAGTCCCAGCCCGGCACGTAGACGGCGTCGAGCCCGGTCAGGCCGCGCGCCTTGATGATCATGTCCTTGAGCACCTTGTTGACGGCGTGGCCGATATGGATATCGCCGTTGGCATACGGCGGGCCGTCGTGCAGCACGAACTTCTTCGCGCCCTTGCGCGCCGCGCGGATCTTCTTGTAGAGCTGCTTGTCCTGCCACTGCTTGACCCACTGCGGCTCGCGCTTGGGCAGGTCGCCACGCATCGGGAACGGCGTGTCGAGCAGGTTGACGGGATACTTGTTCTTCTCGGGCTTGGCGCGTTTGTCGTCAGACATTTCGATTCTCAGGGCAATTCGGTTGGCGCGCGGCCGGCAGTGGCCGGCGGGCGCGCGTGAAGACTGGGGCAGGCGGCGTGCGAACCGGGCCCGCGCAGCGGGATGCGGGGCGCCGGCCGCTACCTAATTCGGTCGGTGGCCGAGGTGGCGAAATCGCGGCCGCCGCTGCCGTCGGCTGCCACCGCCCCTGCCGAGGCGCCCGGCACCGTCAGGCCGAAGAAGGCGCGCGCATCGGCGCTGTCCTTGGCGATCGCGGCGGTGAGTTCATCCAGGGAGTCGAAGCGCGCCTCGTCGCGCAGCTTCTTCATGAATTCGACCCGCACCAGCTTGCCGTACAGGCTTTCATTGAAATCGAACAGGTGGACTTCGAGCAGCACCCGGCCGGCGTCCTCGATGGTGGGGCGCACGCCGATGCTGGCCACGCCCGGCAGCGGATGGTCGGCGATGCCGTGCACCTGCACCACGAAGATGCCGCTGACCGCGGGCCGCTTGTGCGAGATGCGCAGGTTCAGCGTCGGGAAACCGAGGTCGCGGCCCAGCTTGCGGCCGTGGATCACATGGCCGCTGATGGCGTAGCCGTGCCCCAGCAGCCGCCGCGCGTGCTCCAGGTCGCCATCGGCCAGCGCCTGGCGCACCGCCGAGCTCGAGATGCGGATGCCGCCCTCGGACACCGAGCCCATCTGCTCGACATCGAAGCCGTAGCGGCGTCCGGCCTCCTGCAGGTAGGCAAAATCGCCGGCGCGCTTGGCGCCGAAGCGGAAATCGTCGCCGACCAGCAGCCAGCGGGTGTGCAGGCCATGCCAGAGCACGTTCTCGACGAATTCCTGCGGCGACTGGCTGGCAAAGTGGGCGTTGAAGTGTTCCACCACCACGCGGTCGACGCCGTTGCGGCGCAGGCTTTCCAGCTTGTCGCGCAGCAGCGCGATGCGGGTGGGGGCCTTGTCCGGCGTGAAGAACTCGCGCGGATGCGGCTCGAAGGTCATCACGCACAGCGGCAGGCCGCGCGCATCCGCCGCCGCCCGCGCACGCGCGAGCAGCGACTGGTGGCCGCGATGCACACCGTCGAAATTGCCGATGGTGAGCGCGCAGGGCGCCCGGCTCTCGGCGTTGGGCAGGCCGCGGAAGACTTTCACGGGGACGGCGGGAAACGATTCGGGTAAAGCGAGCATTATAAGGCGAATGGGTCGGCTTGCCGCTGCTGCCGCCCCCGGCCGGTCCTGGCGCTGCGGCTTTTGTGCCGCAACCGGCCCTCCCGCCATGGCGCGATGCCGCGAAAGGCGGCATGATAGGCGCCACTTTGGCTCACCCATGGGATCGCTGCGGCACGCCGCGCGGCATGCCCGACCTTACGCCCATCCCTGATTCCCAGTTGAAAGCGCTGACCTATCGGTTCTTTTCCCGGCTCCTGCCCAGGGGCCTGCCTCAGCCGAGCGCCCAGCTCGACGTCGAGACGCGCGCCAAGCTGATGGCGATCGTGCACAAGAACGCGCCAACCGCCATCGTCGCCTCGGTGCTGCTGCCCGCGCTGACCACCGCCGGTTTCTGGAACGACGTCAGCCGCGCCGCGCTGCTGGGCTGGTGCGCGGTGATGCTGCTGCTGACTACTGGCGGCCTGTGGTTCTACATTGGCTACCAGCGCGACCATGCCCTGATGAGCCGTTCCGCGCACACGCACAAGTGGTGGAACAACATGCGCGCGGTCGCGTTCCTGACCGGCGTGACCTGGGGCAGTTCGGCGCTGCTGCATTTGTATACGGCCTCGCCGGTGTTCTCGAGCGTGCTGTACCTGCTGACCCTCGGCGTGCTTGCCGGCGGCGCGGTGTCGCAGGCGCCGGTGCCGTCAAACCTGCTCTATGCCGGCGTGCCGATCCTGGTGCCGAACCTGCTGATGGCGGAGTTCGCCTTCCCCGGCCACGGCGTCTATGTGCAGGGCCTGCTGGCAATCTACGCGCTGATGCTGTCGCGCCATGCCTTCAACCTGCAGGTGACGCTGGTGCGCGCGATCCAGCTGGAGGGCGACAGCCGGCGCCTGGCCAAGCAGTTCCAGGACGAGAAAGAGCGGGCGCTGCACGCCAGCGAAGAAAAATCGCGCTTCCTGGCCGCGGCCAGCCATGACCTGCGCCAGCCGGTGCATGCGCTGGTAATGCTGGTCGAGGCGCTGCGCGCGCGCAACCAGTCGAGCGCGCTGCATCCGCTGGTGGAGCAGGTGGCCGCGGGCACCCAGACCATCGACCTGCTGTTCCGCTCGCTGCTGGACCTGTCCAAGCTGGAAGGGCGCAAGGTCCTGCCGACGCTGGAGCCGTGCGAGCTGGGCGCGCTGATCCGCGACGTGATGAGCCAGTTTGCCGCCGACGCGCGCGAAAGCGGGCTGACCCTGACCCCGCGCGTGCCGGACGAACTGTACGCGATGGCCGAGCCGGTGCTGCTGCGCCGGGCCTTGTTCAACCTGGTGCAGAACGCGCTGCGCTACACCCAGCGCGGCGGCGTGCTGATCACCGCGCGCCAGCGCCGCAAGAACGTGCGGCTGGAGGTCTGGGACACCGGCGCCGGCGTCACGCCCGAGCATCTGCCGGACATCTTCTCGCCCTACTACCAGGTCCACAACCCGCAGCGCGACCCGTCGCAGGGCCTGGGCCTGGGGCTGGCGATCTTCAAGGAATGCGTGCGGCTGATGCGCGGCACCTATGGCGTGCGTTCGGTGCCGGGCAAGGGCTCGGTGTTCTGGTTCGCGCTGGCGCCGGTGCCGGCCGAGACCGTGGCCAGCGTGCGCGAGATGCGCGCCATGGCGCAGGCCGAGGAGGCCAAGCCCGATCGCCTGCAGGGCACGGTGCTGGTGGTCGACGACGACAGCCAGATCCGCAAGGCGTGGATCGCGCTGATGGAGGCCTGGGGCATCCGCGTCGCCTGCGCCGCGCACGGTGCCGAGGCCGACAAGCTGTTCGCGCAGGGGCTGCGCCCGGACATCATCTTCTGCGACCTGCGCCTGCCCGGCAGCGAGAACGGCCTGGACCTGCTCGAGCGCTGGCAGAACACGCAGCCGCAGGCGCGCAGCGCCTTGCTGACCGGCGACCTGAAGTCTGCGGCGCTGGCGGCGGCGGAGGAGGCGGGTTATTTCGTGCTGCCCAAGCCGGTGGACCCGGCCTCGCTGCGGATGCTGCTGCGGCGCTGGCTGCGGCCGGCCTGAGGCCAGCGGCCGGCGCGCCCTGGCGAGCGGGGAGGGCGGCTGACCTTACTGGCGCAGCCGGAACCGTTCCATGCGCGACATCACCTGCATGCGGGTGCGCACGCCCAGGCGCTGCAGGATCGCAGACACGTGTTCCTTGACGGTGTTCTCGGTCAGCCCCAGCCGCCGCGCGATCACCTTGTTGGGCAGGCCTTCGAGCACCAGCGCCAGCACCGAACCCTGGCGCGGCGTCAGGCCCAGTTCGGCGGGCGTGACCGGAATGCCGTGGGCCGGGCCGAACGACTGCGCGCGCCCGTTGAGGGCTTCATCGGTGGGGAAGGCGGTGTCGCCGGCCAGCACCTTGCGCACCGCGGCGGTGAAGGCATTGGCGTCGAGGTGCTTGCCGACGAAGCCGCATGCCGACAGCGCGCGGGCGCGGCCGACGATTTCGGGGGTGGCCTCGGCCGACATGAAGATAAAGCGCGCGCCCGGGATGACGGTCTTGAAGGTCTGCATGGCATCGAAGCCGGTACCATCGTTCAGCCAGATATCGAGCAGCACGATATCGGGGCGCAAGCCTTGCTGCAGGCTGGCCAGGGCCTCGCGGGCGCTGCCGGCGGCATGGACTGCCACATCCGGCATGACTTCGGCCAGGAAGGCGGTGGTCCCTGACAAGGCCATAGGATGATCATCGACCACCAACAACGTCGGTGCAGCGTTCGACATGCGAATTCCCGTTCAAATATCCCGTTTCGTCCTTGTTGTCACCTCTCCGGAGATCCTGTGTCATGCACAGGAATGGCGCGTGGACGTAGGGCCCACTCTAGCAGAGGGGGCGAAGCGTCACAATCCATCAATCGGGTTATACGGCTTCGCTACCACAGGCCAGTTAATCGGCGCCTGTCCGGATCTCGTGAATTAAGCACGTACTGGTCTGGCTTTACCGGAGTTTAGCGCCTTGCCTTGGTAGAATTGCGCGATGAAAAAAATTGTCATCTTGATTTCCGGGCGAGGCTCCAATATGGAAGCCATCGTCCGTGCCTGCGCGGACGGCGGCTGGCCCGCCCGTGTGGCGGCGGTGCTGTCGAACCGGCCGGACGCCGCGGGCCTGCAGTTTGCGCGCCAGCAAGGCATCGAAACCGGCGTGGTCGACCATCGCCGGTACCCCGACCGCGCCGCCTTCGACGCGGCGCTGGCCGAAGCCATCGACGCCCATGCCCCCGACCTGGTGGTGCTGGCCGGTTTCATGCGTATACTCACGCCCGGCTTTGTCGACCGCTACGCGGGCCGGCTGCTGAATATCCATCCGTCGCTGCTGCCGTGCTTCCCCGGCCTGAATACCCACCAGCAGGCGCTGGATGCCGGTGTCAAGCTGCATGGCGCGACCGTGCATTTCGTGACCCCGGAGCTGGACCATGGCCCGATCGTGATCCAGGCCGCGCTCGACGTGCTGCCGGCCGACACGCCCGCGACCCTGGCCGAGCGCCTGCTTGCGTGCGAGCACGTGATTTACCCCCGCGCCGTGCAGTGGTTCGTCGAGGACCGGCTGCAGCTGCAGAACGGCGTAGTCAATGTTATCAACCCGGCCGAACCGCAATTGCTGATGGCCATCTCCGCCGCGACCCCGGCGGCAGGAGTCCAGGCATGAGCCGTACCCAGGCAGGAAACCGTTCCCCGCGCGGCGAGGGCCGCGCCCCCGCGCGCAGCAAGGGCAAAAGCAGCCCGATCCGCAAGTCGCCCCATGCCGGCAGTGCTGGCGCCGCCAACGGCGCTGCCACGCGCACGCATGGCGGGCTGCATGCCACCCACATCCAGCATATCGATCGCCTGCTGGGCAAGGTGATGCTGTTCGCGCGCCCCGCCGATGCGGTGGTCAGCTACTACTTCCGCGAAAACCCCAAGCTCGGCCACCGCGAGCGCGGCATCATTGCCGAAGCGATCTACGCGGTGCTGCGCCGGCGCGTCGAGTTCGCCCAGTTTGCCGAGAGCGGCACCGGCGCGGCCTCGCGTCGGCTGGCATTGCTGGGCCTGGCGGCAACGCTGGGCCGCGATGCGCTGTCGCCGTTCCTGTATCCCGATGAAGCCGAGTGGCTGGATCGCCTGACCACGATCGAGCGCTCCAGCCTGGCGCCGCGCGTGCGCGCCAACCTGCCCGAGTGGCTGTACGACGAACTGGTGCGCCAGCATGGCGAGGCCTTTGCCGCGGCGCTGGGCGATGCCTGGCTGCGCCCGGCGCCGCTGGACCTGCGCGTCAACCTCGGCAAGACCAGCCGCGAGGCCGCGCTGGCCGAGCTGCAGGCCGCGGGCCTGGGCGCCGAGCCTACGCCGATGGCGCCGGCCGGCATCCGCATGACCGGCAAGCCGGCGCTGAACCAGCTGCCGGTCTTCGTCAACGGCCTGGTCGAGGTGCAGGACGAAGGCAGCCAGCTGCTGTGCAACCTGGTGGCGCCGCGGCGCGGCGAGATGGTGGTCGACTTCTGCGCCGGCGCGGGCGGCAAGACCCTGGCGCTGGGCGCGGCGATGCGCTCGACCGGCCGGCTCTACGCCTTCGACGTATCGGAAAAGCGCCTGGCCAACCTGAAGCCGCGGCTGGCGCGCAGCGGCCTGTCGAACGTTCATCCGGTGCTGATCGACTCCGAACGCGACGCCAAGATCAAGCGCCTGGCCGGCAAGGCCGACCGCGTGCTGGTCGATGCGCCGTGCAGCGGCCTGGGCACGCTGCGCCGCAATCCCGACCTGAAGTGGCGGCAATCGCCGGAGTCGGTGCTGGAGCTGACCGCCAAGCAGACCGCGATCCTGGACTCCGCGGCGCGGCTGGTGAAGGGCGGCGGCCGCGTGGTGTACGCGACCTGCAGCGTGCTGGAGGCCGAGAACGAGCAGATCGTGCGCGATTTCCTTGCCGCGCATCCTAACTTCCGCCTGGTGCCGGCCGCCGAAGTGCTGGCCGAGCAGAAGATCGAAGTGCCGGGCCTGCCGGACAACGGCATGTTCGCCTTATATCCGCACCTGCACCAGACCGATGGCTTCTTTGCCGCGGTGCTGGAGCGCACCAGCTGACCGCGGTTTGCAGCCGCGCCGTCCGCCGCGCGCGGGCGGCCCACACTGAATCTGCACCATGAACGGTGAAACCCTGTCCGACCTCGGCGGCCTGAAGGACCTGAAAGCCTCGCATTCGATGTTCGGCAAGATGCTGGACGACCTGGTCCGCGACGCGGGCGGCCCCGGCTTCTTCTGGCAACTGCTGGTGCTGGCCGGCTGCCTGCTGGTGGCGTGGCCGCTGGCGCGGTTCGTGGTGCGGCGGCTGGAGGCGCGCTACGAAGGCTCGAGCTTTTCGGTGCGCTTCGCCGCCGCCAGCCTGGAACGCGCCATGTTCCCGCTGGCCGGCTGGGCGCTGGTGCTGGTAGCCCGCTTCGCGCTGGCGCCACTGATCCCGGTCAGCGTGCTGCGGCTGGCGCTGGTGCCGCTGTTTGGCATCACCGCGCTGAATTTCACCTTCTACGTGCTGCGCCGCGTAATGTCCGGCAGCGGCCAGCTGCACGGCATGCTGCTGCTGGTGGAGAAGGTGCTGACCACGCTGGTGTGGATCGGCATGGCCCTGTACGTGCTGGGCGTGCTCGGCGACGTGGTGGGCTGGATGGAGAGCGTGCGCTTCTCCATCGGCGGCAAGCAGAAGATCAGCGTGGCCGAGACCCTGATGGCGGTGGTCTGGATCCTGCTGACGGTGCTGGTGGCGCTGTGGTTCGGCTCGTGGCTGGAAGAGCGGCTGATGCGCTCGGCCAACCTCGACGGCAACCTGAAGGTGGTGCTGACGCGGATTTCCAAGGCCGTGCTGCTGCTGGTGTCGCTGCTGCTGAGCTTGTCGCTGGTAGGCATCGACCTGACCGTGCTGTCGGTCTTCGGCGGCGCGCTGGGCGTGGGCCTGGGGCTGGGTTTGCAGAAGATCGCCAGCAATTACATCTCCGGCTTCATCATCCTGCTGGACCGCTCGGTCAAGCTCGGCGACCAGATCACGGTCGACAAGTACACCGGCATCGTTTCGCAGATCCGCACCCGCTACACCGTGGTGCGCAACGGCGACGGCGAGACGCTGGTGCCGAACGAGCAGCTGGTGGCGCAGTCGGTGCAGAACCATTCGTTCTCGAATACCAACGTGCGCGTGGCGACCCGCGTGCAGGCCGACTACAGCGCCGACCCCGAGACCGTGATCGCGCTGCTGACCGAATGCGTGCGCAACCTGCCGCGCGTGCTGCCCGACCCTGAGCCGGCGGCCTTCCTGGTGCTGTTCGCCGACAGCGGCATCGAGTACGAAGTCGCGGTGTTCGTGGCCGATCCGCAGAACGGCAAGCTCGGCGTGCAATCGGCGATGAACCGTGCCATCTGGCGCACGCTGCGCGAACACGGCATTTCCATCCCGTATCCGCAGCGCGAGTTGCGTGTGATGCACGAGACGCTGCCAGCGGGTCCGGCGGGTCCAGCCGGTCCGAAAGCGAGCACATTGCCAGAGGCCGCCAACGCCTCTTGAGCGTCTCGTCAGGCCTGCACGCGCGCGAGCGACGGATGCCGCACCCGTGGAACGAAAACCGTTGCTCCCCGTCCAAATCCGGGAAATAGCGTATGCTTGCGCCCGCGGCGATCCGGTAGAATGCCGGGTTGTCGCGGGTTGAGACATCCCGCTCCCACATCAGACAGCCGCCAGATTGCAGCGGCTCGTACCCGGCTCGCTTCATGAGCCGCTAGCCACGGCCGGCGCCCCGCGTGCCTGCCCTGGGGGAGCCCGGAGCGACTTCGGGTCCCGTGGCAAGCGCCAGACAGCTATCGCAATCAATAGATTCGCAGCTATTTTTTCTGCGCGTTGTGTGTACCGGCCCAGCCGGCTTGCACGGGAAAGTCCCTGTTTAACCGACGGAGAACAGTTTGTTCGACACTATTCTTGACTGGGCCGCCAACGGCCTTGCCAACTGGACCTGGTGGGAGATCGTCATCTACACGCTGGTGATGACGCATATCACGATCGCCGGCGTCACCATCTTCCTGCACCGCTGCATGGCGCACCGGTCGCTGGATCTGCACCCCATCGCTCAACACTTTTTCCGCTTCTGGCTGTGGCTGACCACGGGCATGGTCACGCGCGAGTGGACCGCGATCCACCGCAAGCACCACGCCAAGTGCGAAACCGAGGACGATCCGCACAGCCCGCAGACCCGCGGCATCCGCAAGGTGCTGCTGGAAGGCGCCGAGCTGTACCGTGCCGAGGCCAAGAACAAGGAAACCATCGCCAAGTTCAGCCATGGCTGCCCCAATGACTGGATCGAGCGCAACCTGTACTCGCGCTTCACCTGGCAGGGCGTCGGCCTGATGCTGATCATCGACCTGGCGCTGTTCGGGGTGATCGGCATGACCGTGTGGGCGGTGCAGATGCTGTGGATCCCGATCCATGCCGCCGGCATCATCAATGGCCTGGGCCACTGGTGGGGCTACCGCAACTACGATTGCGAGGACGCGTCGACCAACGTGTCGCCGTGGGGCCTGATCATCGGCGGCGAAGAGCTGCACAACAACCATCACACCTACCCGACCTCGGCCAAGTTCTCGATCAAGTGGTATGAGTTCGACGTGGGCTGGGGCTATATCCGCGCGATGCAGGCGGTCGGCCTGGCCAAGGTCAAGAAGATCCCACCCAAGGCGCGCCTGGTCGAGGCCCGTCCGGTCGACCACAACACGCTGGAAGCCATCATCGCCAACCGCTATGACGTGATGGCGCGCTACGCCAAGGCCGTCAAGGGCGCGTTCCGCCAGGAACTGGAAAAGCTCAAGGAAGGCCGCGTCGCCGAGTACCGCAGCTTCAAGCCCGCCAGCAAGTGGTTCCACCGCGAGGAAACCAAGCTGGCCGCGCAGCAGCGCGAGCAGCTGGCGAGCATCGTCGAGCAGAACAAGGCGCTGCAGACCTTCGTCGAAATGCGCCGTGAACTGGCCGCCATCTGGGGCCGTTCCAACCTGACGCGCGAGCAGCTGCTGCAGCAGCTGCAGGCCTGGTGCCACCGTGCCGAGGCCAGCGGTATCCAGGCGCTGCACGATTTCTCGCTGCGCCTGCGCCGCTACGCCTGATACAATTCGGCCGCGCCGTATGGTTTGACAAAGCCCCGCCCATGGCGGGGCTTTTGTTTTAGATAAACTCCCCATGTTCTGGCCGGCCGCACCCTGTTGGCGGAGGTCTAGAGGAGTACCCGGAGATGACCCCACAATCGATCAAGACCGTCGAGTTCGAAAAGCCGAACCTGGCGGGTGCCGAAAACGCCGCTGGCGCCAGCTGCGTGGCGCATGCCTGGGCCAAGGTGCCGCCGGTGCTGTCGCCCGATGAGCGGCAGGCGCTGAAGGCGCGTATCCGCCGCTTGCTGAAGGAGCGCAACGCGGTGCTGGTGGCGCACTACTACGTCGACGCCGACCTGCAGGACCTCGCCGAAGAAACCGGCGGCTGTGTCTCCGATTCCCTCGAAATGGCCCGCTTCGGCCGCGACCATGCGGCCAAGACGCTGGTGGTGGCCGGCGTGCGCTTCATGGGCGAGACCGCCAAGATTCTCAGCCCGGAAAAGACCGTGCTGATGCCGGACCTGGACGCGACCTGCTCGCTCGACCTGGGCTGCCCGGCCGACGAGTTCGCGGCCTTCTGCGATGCGCATCCGGATCGCACCGTGGTGGTCTACGCCAACACCAGCGCCGCGGTGAAGGCGCGCGCGGACTGGATGGTGACCTCGAGCATCGGCCTGAAGATCGTCGAGCACCTGCACGCGCAGGGCAAGAAGATCCTGTGGGCCCCGGACAAGCACCTGGGCAGCTATATCCAGAAGCAGACCGGCGCCGACATGCTGCTGTGGCAGGGCTCGTGCCTGGTGCACGACGAGTTCAAGGGCATCGAGCTGGACCTGCTGCGCCGCGAGTTCCCCAACGCCAAGATCCTGGTGCATCCGGAATCGCCGGAGAACGTAGTGGCGCAGGCCGACGTGGTCGGCTCGACCTCGCAGCTGATCGAGGCCGCGCAGAAGCTGGACGCGACCGAGTTCATCGTCGCCACCGACAACGGCATCCTGCACAAGATGCGTATGGCCGCGCCCGGCAAGCATTTCATCGAGGCGCCGACCGCCGGCAACAGCGCCACCTGCAAGAGCTGCGCGCACTGCCCGTGGATGGCGATGAATGCGCTGACCAACCTCGCGGAAGTGCTCGAGACCGGCCGCAACCAGATCCACGTCGATCCGGCCATCGGCGCCAAGGCGGTGACCTGCATCAACCGCATGCTCGACTTCGCCGCCGCGCAGAAGCGCAATGTACGGCCGTCGTCCGACCTGGCGCAGGAACAGGCGCTGTTCCAGGGGATCGGCCCGGCATGAGCGTGAATCCGATTTTCGATAGCTATGGTCCGGCGCTGCAGGCAGCGCTGCAGGCCAATGTGCAGGCCGCGATCGCCGAGGATGTCGGCAGCGGCGACCTGACCGGCCTGCTGGTGCCGGCGGACAAGGCCGCGCGCGCGCGCGTGATCGTGCGCGAGTCGGCGGTGCTGTGCGGCCAGCCATGGTTCGACGCGTGCATGCGTGCGGTCGACCCGGCGCTGCAGGTGCGCTGGCTGCAGCAAGAGGGCGCCCGCATGGCACCGGATTCCGTGGTGTGCGAGATCACCGGCCCGGCGCGCTCGCTGCTGACCGCCGAGCGCCCGTCGCTGAATTTCCTGCAACTGCTGTCCGGTGTGGCCACCGCCACGCGCCGCTACGCCGATCTGATCGCCGGCACCCGCGCGCGCGTGCTCGACACGCGCAAGACGCTGCCCGGGCTGCGCCTGGCGCAGAAGTACGCGGTACGCATCGGCGGCGGCGAGAACCAGCGCCTGGCGCTGTATGACGGCATCCTGATCAAGGAAAACCATATCGCCGCGGCCGGCAGCATCGGCGCGGCGATGCGGGCGGCGCTGGCGCTCGATACGCAGGCGTCGGTGCAGATCGAGGTCGAGAGCCTGGCCGAACTGGAGCAAGCGCTGGCGGCCGGTGCCACGTCGGTGCTGATCGACAACTTCACCGTGCCGATGATGCAGGACGCGGTGAAGATCAACCAGGGCAGGGCGCTGCTGGAAGTGTCGGGCGGCGTCAATGCCGAGACCATCCGCACCTTTGCCGAGACCGGCGTCGATCGGATCTCGGTGGGCGCGCTGACCAAGGACGTGCGCGCGACCGATTACTCCTTGCGCATCATTGGCTGATGGTGTGCTCCCCTCTCCCGCGTGCGGGAGAGGGGCAGGGGGTGAGGGCAGGCGCTGGCATACCGAGGCGTTTCACTTCGTTGAGGCTCCGGCCCTCACCCCAACCCTCTCCCGCAAGCGGGAGAGGGAGCGCGCAATCGGTTGGACTGGCGCCTCAGCGCTTACGAACTGCAGGCGGCTGCATCACTGTCGGCAGCGCCTTCGGTAACGCCTCCGGATAGTCCCGGCTGAAATGCAGGCCGCGACTTTCATGGCGCGAGTACGCGCTGTCGACGATCAGCGAGGCCACCTCCACCAGGTTGCGCAGTTCCAGCAGGTCGCGCGTGACGCGGAAATTGGCGTAATACTCGGCAATCTCCTCGCGCAGCAGCACGATGCGGTGCTGCGCGCGTTCCAGGCGCTTGCTGGTGCGCACGATGCCGACGTAGTTCCACATCATGCGGCGCAGCTCGTCCCAGTTGTGCGACACCACGACTTCTTCGTCGGCATCGGAGACGCGGCTCTCGTCCCACGCCGGCAGCGTGATATTGGGCACGCCAGCCTTGTCCTGCGAGGCGATGTCTTCGGCGGCGGCGCGGCCGATCACCATGCATTCGAGCAGCGAGTTCGACGCCAGCCGGTTGGCGCCATGCAGGCCGGTGCAGGCGGTCTCGCCCACGGCGTAGAGGCCGCCGATATCGGTGCGGCCCAGGGTGTCGGTCACCACGCCGCCGCAGGTGTAGTGCGCGGCCGGCACCACCGGGATCGGTTCGCGCGTGATGTCGATGCCCAGTTCCAGGCAGCGCGCATGGATGGTCGGGAAGTGTTCCTTCAGGAAGGCCTCGGGCTGGTGCGTGATATCGAGATAGACGCAGTCCAGCCCGCGCTTCTTCATTTCGAAGTCGATCGCGCGTGCCACCACGTCGCGCGGCGCCAGTTCGGCGCGCTCGTCGTGTTCGGGCATAAAGCGCGTGCCGTCGGGCAGCTTGAGCAGGCCGCCTTCGCCGCGCACCGCTTCGGAAATCAGGAAGGACTTGGCATAGGGGTGGTACAGGCAGGTCGGGTGGAACTGGATGAATTCCATGTTCGACACCCGGCAACCCGCGCGCCAGGCCATGGCGATGCCGTCGCCGGTGGCCGTGTCCGGGTTGGTGGTGTAGAGGTAGACCTTGCCCGCACCGCCGGCAGCCAGCACGGTGTGCGTGGCGGTGACCGTGTGCACCGCGCCGGTGCGGTCGTCCAGCACGTAGAGGCCGTAGCAGCGGTTGCCCGGCAGCCCCATCTTGCGCGACGTGATCAGGTCGATCGCGAAGTGGTCTTCCAGGATGGTGATATTGGGATGCTGCGTGGCTTGCTGCAGCAGCGTGCTGACCACGGCATGGCCGGTGGCGTCGGCGGCGTGGATGATGCGCCGGCGGCTATGGCCGCCTTCGCGCGTCAGGTGGAAGCCCAGCTCGGCCTGCGCGTCGCGGGTGAACGGCACGCCGCGGTCGATCAGCCACTGGATGGCTTCGCGCCCATGCTCGACGATAAAGCGCGTGGCCTCTTCATCGCACAGCCCGGCACCGGCAACGAGCGTGTCCTGGGTGTGTTCGTCGTGGCTGTCGCCGGAATCCAGCACCGCGGCGATGCCGCCCTGCGCCCAGTCGCTGGCGCCCTGCGTCATGGCGCGCTTGCTGAGGATGGCCACCCGGTGGGTGTCGGCCAGTTGCAATGCGACCGTAAGGCCGGCCAGGCCGCTGCCGACGATGGCGACGTCGAAATTCATGGTGCAAGGAGAGCGCCGCCAGGGCGCTTGGCAGATTGGGGGAAACGGCAAAGTCTACACCCGGCGCGCCATCCCGTGCATCAGTGCGCAGGGTCGATGTGCAATCGGTGCGCAATATCGACGGGCAACAAAAAGCCCCGCTGCAGGGCGGGGCTTTCTGGCGGGAGACCGGATCAATTACTTGATCTTGGTTTCCTTGTAAGCGACGTGCTTGCGGGCGACGGGATCGAACTTCATGATCTCCATCTTTTCCGGCATGGTGCGCTTGTTCTTGGTGGTGGTGTAGAAGTGACCGGTACCTGCGGTCGATTCCAGCTTGATCTTGTCGCGGCCGCCCTTGCTTGCCATGATGTACTCCTAATTAGACTTCGCCGCGTGCGCGCAGGTCGGCGAGCACGGAGTCGATGCCTTTCTTGTCGATCAGGCGCAGGCCGGCGTTCGAGACGCGCAGGCTCACCCAGCGGTTTTCGGATTCAACGAAGAAACGACGATTCTGCAGGTTGGGCAGAAAACGGCGCTTGGTCTTGTTGTTTGCGTGGGAAACGTTGTTGCCGACCATCGGCGCTTTCCCGGTCACTTGACAGACGCGTGCCATGAAGCACTCCTAAATCTTCTATTCGTGGACAATGTTCGCAACAGATCAACAAAAGGCGCGCGGGCCCGGACTGCAGCGGTTGAGACTTCAGCAAAACGGGCATTATAGACCGGATTCCCCCAGCGAATCAATGCTTTCTGCGCTCCCGCGCCGGCAGTGTTGCAGGTCCGCTCCTCTGGTGCCGTAGGCGTCACAGCCCCGGCAGGCGCTCGCAGGATTCCGCCATCGAGCGGATTTCATGCCCCGCGACAATGAAATGGTCCAGCAACCGCACGTCGATCAGGTCGAGCGTGCGCGCCAGTTCGCGCGTCAGGTGGATGTCGCTCTGGCTGGGATCCGTGGTGCCGCGCGGATGGTTGTGCGCGACGATGATGCCGGCCGCGTTATGCGTCAGCGCCTGGCGCGCCACTTCGCGCGGATAGACCGAGGTCCGCGTCAGCGTGCCGCGGAACAGCTCCTCGCTGGCGACCATGCGGTTGCCGGGATCCAGGAACAGGCACATGAAGACCTCGTGCTGCAGCGGTGCCAGCGTCAGGCGCAGGTAGCTGCGCACCGATTCCGGCGAATTGAAGCCGGCCGGCAAGCGCAGCGACTCGGCCAGCGCACGCCGCGCCAGCTCCGGGATGGCCTGCAGCTGGGCGAACTTGGTCGCGCCCATGCCGCGCACGCCGGCCAGCGCTTCGCCCTCGGCCGCGAACAGCGCGGTCAGCGAGCCGAAGCGGTGCAGCAGCTCGCGTGCCAGGTCCACGGCACTTTTCCCGGCGGCGCCCACGCGCAGCAGCACGGCCAGCAGTTCGGCATCAGACAGGGCGGCAGCGCCGCTTTCCAGCAGTTTCTCGCGGGGCCGCTCGCAGGCGGGCCATTTGGAAATGGTCATGGGCATCCAGGGTAGTCGCGTCGGGAACAGGGCTTGCGGCCCCGGGGCGGCGAGCCAGGGGCCAGTCGAATACAATACGGGTTGTTCCCTGGTTGATCACCCATGAATTTGCAAACTTTCGCGTCGGAAGCCGACGGCGGCACGGCTGGCCGCAAGACTGTCCAGGCCGACTCTTTCCTGACCCTGCACTACAGCATCGCGCTCGAGAATGGCACCGAGGTCGTCAGCACGTTCGAGGAAAAGCCCGCCACGCTGCTGCTGGGCCAGGGCCAGTTCGCGCCGACGCTCGAGCAGGCGCTGCTGGGCATGCCCGAAGGCGAGCGCATGACCTATCGCCTGGCGCCGGAGCAGGCCTTCGGCCCGCGCAACGCCGAACTGCTGCAGTGGGTGTCGCTGGCCACGCTGCGCGAGAACAGTTCGTTCGAAGAGGACTACAGCCCGGGTGACCTGGTCGAGTTCAACGCGCCCGGCGGCGGCAAGTACGCCGGCGTGCTCAAGGAGATCGGCGAGACCGCCGCGTTGTTCGACTTCAACCATCCGCTGGCCGGGCAGACCATCCTGTTCGACGTGCAGCTGATCGGCATTCTCTGAACGTCGCCACGTCGAACCTGTCCGGATACCGCAGCATGCCCGACCTGATCCCCGCCCCCGACGCAGAAATCCTGATGGCCCAGCCGCGCGGCTTCTGCGCCGGCGTGGACCGCGCCATCGAGATCGTCGAGCGCGCGCTCGAGCGCTTCGGCGCTCCCATCTACGTCCGCCACGAAATCGTCCACAACGCCTATGTGGTGGCCGACCTGCGCCGCAAGGGCGCGGTGTTCGTGGGCGAGCTCGACGAGGTGCCCGCCGGCGCCACCGTCATCTTCAGTGCCCATGGCGTGTCGCGCGAAGTCCGCGAAGACGCGGCCCGGCGCGGCCTGCACGTCTTCGATGCGACCTGTCCGCTGGTGACCAAGGTGCATGTCGAAGTCAGCAAGCTGCGCGCGCAGGGCTGCGAGATCGTGATGATCGGCCATCGCGGCCACCCGGAGGTGGAAGGCACCATGGGCCAGGCCAACGGCGGCATGGTGCTGGTCGAGTCGGTCGCCGATGTCGCGGCGCTGCAGATCGCCGATCCGTCGCGGCTGGCCTATGTCACCCAGACCACGCTGTCGGTGGACGAGACCCGCGAGATCGTGGCCGCGCTCAAGGCCCGCTTCCCGGAAATCCGCGAACCGAAGAAGCAGGACATCTGCTATGCCACGCAAAACCGCCAGGACGCGGTGAAGTTCATGGCGCCGCAGGTCGAAGTGGTGATCGTGGTCGGCAGTCCCAACAGTTCCAACTCCAACCGCCTGCGCGAGCTGGCCGAGCGCCTGGGCGTGCCGGCCTATATGGTGGACGCGCCGGAGCAGGTGCGGCCCGAATGGGTCGCCGGCAAGCGCCGCATCGGCCTGACCGCCGGCGCCTCGGCGCCGGAAGCGCTGGCCCAGTCCATCGTCGAGCGCCTGCGCGAACTGGGTGCGCGCCAGGTGCGCCCGCTTGAGGGCATCGAGGAAAACATGGCGTTCCCGTTGCCGCGCGGGCTGCTGCCCACCAGCGCAGCCGCCTGAGCCCGGCGCGGGGTCGCCCGCCGCCTGAATGCCTGGCCTGATAAAGGGGCGCCGCTGCTGCGGCGCCCCTTTTTGTTTCTGGCCCTGCCGGCCTCGGAATAATGCCCGCTGCTGGTGCCAGGGGCGCCCGCCATTCGTGCCGGACGCTAATCAGGGTAATCCCCGAAGCTGGGGTTTTCCCTATTATGGTGCGGCGCTACATTCTGCACATTAGAGAGCAGCATCACGCTAATGAAATGAAACGCCTAATTAATAATGGTGCATTATAGGTGGTGCCGGCGCTGCTTCTTTGCCGCCTGGGGCGCCGCAGGCACGGTTCTTGTAAGCAGGAGGGGCGGCCGCGTCATGTGAGCGGGAATTGCCGCAATCTGTGCATTGGGGAAATTCCCTAGCTCAAATGCGCGGTAAATGGTCAAGGATGTTGCGTCGCGTATTGCATCGACTAAGAAAGGGGATACAATGCGCGCGTTTCAAATTGAAACTAAACAACGGCGGTCCAGGGAAACGTCCGGGAGGCGTTGCAAATCCCTGTTTTTGTGAATCCTAGGAGATCACTCATGCAAATCACGTTTGCCAAGATTCTGCCGATCGCGGCCGCAGTGGCGCTGGTCGCAGCTTGCGGCAAGAAGGAAGAAAAGCCGGCGGATACGGCTTCTTCGGCGCCGGCGGCAGCGGCTCCCGCAGCGCCTGCGGCCGGTGGCGGCGAGACTGTCGTCAAGATCGGGCACGCGGCCCCGCTGACCGGCGGCATCGCGCACCTTGGCAAGGACAACGAAAACGGCGCCCGCCTGGCTGTGGAAGAAGTCAACAAGTCCGGCCTGGAAGTCGGCGGCAAGAAGGTCAAGCTGGAACTGGTCGGCGAAGACGATGCCGCTGACCCGAAGACCGGCACCGCCGTGGCGCAGAAGCTGGTCGACGCCAAGGTCGTGGCCGTGGTCGGCCACCTGAACTCGGGCGTGTCGATCCCGGCGTCGAAGATCTACAGCGATGCCGGCATCGTGCAGATCTCGCCGTCGTCGACCAACCCGGACTACACCAAGCAGGGCTTCAAGACCACCTACCGCGTGGTCGCCACCGATGCCCAGCAGGGCCCGGCGCTGGCCAACTACGCCGCCAAGACCCTGAACGCCAAGAGCGTGGCGATCGTCGACGATGCCACCGCCTACGGCAAGGGCCTGGCCGACGAGTTCGAGAAGACCGCCAAGGCCGCCGGCGTGAACGTGGTTGCGCGTGAAGCCACCAACGACAAGGCCACCGACTTCAAGGCCATCCTGACCAAGATCAAGGGCAAGAAGCCGGACGTGATCATGTACGGCGGCATGGACGCCACCGGCGGCCCGTTCGCCAAGCAGGCCAAGGAACTGGGCATCGGCGCCAAGATCGTCGGCGGCGACGGCGTCTGCACCGACAAGGTGGCCGAGCTGGCCGGCGACGCCGTGACCAACATCATCTGCTCCGAGGCAGGCCTGGCGCTGTCGCGCATGGAGCAGGGCGCCGACTTCGACAAGCGCTACCAGGCCCGCTTCAACGCGCCGGTGCAGATCTACGCGCCGTTCACGTATGACGCGGTGATGGTCATCGTCGATGCCATGAAGCGCGCCAACTCGACCGAACCGGCTGCCATCCTGGCCGAAATGCCCAAGACCAACTACAAGGGCGTGATCGGCAATATCGCCTTCGACGAGAAGGGCGACATGAAGGAAGGCACCATCACGCTGTACGAGTACAAGGACAAGAAGAAGTCGGTCCTCGACGTCGTGAAGATGTAGTCTGGGCTTACCGGCCCATCCGAACGGCACCGTGAGTATTTTGCGGTGCCGTTCTTTTTAGCCTCGCCTAATGTAGAAGCATCCTTACCATGGATGGAGCAGGGCAGGCCGCTCACCAGCAAACCAACCACCGCAACGTTACCCATCACACACCATGGTCCCCCCGGCATCCACACCATGCCGTAAGGTCAGGGACTGAAGCAGGAGTTTTCATGGATATCTTTATCCAGCAGATCGTGAACGGTCTGGTGCTCGGCAGCATTTATGCGCTGATCGCACTGGGCTACACCATGGTCTACGGCATTCTCGGCATCATCAACTTCGCCCACGGCGACGTGCTGATGATCGGCGCGCTGACCGCCCTGTCAGCCATCCTCGGATTGCAGAAGTTCGCCCCCGGCCTGCCGGAATGGCTGACGCTGGTGATCGCCACGCTGATCGCCATGCCGGTCTGCGCGATCCTGTCGTATTCGATCGAGCGGGTCGCCTACCGGCCCTTGCGCAATGCGCCACGGCTGGCCCCGCTGATCACCGCGATCGGGGTTTCCATCATCCTGCAGACGATGGGCATGTTGATCTGGTCGCGCAACCCGCTGACCTTCCCGCAGCTGCTGCCGTCCGAACCCATCGACATCGGCGCCACCGGGGCCACCATCACCGGCAAGGAGATGGTCATCATCGGCATGGCCGTGATGGTGATGTCGGGCCTGCTGGCGCTGGTCAACCGCACCAAGCTCGGCCGCGCCATGCGCGCCACCGCAGAGAACCAGAAGGTCGCCGGCCTGATGGGCGTGAACCCCAATTTCGTCATTTCCGCCACCTTCATGATCGGCGCCACGCTGGCCGCGCTGGCCGGCGTGATGATGGCCACCAACTATGGCAACGCCCACTTCTACATGGGCTTCATTCCCGGCCTGAAGGCGTTTACCGCCGCGGTGCTGGGCGGCATCGGCAACCTCGCGGGCGCGATGGTCGGCGGCATGCTGCTGGGCCTGATCGAGGCGCTCGGCGCCGGCTATATCGGCGACCTGACCAATGGCGTGTTCGGCTCGAACTACCAGGACGTCTTCGCCTTCATCGTACTGATCACCGTGCTCGTCTTCCGTCCGTCCGGCATCATGGGCGAACGCGTGGCGGATCGCGCCTGAGGAGAGCGAATCCATGAATACCCCGATTCCATCCACGGCCGCGGTCGCGGCGCCGACCAAGGTGCCGGCCAAGACCCTGGCCGCACTGATTGGCTTCCTGGTGGTGGCGCTGTGCGCCCCGTTCATCGTCCAGACGCTGGGCGGCAACTACTGGGTCCGCGTGCTCGACTTTGCGCTGCTGTACATCATGCTGGCGCTGGGCCTGAACATCGTGGTCGGCTTTGCCGGCCTGCTCGACCTGGGCTATATCGCGTTCTACGCGGTGGGCGCCTACATGATGGCGCTGCTCGGCTCGCCGCACCTGGCGAACCAGTTCGAGTGGATCCAGCAGCTGTTCCCGACCGGCATCCACCTGTCGATGTGGTTCGTGCTGCCGCTGGCGATCCTGGTGGCCGCCACCTTCGGCGTGCTGCTGGGGGCGCCGACGCTCAAGCTGCGCGGCGACTACCTGGCCATCGTCACGCTCGGCTTCGGCGAGATCATCCGCATCTTCATGAACAACCTGGACCGCCCGGTGAACATCACCAACGGTCCCAAGGGCATTACCGCGGTCGACCCGGTGCATATCTTCGGCTTCGATTTCTCGAAGTCGCACGAGATCTTCGGGCTCAAGTTCTCGCCGGTGTTCATGTACTACTACCTGCTGGTGTTCCTGGTGATCGTGATCGTGTTCGTGTGCCTGCGCCTGCAGACCTCGCGCATCGGCCGCGCCTGGGTTGCCATCCGCGAAGACGAAATCGCCGCCAAGGCGATGGGCATCAACACCCGCAATATCAAGCTGCTGGCGTTCGCGATGGGCGCGTCGTTCGGCGGCGCCTCGGGCGCGGTGTTCGGCGCGTTCCAGGGCTTTGTCTCGCCGGAATCGTTCACGCTGTGGGAATCGATCTACGTGCTGGCGATCGTGGTGCTGGGCGGCATGGGCCATATCCCGGGCGTGATCCTGGGCGGCGTGCTGCTGGTGGGCTTCCAGGAACTGCTGCGCGTGGTCGCCGAGCCGATCCAGACCGGCCTGTTCGGCCAGGTGATCGTCGATGCCGAGGTGCTGCGCCAGCTGCTGTTCGGCCTGGCCCTGGTTGGCGTGATGCTGTACCGCCCGGCCGGCATCTGGCCGTCGCCGCGCAAGGAAGACCGCCCGGTGGTGCGCCGCGCGGGCAGTATCGGCCGTCTCTGAACCGGAGGAAGACATGAGCAACAACGATTTCCTCCTGTCGGTACAGGGGGTCAACAAGCGTTTCGGCGGCCTGCAGGCGCTGTCCGATGTCGGCCTGCAGATCAAGCCGGGCGAGATCTACGGGCTGATCGGCCCCAACGGCGCCGGCAAGACCACCTTCTTCAACGTGATCACCGGCCTGTACACGCCCGATTCGGGGGAGTTCGTGCTGGGCGGCAAGCCCTACCAGCCGACCGCCGTGCACGAGGTGGCCAAGGCCGGCATTGCGCGCACGTTCCAGAACATCCGCCTGTTCGGCGACATGACCGCGCTCGAGAACGTGATGGTCGGGCGCCACGTGCGCTCCAAGGCCGGCGTGTTCGGCGCGATCTTCCGCCCGCCGTCGGTGCGGCGCGAGGAAGAGGGCATCGAAGACATGGCGCATGACCTGCTCGACTACGTCGGCATCGGAAAGTACGCCAACTTCACCGCGCGCAACCTGTCGTACGGCCACCAGCGCCGGCTCGAGATCGCGCGCGCGCTGGCGACCGAGCCCAAGCTGCTGGCGCTGGACGAGCCCGCCGCCGGCATGAACGCGACCGAGAAGGTCGAGCTGCGCGGCCTGCTCGACAAGATCAAGAACGATGGCAAGACCATCCTGCTGATCGAGCACGACGTGAAGCTGGTGATGGGCCTGTGCAACCGCCTGACGGTGCTGGACTACGGCAAGGTGATTGCCCAGGGCCTGCCGCACGAGGTGCAGAACAACCCCGCGGTGATCGAGGCCTACCTCGGCACCTCGGCGCACTGATGGCGGGAGCGGACGTAATGAATCAGCCTGCAATGAAACAGACAGTACTGAAGATCTCCGGCCTGAAGGTTGCCTACGGCGGCATCCAGGCCGTCAAGGGCATCGACCTCGAAATCCGCGACGGCGAGCTGGTCACGCTGATCGGCGCCAACGGCGCCGGCAAGACCACCACCATGAAGGCCATCACCGGCCTGCAGGGCTGGGCCGGCGGCGACGTGGAATACATGGGCAAGTCGATCAAGGGCGTGCCCAGCTACGCGCTGCTCAAGCAAGGGCTGGCGATGGTGCCGGAAGGCCGCGGCGTGTTCGCGCGCATGACCATCACCGAGAACCTGCAGATGGGCGCCTACACGCGCAACGACGAGGCCGGCATCAGGGCCGACGTCGAGCGCATGTTCGGCATCTTCCCGCGGCTGAAGGAGCGCGCCAACCAGCTGGCGGGCACCATGTCCGGCGGCGAGCAGCAGATGCTGGCGATGGCGCGCGCGCTGATGAGCCAGCCCAAGGTGCTGCTGCTGGACGAGCCGTCGATGGGCCTGTCGCCGATCATGGTGGAGAAGATCTTCGAGGTCGTGCGCGATATCTCGGCGCAGGGCGTGACCGTGCTGCTGGTCGAGCAGAACGCGCGCCTGGCGCTGCAGGCCGCGCACCGCGGCTACGTGATGGAATCCGGCCTGATCACCATGAGCGGCGAAGCCAGCCAGATGCTGGACGACCCCAAGGTGCGGGCCGCCTACCTGGGCGAGTAAAGGCGCCAGCAAAGGCGTTAGCAAAGGCGAGCGGTTTTGGGTGCACCAAAGCAGCCCGAGCTTGTCCGGGCCTTCTTCTCCCTCTCCCCTCACGGGGAGAGGGCCGGGGTGAGGGGTGGTTTAGCAAGGAGCCACATCAAGCGGGGCCAACGGTTTTAACCCGCAGGCCTCAGCTTTTTGACACTCCTGCCCTCACCCCCGACCCCTCTCCCGCTGTATGGACCGGGGACATAGGTGACAGGTGTGCGAGGACATGGTTGACACTCCCGGGCAGATATCTGCCCGGGAGAACGAACCATGCCGTGGAGCGCCCGAGACACCATGAGCCTTCGCCTGGAGTTCATTGCCCTGGCTTCCCAGCCGGGATGCAACCGTCGGGAGCTGTGCCGACGGTTCTCGATCAGTCCGCAAACCGCTTATAAGTGGCTGGCCCGGCATCGGCAGGAAGGCGCCGCGGGCTTGGCCGACCGGCCCCGGCGGCCGCACCACAGCCCCGAGCGCACCGCTGATTTCCTGGAGGAACTGGTGCTGATGCTGCGCCGCGAACACCCGACCTGGGGTGGGCGCAAGATCAGCCGCAGGCTGTCCGACCTGGGCCACGCCGAGGTGCCTGCGCCCAGCACGGTGACCTCGATCCTGCATCGACATGGTCTGATCGATCCGCAGGCCAGCGCCCAGGCCACCCCCTGGCGGCGGTTCGAGCACGACGAACCCAACGAGCTGCTGCAGATGGACTTCAAGGGTCAGGTGCCCAATGAGCAGGGCGTCTGCTTTCCGCTCACGCTGATCGACGACCATTCCCGCTTCAACCTGTGCCTGGCAGCCTGCGCGGACCAGCGCCGCCAGACGGTGCAGCAGCAGCTGATCGGGGCCTTCCGCCGCTACGGCCTGCCCCGGCGCATCACCATGGATAACGGCCCTCCATGGGGAGGCGGCGACGAAGAGGGGCTGGGCTACACCAGGCTGACGGTCTGGTTAATGCAACTAGGGATCCGGGTCAGCCATTCACGGCCCTATCACCCACAAACACAGGGCAAGGACGAGCGGTTCCACCGCACCCTGAAGGCCGAAGTCCTGCAGCACCGCCGCTTCGTGGACAACACCGAGGCGCAGCAGGTCTTCGATCGATATCGGTACGTGTACAACCACGAGCGACCCCATCAGGCCCTGGGAATGCAGGTGCCGGCCCAACGCTATCGCGTGAGCAACGTGGCCTACCCGGAGGCGCTGCCGGAGGTGCAGTACCAGAGCGGCGACCGTGTCTACAAGGTCGACAGCAGCGCACGGATCATGGTTGGCAACCGGCGCATCAAGATCGGCAAGGCGTTCATCGGCCAGTGGATCGCGCTACGCCCGACCCGGCGCGACGGCGTGTTGGCCATATGGTTCAGCCGCTTTGAAATCGGCGAAATTAGCCTGCACGCCGTAGCGGCGTGCAGGCCACAAGCATCACCTAGGGACGTAACCCCTTGACGTCTACAATGTGTCCACCATGTCCTCGCACATGCGTCCACCATGTCCCCGGTCTATACATCCCGCAAGCGGGAGAGGGGAGCAAACCTGCAGCAGGCAGAGTTTGCCAGTAGCCCTCAGGCCTCGCCGCGCGCGAGGCCTTTTTTGCTCAGGCCAGCTTCTTCAGCAGCGTGCGCAGCATGCCGATCATCTGGTCGATCTCTTCGCGCGTGACGTTCAGCGCCGGCATGAAGCGCAGCAGGTTGGGGCGCGGGGCGTTCAGCAGCAGGCCTTGCGGGCCCATGTCGCGCGCTTCTTCGACCAGCTGCGGGCCGATGTCCTTGCCCAGCAGCAGCGCGCGCAGCAGGCCTTCGCCGCGTTCGCCGCCGAGGCCGAATTCTGCCGACAGTGCCAGCAGCTGCTCCTTCAGGTAGTCGCCCTTGGCCTTGACCTCGTCCAGGAAGCCCGGCGCGGTCAGCTGCTCGATCACGGCGCTGCCGACCGCGGTCATCAGCGGGTTGCCGTTGTAGGTGCCGCCCTGGTCGCCGGCCTCGAAGCTGGCGACCTCGGCCTTGCACAGCAGCGCCGACAGCGGCACGCCGCCGCCGATGCCCTTGCCCAGCGTCATGATGTCCGGCTCGACCCCCGCCAGCTCGTAGGCGAACAGCGTGCCGCAGCGGCCGCAGCCGGCCTGCACTTCATCGACGATCAGCAGCAGCTTGTGCTTGTCGGCCAGCGCGCGCAGGCCCTGCATGAACTCGCGCGTGGCGGGGATCACGCCGCCTTCGCCCTGCACCGGCTCGAGCATGATGCCGACGGTCTTGTCGGTGATCAGCTGCTCGACCGAGGCCAGGTCGTTGAGCTCGGCGCGCGGGAAGCCCGGCACCTGCGGCGCGAAGATGGTGTCCCAGCCGGCCTTGCCCGACGCGCTCATGGTGGCGAGCGTGCGGCCATGGAAGCTGTGGTCCATGGTGATGATCTCGAAGGCGCCGTCCTTGTGCTTGCGGCCCCATTTGCGTGCCAGCTTGATCGCGCCTTCGTTGGCCTCGGCGCCGCTGTTGGCGAAGAAGACCTTGTCGAAGCAGCTGTGGTCGGTCAGCTGCTTGGCCAGCTTCAGCATCGGCTCGTTGTAGAAGGCCGGGCTCGGGTTGATCAGCTTGTGCGACTGCGCCACCAGCGCGTCGATCATGCCCTGGTTGGAATGGCCCAGGCAGTTCACCGCCCAGCCCTGCACGAAGTCCAGGTAGCGCTTGCCGTTGTGATCCGTCAGCCAGGAGCCCTTGCCTTCGGTGAACACGAGCTCGGGGCGGTTGGTGATGTACATCAGGGATTGGACGGGATACTCAGCAAATGCCATGGCGGACTCCAAGGGTCGGCGTGTAACGATGGACGGACGGGCGCGCAAGACGCAACCAAAACAAAAAGCCACGGGGGTTGCCCGTGGCTCGTTGACATGAACAGACGCAGTCGACGGTCAGCCGCGCGGCACCCCAGCGGGGAGCGACGTACGGAAGCTGCGGCGTCGGTTGAAGGTCGTGTGCATGCGGGCAAATATAAGGCGCACGGGCCCGGGTGTCAAAACGAATTTTGGCGGGCCCGGGCATTGTTGCGCTGGCGGAACGGCGCGCGGACGGCGCTCAGGCCGCCGGCGGGGCCGCGTGCAGGTCGGCCTCGGAGGTGAACGAGTCGGCGAAGAACGCGTCTTCGTGCAGCTTGCACTGGCGCGTGAAGTCGCCGCGCGCGGCGTTGATCATCACCGGCGCGCCGCAGGCGTAGACCTCGTGGCCCGACAGGTCGGGGAAGTCGGCGATCACCGCCTGGTGGACAAAGCCGGTGCGGCCCTGCCAGTTGTCTTCCGGCAGCGCGTCGGAAACCACCGGCACGTACTTGAAGTTAGGCAGGTCGCGCGCCCACTGCTCGCACAGCGCGTGCATGTACAGGTCCTTGGGCCGGCGGCCGCCCCAGTACAGCGTCATCGGACGCGTGATGCCGGTGTAGGCGGCATGCTCGACGATGGCCTTGATCGGCGCAAAGCCGGTGCCGGACGCCAGCAGGATGATCGGCGCTTCCGATTCCTCGCGCAGGAAGAAGCTGCCCAGCGGGCCTTCGAAGCGCAGGATGTCGCGCTCCTTCATCGCCGGCTGGCCTTCCTTGGCGCCGAACACGTAGTCGGTGAAGGCGCCGCCCGGCATATGGCGGATATGCAGTTCGATCGGGCCGTCCTCGTGCGGCGGCGTGGCGATCGAATAGCTGCGGCGCTTGCCGTCGCGCAGCAGGAATTCGACGTACTGGCCGGCCAGGTACTGCATGCGCTCGGTCGCCGGCAGCTGCAGCTTGATCGCGATCACGTCGTCGGCCAGGCGCTCCAGCGAAGTGACGCGGCACGGCACCTTCTTGATCGGGATATCGCCGGCGCCGTGGACCTCGCGGCATTCGATGGTGATGTCCGAGGCTGCATTGGCGCAGCAGAACAGCGCGCGGCCCTCGGTCTTTTCCTGCGCGGTCAGCGCCGACGGGGCATGGTCGCCCTGCACGATGCTGCCTTCGAGCACGCGGCCCTTGCACGAACCGCAGGCGCCGTTCTTGCAGCCGTAGGGCAGCCCGATGCTGTGGCGCAGGGCCGCGCCGAGGATGGTTTCGTCCGCGGCCACTTCAAACTTGTGGCCGCTGGGCATGACGGTTACTTGATAAGCCATAATCGGTCTATGAGCCAAATTCTGTCGAAGCTGCAAGCCCCGCGCCTTTCACAACCGCCGCAACTGCCGGCGCCATCGCGCCGGCTGGGCCGCCCGCGCCTGCTGATCGTCGGCTGCGGGGATGTGGGGACGCGCTGCCTGCGTATCCTGTCGTCGCGCATGCGTATCTTCGCCGTGACCTCGCAGCCGGCACGCCGCGCCGAACTGCGCGCCGCCGGCGCGGTGCCGCTGGTGGCGGACCTGGACCGGCCGGCCACGCTGGCACGGCTGCGCGGACTGGCGACGCGGGTGCTGGACCTGGCGCCGCCACCCGGTCAGGGCGAAGGCGATCCGCGCACGCGTGCACTGCTCGCCGCATTGCGCCGGACTTCATGGCGGCGGACTGCAGGGCGCCGTGCCCGCACCGCGGCCGGCATGCTGCCCGGCGAGCCCGCCATTCTACCCGACCGTACCCGGCCCCGCGCTGCGTTTGTCTACGCCAGCACCACCGGCGTCTACGGCGACCGCCAGGGCGCGCGCGTGGCCGAATTCCACGCCGTGCGGCCGCAGACCGCGCGCGCGCGCCGCCGCGTCGCCGCCGAGCAGGCGGTGCGCGCATTCGGCCGCGACGCCGGCTGGCGCGCCAGCGTGGTGCGCATCCCCGGCATCTACGCCGAGGATCGCCTGCCGCTGGCCCGGCTCAAGCGCGGCACGCCGGCACTGGTGTCGCAGGACGACGTCTACACCAGCCACATCCATGCCGACGACCTTGCCCGCATCATGGTGGCGGCGCTGTTCCGCGGCCGCCCGCAGCGCGTGGTCCACGCCAGCGACGATACCGAGCTGCGCATGGCCGATTACTTCGACCTCGTCGCTGAGCGCCGCGGGCTGCCGCGCCCGCCGCGCATCACGCGCGGCGAGGCGCTCCAGGTGATCGACAAGACCCTGCTGAGCTTTATGAGCGAGTCGCGCCGGCTCGACAACCGCCGGCTCAAGCGCGAACTGCGGCTGCGGCTGCGCTATCCCACCGTCGCCGACTTCTTCGGCTGATTGCTCCTCCAACGTGGTGATCTCGGTGCCGCTGGCACGGGGCTTGCTGCCTCACCGCGTCTTCTGGTTCCTGTCTATACAGCAACGCTTTTCACGCGCCTGACTGGTGCCGACGCTCACGCCTGGGTCCAGTACGGTGCATCGCTCGAAAGCCGACTCCGCGGCGGAATGCGCTTTTTAAGGCGATTATCCGCCTGGTTGCTTGGTGGAAGCCCTACGTTGACTTGTATATACAGGCATTGTTTAATGCCCGAAAACGAGCACGGCCACACGCATGGCCTGCCGTCGACGGACACACCAAAGGAGCGTACAAATGAGGAATCCAAGCAGGTTTCGCGGTCGGGTGGCAGGGCAGGTCGCAATGCTGGCCGCGGCCCTGGCGGCCGGCGCGGCGCAGGCGCAGAACACGCCGGTGACGCTGGGCATGAGCGGCTGGACCGGCTTCGCGCCGCTGACGCTGGCCGACAAGGCGGGCATCTTCAAGAAGAACGGCGTCGACGTCGAGATCAAGATGATCCCGCAGAAGGACCGCCACCTGGCGCTGGCCTCCGGTGCGATCCAGTGCGCGGCCACCACCGTGGAAACCCATGTGGCCTGGAACGCCAATGGCGTTCCCATCACCCAGATCGTGCAGCTCGACAAGTCCTACGGCGCCGACGGCCTGGCGGTGCGCGCCGACGTGAAGAGCTTTGCCGACCTGAAGGGCAAGACCATCGGCGTCGATGCGCCGGGCACCGCCCCTTACTTCGGGCTGGCGTGGATGCTGAAGAAGAACGGCATGTCGCTCAAGGACGTCAAGACCACCACGCTGTCGCCGCAGGCGGCGGCGCAGGCCTTCGTCGCCGGGCAGAACGACGGCGCCATGACCTATGAGCCGTACCTGTCGACGGTGCGCCAGAACCCGGACAAGGGCAAGATCCTGGCCACCACGCTCGACTATCCGATGGTGACCGACACGCTCGGCTGCGCGCCCAAGTGGCTCAAGGACAATCCCAAGGCTGCGCAGGCGCTGGTCGACAGCTACTTCGAGGCGCTCGAGATGATCCGCAAGGAGCCGGGCAAAGCCAACGACATCATGGGCGCGGCGGTCAAGCAGACCGGCGAGCAGTTCGCCAAGTCGTCGGCCTACCTGCGCTGGCAGGACCGCGAGGCCAACAAGAAATTCTTCGAGGGCGAGCTCGCCAGCTTCAGCAAGGAAGCCGCCGCGGTGCTGCTCGACATCGGCGTGATCCGCCAGGTGCCGGACGTGACCAGGCTGTACGACGCGCGTTTCCTCAAGTAACCCGGCAGCTCTCAGGAGGCGTGACGTCATGACGCAAGCCCGTATAGGTTCACCCGCCCCGGCCGCGGCCGTGGCGGCCCCCGCCGGGGAAGCGCCGCAGCGCCGGCGCCATCCGTGGCTGGCACCGCTGGTGCCGGTGGCGCCCAACACCCGCTGGATGCTGGGCCTGTCCTTCTTCGTGCTGTTCTTCGGCGTGTGGGCCGTGGTGACGCTGGGCGGCTTCGTGCCGCGCACGTTCCTGGCCGACCCGATGACGATGGCCAGGGAGGGCATGACCCTGTTCACCGAGTACAACTTCATCGGCGACATCGGCATGACCGTGTGGCGGGTGGTCGGCGGCTTCGTGCTGGCGGCGGTGATCGCGGTGCCGCTGGGCATCTTCATGGGCGCGTACAAGGCGGCCGAGGCCTTCTTCGAGCCCTTTGTCTCGTTCTGCCGCTACCTGCCGGCGTCGGCCTTCATCCCGCTGCTGATCCTGTGGGCCGGCATCGGCGAGACCCAGAAGCTGCTGGTGATCTTCATCGGCTCGTTCTTCCAGATCGTGCTGATGGTGGCGGTGGCGGTCGGCGGCGCGCGCAAGGACCTGGTCGAGGCCGCGTACACGCTGGGCGCCAACAGCGCCGGCATCGTGCGGCGCGTGCTGATCCCGGGCGCGGCGCCGGAAATCGCCGAGATCCTGCGGCTGGTGCTGGGCTGGGCCTGGACCTACGTGATCGTGGCCGAGCTGATCGGCTCGTCGTCGGGCATCGGCCACATGATCACCGACAGCCAGGCGCTGCTCAATACCGGGCAGATCATCTTCGGCATCATCGTGATCGGCTGCATCGGCCTGGTCTCGGACCTTGTCTTCAAGCGCGCCAACCAGCGCCTGTTCCCGTGGAGTTCGATCCAATGAGCGCACTGTCCATCCAGCAGGTCTCGCGGACCTTCTCCAACCCGCGCGGCGGCCAGACGCTGGCGCTGCAGCCGGTCGACTTCGAAGTCCGCGACAACGACTTCGTCACCATCCTGGGCCCGTCGGGCTGCGGCAAGTCCACGCTGCTGCGCATCGTCGCGGGGCTGGATACCCCGACCAGCGGGCGCGTGCTGCTCGACGGCCAGCCGGTGTTCGCGCCGGGCGCGGACCGCGGCATGGTGTTCCAGTCGTACACGCTGTTCCCATGGCTGACGATCGAGCAGAACGTGCGCTTCGGCCTGCGCGAGCGCGGCATGAGCGCGGCCGAGCAGAAGGAGCGCAGCGACTTCTTTATCCAGCGCGTGGGGCTGCGCGGCTTCGAGCACCACTTCCCCAAGCAGCTGTCGGGCGGCATGCAGCAGCGCACCGCGATTGCGCGCGCGCTGGCCAACGATCCCAAGATCCTGCTGCTCGACGAGCCCTTCGGCGCGCTCGACAACCAGACCCGCGTGCTGATGCAGGAGCTGCTGCTGGGCATCTGGGAGGCGTCGCGCAAGACGGTATTATTCGTGACCCACGATATCGACGAGGCCATCTTCATGGCCAACCGGGTGGCGGTGTTTTCCGCCAGGCCGGGTCGGATCAAGAGCGAGATCGCGGTCGATTTCCCGCATCCGCGCCATTACACGATCAAGACCACTCCCGAGTTCTCCGCGCTCAAGGCGCGGCTGACCGAGGAAATCCGCGCCGAGGCCATGGCCGCGGCCGAGCACTAAGACCTTATGAACCACGCCGCCGGCACCCCGACTTCCGCTTCTGCCTCTCCCACCGCGCTCTACCAGCAGGTGAAGGAGTACATCGCCCGCCAGATCCAGAGCGGCGCGTGGCAGCCGGGCGACCGGGTGCCGTCGGAACAGGAACTGGTGAACCGCTTCGGCGTCTCGCGCATGACCGTCAACCGGGCGCTGCGCGAGCTGCAGGAGCAGGGCCGGGTGGTGCGCGTGGCCGGCGTGGGCACCTTCGTCGCCGAGCACAAGCCGCAGTCGACGCTGCTGTCGGTGGTCAACCTGCAGGACGAGATCCGCATGCGCGGGCATGACTACGCCTGCGACGTGATCCTGGTCGAGCGGGTCTCGGCGTCCATCGAAGTGGCCGCGGCGCTGGAGCTGCGCACCGGCGAGTCGGTGTTCCATTCCGTCTGCGTGCACCGCGAGGACGGCGTGCCGGTGCAGCTGGAGGACCGCTACGTCAATCCGCGCGTGGCGCCAGACTTCATCACCCAGGATTTCAGCGCGACCCAGCCCGGCGAATACCTGCTGCGCCACGTGCCCTACGACCAGGTCGAGCATGTGGTCGATGCCATTGCCGCGACGCCGGAGCAGGCTGCGCAGCTCGAAATGCCGCCGACGCAGGCCTGCCTGATGCTGACGCGCCGCACCTGGACCAATGGCGTGCCGGTGACTTTCGTACGCTGCCTGCATCCGGGCAACCGCTATCGCCTCGGCAGCCGCTTCCGCGCCGACGGCAATCCCGCGTTCGGCTGATTCCACAAGAATCCGCCTGCTAACTCAAATTTTTACCTAAGCTGTTTACCTAAGCTGTATAGACAGGAACATACAAATGACTGACAGCCCACATGACCAAGCCTCCCGTCCGCTGCTGACCCTGCAGCCGGGCCAAGTCACCCTGTCCGACCTGCGCCGCATCTATCGCGGCGAAGTGCGCCTGGCCATGGCCGATTCCGCCTGGGCCGGCGTGCGCGCCGCGCAGGCCACGGTGCAGGACATCATCGACGCCGACGCCGTGGTCTACGGCATCAACACCGGCTTCGGCAAGCTGGCGCAGACGCGCATCCCCAACGACAAGCTGGCGCAGCTGCAGCGCAACCTGGTGCTGTCGCACAGCGTTGGCACCGGCCCGGACCTGGCCGAAGATACGGTGCGCCTGATCCTGGCCACCAAGGCGGTCAGCCTCGCGCGCGGCCATTCCGGCGTGCGTCCGGAGCTGATCGAGGCCTTGCTGGCGCTGGTCAACCACGGCGTGACGCCGTGCATCCCGGCCAAGGGTTCGGTCGGCGCGTCGGGCGACCTGGCGCCGCTGGCGCATATGTCGTGCACGCTGATCGGCGTGGGCGAGGTGCTGGTCGGCGGCAAGCGCGTGCCGGCCGCCGAAGGCCTGGCGCATGCCGGCCTGCAGGCTTTCGAACTGGGCCCGAAGGAGGGCCTGGCGCTGCTCAATGGCACCCAGGTGTCGACCGCGCTGGCGCTGGCCGGGCTGTTCGCCGCCGAAGACGCGTTTGCCGCGGGCCTGGTCGCCGGCGCGCTGTCGCTCGAGGCGATCAAGGGCTCGGTCAAGCCGTTCGATGCGCGCATCCATGCGGCGCGCGGCCAGGCCGGCCAGATCGCCGTGGCCGGCGCGGTGCGCGCGATGCTGGATGGCAGCGAGATCGTCGATTCGCACAAGGCCTGCGGGCGCGTGCAGGACCCGTACTCGATCCGCTGCCAGCCGCAGGTGATGGGCGCGTGCCTGGACAACCTGCAGCACGCCGCGCGCATCCTGCAGATCGAGGCCAATGCCGCGTCGGACAACCCGCTGGTGTTCTCCGAGCAGGGCGATGTGGTCTCCGGCGGCAACTTCCACGCCGAGCCGGTGGCCTTTGCCGCCGACATTATCGCGCTGGCGATCGCCGAGATCGGCGCGATCTCCGAGCGCCGGCTGGCGCTGCTGCTCGATACCGGCCTGTCCGGCCTGCCGCCGTTCCTTGTGCGCGATGGCGGCCTGAACTCGGGCTTCATGATCGCGCAGGTGACGGCCGCCGCGCTGGCCTCGGAGAACAAGTCGCTGGCGCATCCGTCCAGCGTCGACAGCCTGCCGACCTCGGCCAACCAGGAAGACCATGTGTCGATGGCCACCTACGGTGCGCGCCGGCTGGGCGAGATGGCGGCCAACACCGCGGTGGTGGTCGGCATCGAGGCCATGGCCGCGGCGCAGGGGATCGAATTCCACCGGCCGCTGAAGTCGTCGCCGCTGGTGGAGCAGGAACTGGCCCGCATCCGCGCGCGGGTGGATTTTGTCGAGGGCGACCGTTACCTGGCGCCGGATATCGAAGCGATGAAGCAGTGGGTGGTGCAGGGCGATGCGGGGGCGGGGTGGCCTGCGGCCGTACGCGAAATTTTGCCGACTAACGCAGGTTGATATCACGTACCAAGTGGCATCCGCCTGAATCGATCGCGCCACCAGCGCCATCCCAAAAGGAGAACAAACGATGAACGCTCCCGAATCCCAATCCCTGCAACGCGGCCAGCGCGAGATCCGCGCGCCGCGCGGCACCCGGCTGCACTGCAAGAACTGGCTGATCGAAGCCGCCTACCGCATGATCCAGAACAACCTCGACCCTGACGTGGCCGAGCGCCCGCAGGACCTGGTGGTGTATGGCGGCATCGGCAAGGCCGCGCGCAACTGGGAATGCTTCGATGCCATCCTGGACAGCCTGCGCCGGCTCGGTGAAGACGAGTCGCTGCTGGTGCAGTCGGGCAAGCCGGTCGGCGTGTTCCGCACGCACCCGGATGCGCCGCGCGTGCTGATCGCCAACTCCAACCTGGTGCCGCACTGGGCCACGTGGGACAAGTTCAATGAGCTCGATCGCGCCGGTCTGATGATGTACGGGCAGATGACCGCAGGCTCGTGGATCTACATCGGCACCCAGGGCATCGTGCAGGGCACCTACGAGACCTTTGTCGAGGCCGGCCGCCAGCACTACGGCGGCGACCTGTCGGGCAAGTGGATCCTGACCGCGGGCCTGGGCGGCATGGGCGGCGCGCAGCCGCTGGCGGGCGTGCTCGCGGGCGCTTGCGTGCTGGCGATCGAATGCCAGGAATCGCGCATCGACTTCCGCCTGCGCACGCGCTACCTCGACAAGAAGGCGACCACGCTCGACGAAGCGCTGGCGATGATCGCCGAGGCCACGGCAAGGAAGGAAGCGATCTCGGTCGGCCTGCTCGGCAACGCCGCCGACATCGTGCCGGAACTGGCAAAGCGCGCGCAGGCCGGCGGCATGCGGCCGCATATCGTCACCGACCAGACCTCGGCGCACGACCTGGTCAACGGCTACCTGCCGCAAGGCTGGACCGTCGCGCAGTGGGAGCAGGCGCGCCAGCACGATCCCAAGTCGGTGGAGGCCGCCGCGCGTCCGTCGATCGTCAAACACGTGCGGGCCATGCTCGACTTCCAGAAGATGGGCGTGCCGACGGTCGACTACGGCAACAACATCCGTCAGGTCGCGTTCGACGAAGGCGTGCAGAACGCCTTCGATTTCCCCGGTTTCGTTCCGGCCTATATCCGCCCGCTGTTCTGCCGCGGCAAGGGGCCGTTCCGCTGGGTCGCGCTGTCCGGCGATCCCGAGGATATCTACAAGACCGACGCCAAGATGAAGGAGCTGTTCCCCGAGGACAAGGCCCTGCATCGCTGGCTCGACATGGCGCACGACCGCATCGCCTTCCAGGGCCTGCCGGCACGGATCTGCTGGGTGGGACTGGACGAGCGCCATCGCGCCGGGCTGGCCTTCAACGAGATGGTGAAGTCGGGCGAGCTGAAAGCGCCGGTGGTGATCGGCCGCGACCATCTGGACTGCGGCTCGGTGGCGTCGCCCAACCGCGAGACCGAAGCGATGCGCGATGGCTCCGACGCGGTGTCGGACTGGCCGCTGCTGAACGCCCTGCTGAACACCGCCGGCGGCGCCACCTGGGTCAGCCTGCATCACGGTGGTGGCGTCGGCATGGGTTTCTCGCAGCATTCCGGCGTGGTGATCGTGTGCGACGGCACCGACGCGGCGGCAAGGCGCATCGAGCGCGTGCTGTGGAACGATCCGGCCACCGGCGTGATGCGCCATGCGGATGCGGGCTATGACCTCGCCATCGCCTGCGCGCACGAGAAGGGCCTGGACCTGCCGATGGTGAAGGACGCATGAGCCCGGCGCTGATTCAATCCTTCACGCTGGCCGATATCGCACCCACGCGCTGGAAGAACGGCGGCGGCAACACGCGCGAGATCGCGGTGTGGCCGCCGGGTGCCGGCATGGATGACTTCGTCTGGCGCCTGAGCGTGGCCGATATCGAACGCGATGGCCCGTTCTCGGCGTTCCCGGGCATCGATCGCCAGATCGTGCTGCTCGACGGCGCGGGCGTGACCTTGCGCGCTGACGACGGCAGCTTCAGCCATCGCCTGGCCGGCGTCGGCGAGCCGTTCGCGTTTTCCGGCGATACCAGCCTGCAGGCGACGCTGCTCGATGGCGCCACGCGCGACTTCAACGTGATGACGCGGCGCGGACACTGCCGCGCGCGCGTCGAAGCGTTCCGCGCAGGGTTTGCGGTCAGCACTGGCAGCCACACGCTGTGCCTGCTGGCCGTCAACGGTGCCTGGCAGGCGAAAGATGCCGCCACGCTGCTGCAAGCGGGCGACGGCCTGCTCGCTGGCCCGGCCGCGTCCGCATCTTGCGTTGCGTTTGAACCCGCTGGTGATGCGGCGCTGTGTCTGTGCGTCACCCTGGAAATGGAGCCCGCTCAATGACGCTGACCTATGCATCCGCCGCGCCCAGCGCGGACGGTGTCTGGCACAACTGCCACCTGCTGCCCGACGCCGATCCCGCACAGGCGGTCCGCGATGCCGCGCTGGTGGTCGAGCACGGACGCATCGCCTGGCTCGGTGCGGCAGCGGACCTGCCCGAAGCCTGGCGCGGTGCGCCGCGCCATGACGCTAACGGCGCCTGGATCACGCCGGGGCTGGTCGACTGCCACACGCACCTGGTCTACGGCGGCCAGCGCGCCGACGAATTCGCGATGCGCCTGGCCGGTGCCGGCTATGAAGAGATCGCGCGCGCCGGCGGCGGCATCGTCTCGACGGTGCGCGCCACGCGCGCTGCCGACGAAGACGCGCTGTTCGCGCAGGCCGCGGCGCGCTTGCAGCCGCTGCTGGCCGAGGGTGTCACCGCCATCGAGATCAAGTCCGGCTATGGCCTGAACCTGGAAGCGGAGCGCAAGCAGCTGCGCGTGGCGCGCCGGCTGGGCGAGCATTTCGGCATCTCGGTCTACACCACCTTCCTCGGCGCACATGCGCTGCCGCCGGAATACGCGGGCCGGGCCGACGACTATATCGAGCTGGTCTGCAACACCATGCTGCCGGCGCTGGCCGAAGAGGGCCTGGTCGATGCCGTCGATGCCTTCTGCGAGTCGATCGGTTTCTCGATCGCGCAGACCGAGCGTGTGTTCGACGCCGCCGCGCGCCATGGGCTGCGCGTCAAGCTGCATGCGGAGCAGCTCAGCAACCTGGGCGGAGCCGCGCTGGCGGCACGCCATCGCGCGCTCTCGGCCGACCATCTCGAGCATCTCGACGAGGCGGGCGTGGCCGCGATGGCCGAAGCCGGCACGGTCGCGGTGCTGTTGCCGGGCGCCTACTACTTCCTGCGCGACACCAAGCTGCCGCCGATCGCGCTGCTGCGCCAGTACGGCGTGCCGATGGCGATCTCCACCGACCATAACCCCGGCACCTCACCGGTGACCTCGCTGCTGCTGATGATGAATATGGCCTGCACGCTGTTCCGCCTGACGGTGCCCGAAGCGCTGGCCGGCGTCACCGCGCACGCGGCGCGCGCGCTGGGCGCCGCCGATCGCCATGGGCGCCTGGCGGTGGGACGGGTCGCCGATTTCGCGCTGTGGCGCATCGATTCTCCCGCCGAGCTGGCCTACTGGTTCGGCCGCAATCCGGTCGCGACGGTGGTGCGCCAGGGGCGCGTGCATGCCTGCGCGGGAGCCACGGCATGAGCGGCACGCAACTGTTCGCGCCGTTTGCGCTGCTGCCGGACGGCTGGGCCCGCGACGTGCTGCTGGCATGGGACGAGCACGGCCGCTTCACCGCCGTGCAGCCGGGCGCGGCGCCCGCCGCCGGCGTGCCGCAGGCGGCGGGCCCGGTGCTGCCGGGCATGCCCAACCTGCATTCGCATGCGTTCCAGCGTGGCTTTGCCGGCCTGACCGAATTCCGCAGCCGCCCGCAGGGCGACGATCCGGCCGGCGCCGATTCGTTCTGGAGCTGGCGCACGCTGATGTACCGCTTCGCGCAGCGGCTCTCGCCCGACACGCTGGAAGCGGTCGCGACCCAGCTCTATATCGAGATGCTGCGCGCCGGCTACACCAGCGTGTGCGAGTTCCACTACGTGCATCACGACGAAGGCGGCAGGCCCTATGCCGATGCCGCCGAGATGTCGCTGCGGCTGCTGCGCGCGGCGCAGCGCACCGGCATCGGCATGACGCTGCTGCCGGTGCTGTACCAGAGCGCTGGCTTTGGCGGCCAGCCGCCGCTGGAAGGTCAGCGGCGCTTCCTGCACGACACCGATGCGATGCTGAAGCTGCTGGAACGGCTGCAGCCCGCGTGCGCGCAGGCCGGCGCACGCCTCGGGCTGGCACCGCACTCGCTGCGCGCGGTGCCGGAGGCAAGCCTGCTGCATGCGCTGGCGGGACTGCGCGCGATCGACGCGCAGGCGCCGGTCCATATCCATATCGCCGAGCAGCAGAAGGAGGTCGACGACTGCATCGCCTGGTCGGGCACGCGGCCGGTGACGTGGCTGTTCGACCATGTCGAAGTCGATGCGCGCTGGTGCCTGGTGCACGCCACCCATATGGACTGGGACGAGCGCCGGCGCCTGGCGCATAGCGGCGCGGTGGCCGGCATCTGCCCGACCACCGAGGCCAACCTGGGCGACGGCGTGTTCGAGGCCGCGCCCTACCTGGCGCAGCAGGGCGCATGGGGTATCGGCTCGGACAGCCATGCCAGCGTCAGCGTGGCGGAGGAGCTGCGGCTGTTCGAATACGGGCAGCGGCTTGGCCTGCAGCGTCGCAACGTGCTGGCATCCGACACGCACGCGCAAGTGGCCGATCGCCTGTACCTGGAAGCGGTGGCCGGCGGCGCACGCGCAGCGGGTCGCGCGGTGGCCGGACTGGCAGCAGGCCAGCAGGCCGACTTCGTCGTGCTGGACGGCGCGCATCCGACGCTGGCGGGCCTTGACGGGCCCCAGGCACTGGCCACGCACGTGTTCGCCTGCCACGGCCATGAGACACTAGCGGAAGTCCGCACCGCCGGCCGCAGCCGCGTGCAGCATGGCGCGCATCCGCTGCAGGCGGAAGCCGGGCGCCTGTTTATCGCGGCGCGCGCCAGCCTGCTGGCTGACTGAAACCGGGCGCACGCCCACTGCATTGCAACCACCATGTCCTTTTCCACCGATACCCCCGCCTTTACCCTGCACCGGGGCACGCGCCCGCTGCTGGTATCGATGCCGCATGTCGGCACGCACCTGCCCGCATCGGTCTCGCAGCGCCTGACCGCCGAGGCCCGCACCGTGCCCGACACCGACTGGCACCTGGAACGCCTGTACGACTTCGCCCGCGAACTGGGCGCGTCGGTGCTGGCGGCCACGCACTCGCGCTACGTGGTCGATCTGAACCGCCCGCCCGACAATGCCAACCTGTATCCCGGCCAGGACACCACCGGCCTGTGCCCGGTCGATACCTTCGACAAGACGCCGCTCTATGCCGACGGCAACGGTCCCGACGACGCCGAGATCGCCGCGCGCCGCGACGCGATCTGGCGCCCGTACCACCAGGCGCTGGCCGGCGAACTGGCACGGCTGAAGGCCGCGCATGGCACGGTCGCGCTGTGGGATGCGCATTCGATCCGCTCGGTGCTGCCGCGCTTCTTCGACGGCAAGCTGCCCGACTTCAACCTCGGCACCGCCAACGGCGACAGCTGCGACGCCGCGCTCGCCGGCCAGTTGCTGGAGCAGGCCAGTGCGGTGCCGGGCCATACCGCGGTGCTCAACGGGCGCTTCAAGGGTGGCTACATCACGCGGCAATACGGCAAGCCGGCCGACGGCGTGCACGCGGTGCAGCTGGAGCTGTCGCAGTGCGCCTACATGAGCGAGGTGTATCCGTTCGCCTATGACGAGGCGCGCGCCACGGCGCTGCAGCCGGCGCTGCGCGGCATGCTGGCGACGGTGCTGGAATTCGTCGAGTCGCGCTGAAAGACCAGCGGTACGAAAAAATCAGCAGGACGAAAAAAGGCCCGGCGCAATGCCGGGCCCATGGCACGCCGGTGCAGGCTTACTTTTTCACCACGTGCTTGTTCGCCTTGCTGCCGGTGACCTCGTTGTACTTCTCCACATAGACCTCGAACAGCTTGCGGATCGAGCGCCCGATCTTGGCGTAGTCCGCTTCGTTCAGGTTGGCCAGCGACACGCGTCCGGACGGATGGCGGGTGCCGAAGCCGCGACCCGGCAGCAGCACCACGCCGGCCTCGTCGGCCAGCTGGAACAGCAGCTCGTTGGGCTCGACCGAATTCAGCACCCATTTGACGAAGTCCGGCCCGAGCGCCTTGCCGCCGAGCTGCTCCAGATCGAGCAACGTGTAGTAGTCGACGGCGTTGGCATCGTCGCTCTCCGGCGCAATGCCGATCTCGCGGTAGAGCGCGGCCTTGCGGCTGCGGATCAGCCGCTTCATCGCGTTCTTGTAGTGGTCCGGCGTATCCATCAGCGAGAACAGCGAGAACAGCACCATCTGCACCTGCTGCGGCGTCGACAGGCCGGCGGTGTGGTTCAGCGCCACGGTGCGGCTGTCGGCAACCAGGCGGTCGATGAACTTCAGCTTCTGCGGCTCGGTGGTGATCGAGCTGTAGCGCTTGTTCAGTTCCTGGCGTGTGGCTTCCGGCAGCTTGCCGATCTGCAGGTCGAAGATATTGTCGCGATGGGTGGCGATCACGCCCAGGCGCCAGCCGGTCGCGCCGAAGTACTTCGAGAACGAATACACCAGGATGGTATTGCGCGGGCACATCGCGAACAGCGAGACGAAGTTGTCGGCAAAGGTGCCGTAGACATCGTCGGTCAGGATGATCAGGTCCGGGCGTTCCTCGATGATCGAGGCCAGGTATTCCAGGCTCTCGTCGCTCATGCGCACCGACGGCGGGTTGCTCGGGTTGACCAGGAAGAAGGCCTTGACCTTGGGGTCGCGCAGCTTGTCGAGCTGCTCTTTCGAGTACTGCCAGCGCGAATCCGGATCGGCGTCGACCGACAGCTCCACCAGCTGGTAGTCGTTCAGTTCGGGGATCTCGATGTAAGGGGTGAAGATCGGCATGCCCAGCGCGATGGTGTCGCCGGCCTTGAGCAGGTGGTTCTCGCGGATGGTGTTGAACAGGTAGGTCATGGCCGCGGTGCCACCCTCGACCGCGAACAGGTCGAAGTCGCCGATAAAGGGATGGTCGCCGATCATCTCCTTGCGGATGTACTGGCTGACGATGGTTTCCGACAGCCTGAGCATGCGGTCGGGCACCGGGTAGTTGCAGGCCAGGATGCCTTCGCACATCTCGTAGAGGAAGTCGCCCGCGCTCAGGCCGAGCTGGTCGCGCACGTACGACACCGCGCCGGCCAGGAACTTCACCCCGGGGGTGTCGGCAAATTCGCGCGCGAACAGGTCGAAGCGCTCCTCGATGCCTTCGCGGCGCGGGAACCCGCCGACGCCCTCCGGCATGTACGAGAACGAGCGCTCCGATTCGCGCATCGCGAACAGCCCCAGTTGCCAGAAGCCGTGGCGCGGCACCGTCGCCAGGAAATTGGGATTGCCGCGGCCGGCGTTGAGCATCAGGCGCTCGGCGTCGCTGCTGGCCAGCTTGATCAGTTCATCCTTCAGTTCGAACGGCGAGAGGCTGGACAGCTTGGAGATATCGAACTTGCTCATGGCTTGCTCCTGTGTAGACGCTTGTCGGTTGGGTTGGCGGGCCGGTACCGTCGGCACGGCCCGCGCAGCAGCGGAGAGGGCAAAGGGAAATGCGCTAGACCAGCCCCACCACCAGCGGGCCCAGCAGCGTCAGCAGCACGTTGGCGAGCGCGTAGGTGATGGCGAACGGCACCGTCGGCACCGGGCTTTCGGCCTTGTCGAGAATGCCGCCGAAGGCGGGGTTGGCGCTGCGCGAGCCCGACAGCGCGCCGGCCAGCAGCGCGGCGTTGTCGTACTTCAGCACGTAGCGGCCGAACAGCATGGTCAGGAACAGCGGCAGCAGCGTCACTACCGCGCCCAGGATGAAGATGGTCAGGCCGCTCTGGCGCAGCGTGGTCACCGCCTGCAGGCCGGAGTTGATGCCGACGATGGCGACGAACGCGGCCAGGCCGAAGTCCTTCAGCAGCTGGCACGCGGCGGTCGGCATGGCGCCGAACATCTTGTGCTTGGAGCGGGCCCAGCCGAACACCAGCCCGGACAGCAGCGCGCCGCCGCCGGCGCCCAGCGTCAGCGGAATCGAGCCGATGCGCCAGACCAGCAGGCCCACCAGCAGGCCCACCAGCACGCCGGCGCCGAAGTAGACGAAGTCCGTCTTCTCGCTCGGCACCAGCTCGTAGCCGGCGCTTTGCGCCGCGCGCCTGGTATCGGCCGGGGTGCCGTACAGCGTGATCACGTCGCCGTGCTGCAGCTTCAGCTCGGGCAGCAGCGGCAGCGGGTGGTCATAGCGCTCGATGCGCTCGATATAGACGCCATGGCGCATGTCGCGCCCGACCATCTCGACGATCTCGGCGACGGTCTTGTTGTTCATGCCCTTGGCGGTGAACACCACGTTGCGCGACTGCATCACCGCGCCCATGCCGTCGGCATCGGCCACTTCCTCGCCGATCTGCGCGGCGGTCGGCACGATGGCATCGCGGCGTCCCACCAGCAGCACCAGGTCGTCGTGCTGCAGCACCAGGTCCTGCGTGACTTCGATCTGCTTGCCGCCGCGCTGGACTTTCTCGACGGTGACCAGGTCCTCGCCGCCCATTTCCAGCTGCGCGACAGTCTGTCCCGATGCATCGTTGACGCGATACAGCCGGCCCACCAGCCGCGGCAGCGCGCCGCGCTGGCCCGGCCCGTATTGCGGCAGGCCGCCGTTGAGCCTGGCCTCGACCTTCTTGGCGTCGGTCTTCAGGTCCGTCTTCATGAAGCGGGGCAGGATATTGACGCAGACGATGATGGCGCCGAGCGAGCCGAACACATAGGTCACCGCATAGCCGATCGCGACGTTCGCCTGCATCGCCTTGACCTGGTCGGGCGGCAACCCCAGCTTGGTGATGGCATCGCCCGCAGTGCCGATGATCGCCGACTGCGTCATGCCGCCGGCGGCAAGGCCCGCCGCGAGACCCTTGTCGAGATGGAACAGCTTGGCCAGCACCACCACCGTGACCAGCCCGCACACCGCCATGAACACCGCCATCGCGATCTCGCGCAGCGAGCTGCGGTTCAGCGAGTTGAAGAACTGCGGGCCGCTCTCATAGCCCACCGCGTAGATGAAGACCGCGAACATCACCGCCTTGACGCCGTTGTCGATCTCGACGCCGGCCTGGCTGATCACCACCGCGGCCAGCAGCGAGCCGGCCACGCCGCCCAGCTGGAAACGCCCGAAGGTGATCTTGCCGATCGCGTAGCCGACCGCCAGCGCAAGGAACAGCGCGGACTCCGGCGACTTCTGGAAAATCTCATGCAACCAATCCATCGAAGGCTCCTGGAACGAGTGAGGCAGGTTGGGCGAGTTGTGGCATCCGGGCGTGGGGGCGCTGGGGCTCGGCCTCTCAGGCGACGCGAGCGCAGGTGCCGCGGTGCGTGGCGCGGCATACCGGCCCCGGGCGCGAGGGCGATCGTGGCGACGCTGGCCGTTTGCGGTGCCGGCACGCAGGCAGCACGTGCGACGGCATGGCCGTGTCGAGGCAGCGAGAGGATTATCTCTGCCGCTCCCGGGCTGGCGTAGTGAAAGCTTTTGTCGGTGAATTAAACGCAGTCAACAATGCGCGTGCGGGATGGCGCGCCTGCGTGGAACGGGCTCGATGGCGGCGCGCGAGGGCGGCGCGCGAGGGCGCGGCGCGCACCCGCCGAAGGGAGGGAGCCGCCTCACCCGGACGGGTGCGGCGGCAGGGGCGAATGCGCCGGGCTCAGCGCCCGCCGGCCAGGCGCGCTTCGATATGCTTGGCGCGCTCGAGCGAACCCGGGTGCGAACTCAGCATGCTCGACTGTCCGCCATCGAGCTGCGACATCTTGCGGAACGCCGATGCCAGCGCCTGGCGGTTGGCGCCGTTCCTGGTCAGCAGGTCGAAGGAGTAATCGTCGGCCGCGGTTTCCTGGCGCTGCGAGAACTGCGCATTGACGAACTGCTCGGCCAGCGCGCCGATCTGCGACGACGACAGCGCCGTCAGCGAAGCAATGCCGGTCGACCCCAGCAAACCGCGCGCCGCGGCCGCGGTGTAGGCCACCTGCATCGCCGCCTTGGTGTGGCCCAGCGCCACATGGCCGATCTCGTGGCCGACCACGCCACGCACCTCGTCGTCGCTGAGCAGGTCCATCAGCCCGCTGTAGACGCGCACGCAGCCGTTGGCCATGGCCCACGCATTGATGTCCTTGGTCATGTAGACCTTGGCATCGAGCGGCAGCCCGGTGTTGCCGAGGCCACTCATCACGGTGGCCAGCCGGCGCGCGTAGGTGCTGCCTGCCGGTGCGATGGTGTTCTTCTTGTCCATCTCGGCGCAGGACTGGTCAGACAGCGTCTTGACGCTGCTGTCCGACAGCGTGGCGGCGGTGAACAGGCTGCCGCCGGCCTGGGTCAGGCTTTCCATGTTGGCGCCGGCACAGCCGGCCAGCAGCGCGGCGCAGGCGAGGACGGGTAGGGTCAGTCGGCTCATGGTCGCTCCGGGGGTAATGGGATGGCAATGCCATAGGATAGGAAGCCGCGCCCCGGGGCACCAGTGGGCGCTGTCCGACACACCCTGAAACGTCGGCCGGAAGGCATTGCAGGTATAAGCGATGTGACCGAACCGGCTGGTGATGCAGGGCTAATTTCGTACGTACAAACACCCTTGCCGGCTATTAATATTTGTAAGTACAATTAATCCCGTGATCATCGAATTCGATCCCGCCAAGCGAGACAGGACCCTTGGCGAACGCGGGCTCGACTTTGCGCGGGCCTCCGAGGTTTTCGCAGGCACGCATTTCACTGGCGAAGACACTCGCGAACGCTATCCCGAGCCACGCTATATCACTGTCGGCACGCTGGATGGCCGCATGGTGGTCATGGTTTGGACCACGCGAGGCAAGGCACGCCGCATCATCAGCATGAGGAAAGCCAATGAAAGGGAACAAGCGCGCTACCTCCACCACTTGGGTGGATCCCGATGACGCGCCGGAATTGACCGACGATTTTTTCGAGCAGGCCGACTTGCTGAAGGGGGACAAGATTGTCAAACGAGGGCGCGGCCGGCCGCGCGGTACCACCAAGACTGCCACGACGGTACGCCTCGATGACGATGTCCTCGAAGCGTTGAAGGCAAGCGGACCGCGCTGGCAGACGCGGCTCAATGTGCTGGTCCGCGACTGGCTGAAGACGCACAGGCTCGACGAAATCGAGGTCTGAGCATGGCTCGTTCCGCTGGCAGGCTTTACGAGGCCGTCACCTCAGTGGGACTGCTCAGAAGAATTCGTCCAGCAAGCAGTAAAACGCAAGGCGTCGCTCGTCAGGCACGACCCCATACTCGCGAAAGAACGGCGCGACCCAGTCCGGCCCGAGATTGCGCTCGATGCTGCGTGCTGCCAGTGCCAGGTCCTGAAAACGATCGCTGATGCCGAGTCGGCCGCAGTCGACAAAGCCCGTGAACTGACCCGCGTCAGCCATGAAGTTCGGCAGGCAGGCATCCCCGTGGGCTACCACGAGATCATGCGGGCCCTGGGGCCTTGAAGACAAAAGCTCTTTGAACAGATCCGTGGCGGTTCGTCCCAGCCTGTTTTCATCGAAGTCCGTTTCATCGACCAGGCCGGCACTCACGCGGTCTTTGGCGGCCGCTATGCGCGGCTCCAGACGGTGGTCGAAGGGACATTCTGCAATGGGCAGCCGATGCAGCGCGCGCAATGCCGTCGCGATGATACCGATGACTTGCGGCGGCGACAGGTCGGTGGCGCTGGCCAGGTCCCGCCCCGGCAGCGCAGTCATGAGCAGCCAGTGGCGGTTCGCTTCCGTCGTCGTGTCGAGAACCGACGGCGCGGGCAGGCCAAGCCGATTCAGCCAGCGAAGACGGGCAATCTCGTCGGGAAGCTCACTGAGCGAGCCCAGCGGCTCGGACTTCAGAAACAGTTCCTTTCCGTCATGGAGGCGGATGCGGAATACGTCAGCGCCTGATTCGCCTATGCTCTGGCGTTCGATCGACGCTTGTCTGAACGGCTCGCGCCATTTGCTCGGAATACGCATGTCGTCATCGGAGTGAGGCTCGCGCCACGTCACGGTACCGAAACTGTACCCGACCACCACCTGATGAAAATCCCCCGGTGCGGGGCATGGGCTACGAAATCTTCCAGCTATCTGGATTTTCGGAAGATCTTGTTTTGAGAAGATCTTGTGATGGTGCCCGGGGTCGGACTCGAACCGACACGCCTTGCGGCGGGGGATTTTGAGTCCCCTGCGTCTACCCAAGCACTGCGCGTAAACGATTGATTTTATTGGATTTCTGTCTACCTCGCGGGTGCAGCTAACGGGCTTTTCCGTGCCTAATCGTCACATCTTACGGAAAAGTCACGGAAAAATGAGCACCACCAACGCAAGCCACGCGACGCTGTCTAAGCGCCCAGTACTGGCCAAACTGATCAAACTTCCAGGGCGATACACAGACGCGGCATTTCCGGCCCTAGGGCTACAGGTATCGCCCAAGGGCAAGGCCGTCTGGTTTGTCCGGTTCAAGCCCGAGATAGGCGGCGAGTACAGGCGAACGTTAGGAAGCGCCGCGACCAAGGCGGACGACTCAGGAACACTCGATTACGCCCAGGCCAGGGCCGTGGCCTTGGAGCGGATGAACGAGGCCAACAGCACGTGTACGCGCGGCGCCCGGAGCGATACCCTGGCGGACGTGTGGGCGCTTTTCCTGTCCAGCCGCAGGACGAAGAGGGGAGCGCCCCTCAGTGCCGCGACCAAGGCTGACTATGACAAGTGGTATCGCATCGCGCTGCGGCCAGTTCACAAGTGGGTGCTTGCCGAGTCGTCCGTGGGCCAGTGGGTCGAATTTCTGAACGGGGTCAAGACCAAGCACGGCGCGGCAAAGGCCCTCTACATGTCCAACATCATCTCTGCCGTGTACAGCTTTCTGATGGGCTTGGATCGGCTCGACTACAACCCGATGACCAAGGTGCGTCTGTCTCGGCTGTTCGTTGCGCCGCGCCCTAAGTCTTCCCATCTGTTGACGGCGGTGTAAAAGCGACAGTAAATGGCGGCGTATGGTTGGGTCAGAAGGTCAACAGCAAGGGGCCGCATGCGGCCCCTTGCTGTTTGGGTTGGATGGTGCAGGCTAGAACGGATCGTCGAGGCTTTTCTCGGGGGGCGAGCGCTGCTCACGCAGCAGGTCATGCAGTGCGAGCTGGTAGTGCGCGCAGATTCGCTCGCGTAGATCGTCGATGAGTTCGACGACGGCGAGGGCCTGTTCTGGGGACCAGTTGTCTGGGATCAGGAAGTCCAGCCCGTTGGTGATTCCTGAAGGCAGGTGCAGATGCGTCATGATGGCTTTTTCTCCGCCCGGGCCACGCTGCGTTTCTTTGCTCGCTGATCGGCCCGCTCACGCGCTTCCTTGACGCGATACGACTCGCCCTCGATCGCGATGACTTCGGCACGATGCACCAGTCGGTCAACCAGCGAGACGACGCAGGCGGCGTTCGGGAACACCTCCGACCATTCGGCGAATGGTCTGTTTGTTGTAACCACCGTACTGGTGGCGCCATATCGGCGACTGATGAGCTCGAACAGCAGATCGGCATGTCGGTTCGAGTACGACAGGTAGCCGACCTCGTCGATGACCAGAACGTCCGGCGAGGCATAGCGGTGCAGGCGTCGACGCAAGGCCGAATCGCTGTCGAGGGCGGCCAGCTCGCCGAGCATCTGGCCGGCGGTGGTGAACAGCGCTGTGTGCCCTTGGACGAGCGCCTGATAGGCCAGATTCAGCGCCAGGGTCGATTTGCCGACGCCGTTCGGGCCGATCAGCACGACGTTGGCCGAGTCCTTGACGAACTCCAGCGACATCAATTCTTCGACGGCGGCCCGGTCGCAGCGCGTCGGCCAGGCCCAGTCGAAGTCGCACAAGGGCTTGAAGTTGCCCAGTCGGGCATCCCGGATGCGTCGCTCCAGCGAGCGGCGCGAGCGCTCCTCTTCTTCCCATTGCAGCAGCGGCGCCACCCAGCCGGCGTCGGCGACCTCCGGCCAGTGTGCCAGTAGCCCATGCAGGCGCAAGGCGTTCGCACGGCTTTGCAGGTTCTCAGGCGTGTTCATTGGCATCTCCCGTGAGCTGATCGTAGATGTCGAGGCGGTGGGGTATCACCAGCTTGTCCTTGTGCCGGACGTGTTCAGGTAGATGGATACCCACGGGCGGCGGTGCCTGGCGCGCCTCGCGCCGGCGCTCCAGCGCCAGGCGCACCGGATTCTGGTGAGGCGCCGCATCGCTGGCGAGGATTTCCTCGATCGCCGCTTGCAATTCAGCGGCGCCATAGCGGTCGAGCAGCCGCAGCAGGTGGGTGGTGATGTTGCCCAGATTGCCGCCCCGTTCCGCTGCGCGCTGCAGCAGCGCCTGGCTGGCCGGCGCCGCCCGAGCCAGATGGTCAAGTCCGCGATGGTGGCGGGCTTCGCGTTTGCGTTCGACCAAGGCATTGATGTGCGCGGCAATCTCTATCTGCGCGCCGCGATCGTAACTGCGCTCATGAGTGGCGAGCAGTTCCGTGCCATCGAGGATGCGTACCTGCCGGGGACTGGCCCGCACCGTGAGCGTGCGTCGCACATGCGTATGCGGGATCGTGTAGTCATTCAGATCGAAGCGCACATACGGTGTCTTGCCGACCTTGACAGCCAGTTGCAGTTCGCATGGATAGGGATTCTCCGGCAAGGCGAGCAGGCTGGGCTGCTCGCGGGAGAACGCCTCGCGTACGCTGATCGTCGGTTCTTCCCGGCAGGGACGATCGGCCGCAAG